>NZ_CAXTNP010000004.1:0-46298 GCF_964245575.1 uncultured Nostoc sp. | reverse complement strand
GTGAAGGACATGCAGCAGGGCTTAACAATTCTTATGCAGAACGCTTCCGCATAAGATCCCGCAGCAGGTAGATAGGCCGAATGATTCTGTATAACACCATAACACCTTAATGTGGCTATCCTTGAAATTAACCTAATCCCTTCGATTTGCGAAACTCCTGGACAACATCTTTAATATCACGTAATTCCCCCTCAACTAAATAATTTAACTGTCGCATTTCATCTGCCGAAATCTTTCCAGCAAGTGAAGCGATCGCTGTTCTTAATTCGGGATATTTTTTTAATGTTTCTTGGCGGACAATTGGTACAGTTTCGTAAGGAGGAAAATAATGTTTATCATCTTTTAAGACAACTAAACCTAAGCGAGAAATCTGTCCGTCAGTGGAATTACCCGCCACCATATCTACTTGTTTTTGAATCAAAGCACGATATATCAAACCCAAGTCCATGATTTGAGGAGATTTAGCAAAACGCAAATCGTAAGCTTTCGCTAATCCTGGAAAACCATCTTCCCGTTCTAAAAACTCATAGCCGAAACCGCCGCGCCACTGCGGTGTATATTGAGTAGCTTGGGAGAGAGTTTGAATATTGTAGCGCTTGGCATCATCACCCCGGACAATCATCGCAAAAGTGTTTTCAAAACCTAAGCTTGGCATCACTTCCAGATTGAATTGCTGGGAGTATGCTTGTTTTAATTTTTCATAAACTTCTTTGGGATCATTAACTGCTTTTTGCTTTAAGATTCCAGTAAAAGCTGTGCCTGTATACTCAATATATGCATCAATTTTGCCAGCAGTAATCGCATTATGACAAACAAAAGAACCACCCAGGCGGGGACGACGATCTACTTTTAAATTAGTTGTCGCCTCAATTTGCTGTGCTAACAGTTCACCTAAAATATCTTGTTCGGTAAAATCTTTGGAAGCAACGATAATATTACCACCGCTACTATTATTTGAATTCGGCGTGCAGCCAGCGATTAAGAGTAAGACAGCAAAAGTTAAAAAGCAAAATGTCAAAAATCTTTTCATTAACTTTTAATTTTTAATTTATTTTCCATCCAGCCAATTGCAAAATCAGCCAGTAATGCAATTGCCGCAGCCGGAACTGCACCAGCTAAAATTAACTGATCGTTCACTACTGATATGCCGCGAAAAATAAACACTCCTAAACCACCAGCCCCAATTGCTGCTGCAATAGTTGCAATACCAATGGCAATTACCGTTGCGACTCGCACTCCTGCTAAAATTACTCCCATTGCTAAGGGAATCTCAACTTGTAATAATAATTGTCTATCTGTCATCCCCATACCTCTCCCAGCTTCTCGAATCGCTGGATCTACGCTAGTAATACCTGTGTAAGTGTTACGAATTATCGGCAGCAAAGAATATACAATCAGGGCAAAAATTGCTGGTACTGCGCCAATTCCACCAATTATCGGAACAGGAATGAGTAAGCCAAACAGCGCCAAACTAGGAATAGTTTGCAAAATATTCGCTATGCCGAGAATTGGTTGGCGGAGATAGGTTTTACGTGTAATTAAAATACCTAATGGAATGCCTATAAGTATGGCAATTGCGATCGCAATGCCTACCAAAAATAAGTGTTCTAAAGTATGCTGAAGAATTTCTGGAGCATACTTAACCAGGAAGAAATTTTTCATAAAGTATTTTACAAAGAACGCAGACATTGGAGAAAGGCAAGGCTTTCTGGGTGTTGCGATCGCATAAATTCATCTGTCGTCCCCAATACTACCAATTCTCCGCCATACATTAAACCAATTCTCGATGCTAAGACAAAGGCTTCTTGAATATCGTGGGTGACGAAAACAACTGTTTTGCCTAACTCTTGCTGCAAATGCCGAAACTCTTGTTGTAGTTCTAAGCGCGTAATTGGATCGAGTGCGCCAAAGGGTTCATCCATCAACAACACAGGCGGATCTGCCGCTAACGCCCTGGCTACACCGACTCTTTGCCTTTGTCCTCCCGAAAGTTCATGCGGGTAACGCCCAGCGAATTGTGCTGGTTCTAAGCCTACTAATTGCAACAACTCATGAACCCGCGTTTTTATTTGTTTAGGTTGCCAACCTTCTAAAGACGGGACTAAACCCACATTGCGTTCAACAGTGAAATGGGGAAATAAACCAATTTCTTGAATGACGTAACCAATTTTTCGCCGCAGTTTAATTTCATCCCATTGAGTTGTGGGAATACCATCAAATAAAACTTCGCCTTGTGTAGGTGTAAATAGGCGATTAATTAACTTCATTGTTGTAGTTTTGCCGCTACCACTGCGCCCAAGTAATACCAGTGCTTCTCCTTGGTGAATGGTGAAATTGAGATTTGACACCAATGGGCGATGATTGCGGCTAAAAGTGACATCGCGGAATTCGACGGCGGTTTGGTTATTTTGCGGCATGAATAGCTTTTGATGGATGCTAGCTATTGTATTATGTGCTGATTTTGCTAGCGTGCTAACGCCCAATTTGCCTTTCCTAATTGCCTTACCAGTCGTGATGCTTGACATATTTATCTAATGCTTGTTCTCTAGATTGTGAACACTCTTGAGCGTTCATTCCAACACAACAGGCGAGGGCATCAAGGGCTAATATCAAGCTTTTTGATGTTTGTCAACCAACTATGGTTAGTTGTCACTGATTTTTTCAAAGCTATAAACTTTACTAAGTGAACACTAATTTTAATTACTTGATAAGGTATTTATGATTACAAAAATTGCTGATTTGCAAGACGATTTGTTTGAAGAACTGAGTGATGCTGATTCAATGGCAGTGGTCGGCGGAACTGGTAGTGTAAATGAGTTCCTGGAGTCAACATATGGCAATGTTGCGACTACAGTAGCAAAGGTGGGTGACACACAAGGTGATGCGCGAGACCAACTGCTGAAAGACACAGGCAAATTATTATTTGGTGGTAAATAATATTACAACGCAGTAATAGATCATAAAAACGGTGTGTTAGCCTAACAGCATAACACACCCTACTATCCCACTTTTAAGACCTTCTATGCAGTTTTAACATTCTCATCTAATGCTTGTTCTGCAACATTTTTCAAACGGCTAGACCTAATTTTGCGGATGCGATCGCTATTGCGAACACCACCCGCCATCTCATACTCACTGCTATCTTTGCCGTACTTGATTGCAACTACCATCAGCATCTTCTCAGAAAGCTGACTCAAGTTTTTTTCCATTTCTTCAATTTCAGTTTTAGAAGAGTCAACTACAGACAGAGCAGTATTATAAACATCAAGTTTGTTACGTAACTGCTCAATTAACTCAATCAGTTTTTCCAGACTATAATTTTCATCAAATTTGATGCTTGGAACAATCGATTTCAGTCCGGCTGATCTTAACTGAGCTTTTTCTAAAATGCGAGATGTACGTTTTTGACGAGACATAAAATTACTCCTTTGAGATGCTGCTATAGCTAGCTTGCCTCAATTAAACTGCGTTTCGGTTCAGCATAACTAGCAATTTTGTCTCCTAAATTTTTCAGGTTATATCGGTAATTTTTCGGTATCTAATTAATAATGCAACATGAGTTCAACGACTCATATCATGTTCGCCTAGTTAGTCGAATCAAAAAACCTCTCCCTGGTTTTACTACGCAAAACCTGTCCCTCTCCGACTCAAAGAGGGACAGACTTGAACTTTAGTTCAAGACAGGGAGAGATTTGTGTTAATGCAAGAAGGCAGGAGTTAGACCGCTCCCATCACCAGAGAAACCGCTTCAGTTAATTGGGGAGTGTGTAGACGCATAAAGCACTCAAAGCATTAACGCGATACTCCTGAGACTGAATTTCTCTAGCAATCTTCTAAACTCTATGGAGGAGCTAATCTCCTCCACAGATTGACCGATCGAGTTTAGCGGCTAATTATGCTGGAACTTGATCTTTTTGTTCCCGCATCCAGAAACGATGTTGGGCGATCGCTTCAATAAATGATTTGGCGAACTCGTTGAGGTCAGATGCAGTTTTCGCTGTTACAACTCCTTTGTCGTTTTGCATGGAGCTATCAGAGATTGTTACTCCTTTAATATTTGAGTTTTTCAACAACTCTACGCCTTCAGCGATCGCAGCAATTGGCTTGCAGTGCTTAAACGCTTCGTTAATAAAGTGAATGGCATCTCCTTGCATCTGCAAAGCTTCGCTACTCCCGGCACCGCCGGCAATGTAGATCGCATCAAACAGCACAGAGGCACTTGTCAAGAAGGTTTTATCAACCATGATTTCTTGACCGTCCGCGCTCTTAATCGTACCCTTGAATTTCGATACAATCTCCGCTTGCGATCCAGCCTCTTTCAATGCAGTTTTAATTGCCATTACCTGCTCGGCATTCACCCCATCAGCCGCTAGAATTGCCACTTTGCGACCTTTAGCTGTTTTGGTAGTGTTTTCCTGACTCAGAGCAGCAGAACTTTTGCCGTGGTTCTCGCTCACCGATTGGGTAGGTGCGGGGATGCCGATACCCATTGCAACTTTTTTGGCTAACTCGTGATCTACATGATTAAACAAATTCACCATGCGCTCGCGCACGCCTTTATCTTCCACTTTGCCAAGCTCAAAATGAGTCGCTTGCACCACGTGTTCTTTCTCTGGCATAGAGAGACTATTCCAGAACAAAGTTGCTTGAGTAAAATGGTCTTTAAAGCTAGGGCTGCGTTCGCGGATTTTGTGTCCTTCTACACGATCTGGATAATGCACGAAACCTTCGCTTTCCGAAGGTGCAGGCTGTCCGCCACCCAGAGAATTGGGATAGTAGTTAACGCGGCTGGTGGGAATCTGCATCTGCATTCTACCGTCACGTTGATTGTTGTGGAACGGACACAGAGATTTATTAATTGGTAACTCTGTAAAATTAGGACTACCCAAGCGATGAAGTTGCGTGTCGTGATAAGACATCAATCGACCTTGCAACAAGGGATCGTTGCTGAAGTCAATACCGGGGACTAGATTGTTCGGTTGGAAAGCTACTTGTTCAGTTTCGGCAAAGAAATTATCGGGGTTGCGGTTGAGAACCATTTTCCCAACTGGACGCACGGGTACGAGTTCTTCAGGGATAACCTTAGTCGGGTCAAGAATATCGAAGTCGAATTTGAACTCGTCTTCTTCGGAAATAATTTGTACGCCCAGCTCGTATTCCGGGTAATCGCCCATCTCGATTGCTGACCACAAATCGCGGCGATTGAAATCTGGGTCTTTACCCCCAATCTTTTGGGTTTCGTCAAATACCATTGAATGCACGCCCAGCAATGGTTTCCAGTGGAATTTTACAAAATGAGATTTTCCTTGCTCGTTGACAAATCGAAAAGTGTGAATGCCAAAACCTTGCATCATCCGAAAGCTGCGAGGCAAAGTGCGATCGCTCAATACCCACATAATCATGTGCATAGCTTCGGAAGTCAGAGATATAAAATCCCAAAAATTATCGTGGGCTGCCGCTGCTTGGGGCATTTCATTGTGCGGTTCTGGTTTAATCGCGTGAACTAGATCGGGAAACTTAATCGCGTCTTGAATAAAGAAAACGGGAATATTGTTGCCGACTAGATCGTAGTTGCCATCTTCTGTGTAGAACTTAACGGCAAAACCTCGCACGTCGCGGACAGTATCAGCCGAACCGCGAAAGCCAACAACTGTAGAAAAGCGCACAAATACAGGCGTTTTTACTGACGGGTCTTGTAAGAATTTTGCTTTTGTATACTCCGCCAATGATTCGTAAGGCTGGAAATAGCCATGCGCTCCAGAGCCTCTTGCATGAACCACCCGCTCTGGTATTCTTTCCCGATCAAAATGGGTAAGCTTTTCTTGGAAATGGAAATCATCACGCAGTGAGGGCCCGCGCGATCCCACTTTTAGGGAATTATCGGTATCGCTAACTTTTACACCTTGGTTTGTCGTAAGAGAGTCACCCGCGCCTTCTCGATATGACGCGAGATCCTCATTTTTGGTATTTTCGTTGACTTGGTTCTGTTCAGGCACGAGATGTTATCTCCTCTGTTTGTAGTGACGATTATTCCAAAAGTATCAAGTATGATTTTTAGCTAGACTGGTTATCACTTCCCAGTACATTTGCTAACTGTTAATAAGGAAAGTTTTGGATGTTTGATTTATCTTTTGTCTGCAAGTTCTCACATTTAAGTGAATACCTACTCATTGTAACCTTCTGCTTTCTTCACTGTCCGTAGAAACTTGCAACTTCATAAACTTCTCTTTGAGAACTTTTCATTGTTCAGACTCCTCCATCAACGATGATCATCGCAGCAGAACAGGTTGAGCATCAATGCTAACACGGAAGAGCGCGTAGGGTTTTTGGCGCAAATCTCTACTTTGTAGGTATTTCGCCTGACGGTGCAACTGGTTCGCTGTGACGTACAAGTATCCGGCCACAGCAAGCGGGGGTCATGCACCACTGTTTCCCACTCTCCTCCAAAGCGGCGACGCAAGATCGCATTGTGTTCGTAATTTGTCGCGTAAATGTATCCTGCTGCGTCTGATTCGAGTCCGTCTGCACCGCCGCCTTTGTCTCCTTCATCAGTTACAGTTGCAGCAACAGCATTATCGTCAAGCGATCGCTCCACGAGGGGATCAATTTTTTTACTAACCGCAGAGGCGCAGAAAAGCCAATGCGCCCTTGCGGTTAAGAGACTTGTACCCCTACGGGGAAGCAAGCTACGCTCTTAGCGTTAAGGCAGGGTAGCAACTGGCGCGACACAGAGAGAAGAAAGAGAAGCAAAAAATTGCTTAACTGAACTGTATTGGATTTTAAGCAGCTTGACCCGGCTTGAGTACGACCTTGATGCAGTTGTCTTTCTTGTGTTTGAAGATTTCGTAGGCGTGTGGGGCTTGCTCTAGCGGCAGACTATGGGTGATTACGAACGAGGGGTCAATATCGCCGTTTTGAACGTGATCAAGTAGCGTCTGCAAATAGCGATGGACGTGCGTCTGTCCTGTTTTCATGGTTAAGCCTTTGTTCATGAAAGCACCCATTGGTATCTTGTCTACAAAGCCCGTGTAAACACCGGGAACCGACACCGTGCCGCCTTTACGACAAGCAACGATCGCTTGACGTAATACATTAGGTCGATCAGTTTCCATTCGTACCGCTTGCTTCGCCTTGTCATAAAAGCCTTCTAAACCCATGCCGTGAGCTTCCATTCCCACCGCATCCATTACCGAATCGGGGCCTAGACCCCCGGTCATTTCTTTAAGAGCTTCACCCACCTCGATTTCTTCATAGTTCAAAACTTCTGCTCCACCGTCTTTTGCCATCTGGAGCCGTTCGGGAACACGATCAATCGCAATAACGCGCCCAGCACCGAGCATGAAGGCACTTCTGATCGCAAACTGCCCAACTGGGCCGCAACCCCAAATCGCAACCGTATCTCCTGGTTGAATGTCACAATTTTCTGCTGCCATATAACCAGTAGGGAAAATATCAGTGAAAAACAGGACTTGTTCATCTGCCAGTCCATCGGGAATCTTGAATAACCCGACATCGGCAAAGGGAACGCGGGCATATTCCGCTTGACCTCCAGCATAGCCGCCAGTCAAATGGGAGTAGCCGTAAAGACCCGATGGGGAATGACCCATCATTTGCTCCGCCATCCAAGCGTTGGGGTTGGAATTATCGCACAGCGACCATAAATCCCGGTTGCAAAAGAAACATGATCCGCAGGAAATCGTAAAGGGGACAACGACGCGATCGCCAATGGCAAGGGCTTTACCTTTGTTATGGATATTTCCATTTTTAAAAGCACTGCCTAGTTCAACGATCTCTCCCATGAATTCATGCCCCAAGATGTCGCCCGGTTTCATGGTGGGGTTGAAGCCGTCGTACAGGTGCAAATCAGAGCCGCAAATCGCTGTTGAGGTGATTTTGATGATCGCATCACGCGGATTAATGATTTTGGGATCGGGTACGGTTTCAACTTCCACCTTGTTTGTACCTTCCCAACAAACTGCTTTCATCGCTTGAGTCTCCAAAGTTAAGTTGTTTGTAAAATCCGAAATCTATCTACTAAGACTGTGTTGATTTTTTGCGTCCTGCTATTTCAGCGAGAATCGGGATATAGCTGTAATCGTTGAAACCATGTAGACAACATGAAATCGGTTTGAATATTTATCCTTTTCCCCTTGGTTGACCTTCTGTTGTCGCAATCTCGCCCGTTTCCATCAGCATCTTGAAGCAGCGTAAGTCCTGATCTCCTAGCTGCTGTTCGGGTGCTTCGCCAAAGAGTTTGGCAATCGCATCTGTGATCAGTCCACCCGGTGGGTTGTATTCCATAACAACTTTCACCTTAGTGCCGCGATCGTTAAGTGTTGGTTGGAAGCGGAACACAGCTTACTTAGCTGATCCGGGTTCATTGAGCTTGCGGTTCATTTCAGCAGTGACTGTATCAGGCAATAATTGGCTGATAGTGCCCTCAATCTTCGTCTTAAGTGATTCTGCAAGTACACTATCCTTACCTGCCATCAAAGCCTCAAAGCCTTGCTTGGCAACTTCGGCGGGATCATCCTTTTTGTCCGAACCCACTTTCGTGTCGTCCAGCCCTGCTCGGTGGAAAAAGTTGGTTTCTGTAGCTCCGGGCATGAGCGCGGTGACAGTAACGCCCGTGTCCTTCAATTCGTTGCGGATTGCCTCTGAGAAGGAGTGTACGAATGCCTTGGATGCCGCATAAACTGCCTGGAATGGACTGGGCATCTGGGAAACGATCGATGAGGTAAAGAGAATTCTGCCCTTCTTGCGATCAACCATGTCTTTCACGACTCGTTTGGCAAGATGAACCGTTGACGCGACGTTTAGCTCAATCAAATTGAGTTCTTCGTGTAAATCGGTCTTGGTAAACTCGCCGCCAACACCAACACCTGCGTTGATGGCGATCGCATCTACGGGTTGCCCGATCGCCTTAATCCTGTCGTAAAGCATCTCAACTCCGTCATAAGTAGCGAGATCGGCTTGCACCGTCTCGACCTGAGCACCCAATTCTTTAAAGGCAACAGCCGCCTCATTGATGCTCGAGCCAGTAGACGTAATTAACAGATCAAAGCCGTTTTGGGCAAATTGTTTGGCAAGTTCGTAACCGATGCCACTGGAGGCACCCGTCACGACAGCTAAGGGACGGATCGATGAACTGTTCATGATTTTTACTCCTTTGCCTTTACTTTTTTTACTCCAAACTACTGATGTAGTTGCCTATGCTGAATAATTGCATCAATCTTTTAAACACATTTGAAATGACCGAAATTCTGCATTTGCTACTGCACAACGGTTACACACTTCATTTACTGTTTGTTCTTATCCATCAAATCTAGGGTGCAGTCCGGCTTGGCTTCTCTACGAGAGGTTGCACTAACGCTAACTGCTTGCTTTGCCTTGTCAACCACGGCTCCCATGCTAAAAAATTTATGTGTCACATTCGGGTAGTTGGTTGTCCAGAAAGCAATAAATAATGGTACTCAAATAAGTAATTTCCAAATTTATATGCAATTTTTAACACACTGGTATTGCTATAGTTATGGATTTACTTAGTTCAGTTTAGCTTTAGGTCATGACATTTATTTCCTAACGATGCTATTTAATTTTAGGAAGATACTTGGTTAATCATATCTAGCGAAAGGATGTTTGTAGCGATCGCCTATCTCTATTAAAGGGCTGATTACTTAAAAGAATGTTAGAGGATGTTTGAAAAGTATTGCTATTAACATCTCTCCCTGTGGGGATAGGTTTGGAGAGGAGTTTTTTGGTAAGATTTGCAACTTTTCAAACAACTTATAAGAATAATTAAGACTCCATCTCTGCCAATTCTAACCAGCGTTCAGTCGCCACATCGATCGCTTGCTTGAGCGATTCGACATGATCATAGAGTTTCTGCACTTGGCTATAATTCCCCGGTGAGACATTTGCTAGTGTTTTCTCGGTTTCTGCTTTCTGGGCCTCTAACTGGGCAATTTTACCTTCTAACTGCTCAAATTCCTTTTTTTCCCAGTTGGATAACCTACGTCGCTTTGTATTCTCTCCATCCTTGGGTGAAGCCGCACCATTTTGGACTTCGGCATTTTTGGGCTTCTCCTTAGTGTTAGCAGCCTGTTGCTGTGCTTCTTCAGCCTTCTTATAATCCAGATAAATCGAGTAATTACCTGGATATTGCCGGAGATTCCCGCCTGACTCAAAAGAAAATACTGTGTCGATGGTGCGATCGAGAAAGTAGCGATCGTGAGAAACTACAATTACACACCCGACAAAATCTTCTAAATAATCCTCTAGTACTGCCAATGTCTGAACATCTAAATCATTTGTCGGTTCATCTAAAATCAAGACATTAGGCGCACTCATCAAAACGCGCAACAGAAATAAACGGCGTTTTTCACCACCAGAAAGTTTATTAATTGGGGCATACTGTTGATTACCAGGAAACAAAAACCGCTCTAACATTTGAGAAGCAGTAATTTGAGTACCATCGGTAATTTTGATAAACTCTCCTTCTTCTTTGATGTAGTCAATCACGCGCTGATTTTCGTTTAAGGCTGTGAGCAATTCTTCCGAATGTTGGTCAAAATAACCGATGTGAATTGTTGTTCCAATTTCTGCAATGCCGGAATCTGGTTTAATCTGACCAGTAATAATATCCATTAAAGTGGATTTACCAGCACCGTTAGCGCCAATAATGCCGATGCGGTCTTCTGGACTAAATTCGTAGGTAAAATTATTGATGAGAGTGCGGCCATTGTATGCCTTAGAAATGTTATCTAATTCAATAACCTTTTTACCAATGCGACGACCAACTGTAGAAATATCAACTTTCCCCTGAACTTGTTTAAATTCAGTATCTCGCAGAGCATGAGCGCGGTCAATTCTAGCTTTTTGCTTGGTACTTCTGGCTTTTGGCCCTTTTTTGAGCCATTCCAACTCGCGGCGCAACAAGCCTTGGTGTTTACGTTGACTACTGACAGCAGATTCTTCAGCTAAGGCTTTCTTTTCCAGGTAATATGAATAGTTACCTGTATAGGTGTAAATGTCGCCTCTGTCAATTTCAACGATCCGATTGGTAACGCGATCCAAAAAGTAGCGATCGTGGGTGATCAGAAAAAGTGCGCCGCGATAGCGATTTAAATAACTTTGTAACCATTCTACAGAAAGAGCATCAAGATGGTTTGTCGGTTCATCCATGAGCAAAACATCTGGTTCTGCTAGCAACGCTGATGCTAAAGCAATACGCTTACGATAGCCTCCAGACAAAGTGCCTATTTTGGCGTCAAAGTCAGAAATTCCTAATTTAGTGAGGATGATTTTAGCATTAGTTTCTAATTCCCAAGCACCAGTCGTATCCATCCGTTGCATCACCACAGAAAGGCGAGACATCAGTTGGCTATCATCTGGATAGTGAGCCAATTTATCCGAGAGTTCTTCATACTCACGCACCAAAGCCATGTGTTCGCCACTGTCGGCGAAAACTTGCTCTAAAACTGTGTGATTCTCATCTAAATCTGGCTGTTGGGGTAAGTAGATAATTTTAGAACCAGAGTTAACTAAAATCTGACCGCTATCAATCGATTCTAACCCGGCAATCATTTTTAATAGGGTTGATTTGCCAGAACCATTAGTACCAATTAAGCCAACTTTATCGGTAGCATCAAGGCTAAAGCTGGCATCTTTTAAAATTTCTTTGATACCAAAGTCTTTTTTGATTGATTGTAGTGTAATAATACTCATAATTTTTAGTAATTTTTCATTGATCGTTAGTTAGTAGGTAAGGCAAATACCCTACCTACATTCGCTGAATTCTATAGAAATAAATCCAAGGGTAGATGTCCATACATTTCGTTGATTCCGTCTTCCTGGTAAGACTGACAAGACACTAATACGCCACGATGATGTCCAGCATAAGAATCAAGATAACATAAGCCATTTTTTCCATTTAATTTGATATAAACTGGGCCAACAGGAGTCAGTAAATTGTCTGGTGGTTCATAACCCAAAGCCAGAGAATAAGTCTTCATGGCAAGTATTCCTTCTTCTGCTGTATCAGCACAGATTCCTAAAATTTGATAATCAGCAAGTTTGGCGATCAAAATTAAGGCACTACGAATTACTGATTTTTCTGATGGCTTGAGGACAGGCGCAATATCTAGACAGTTGAATTTATGCAGTAATTTTTTCGCTTCTTCTGCGGTGAGATTCTGATGATTGGGGGTTGACATAAACTTCGATTATTGTGTTGTTGGTTTTTCTCTTGTATTGAAGTTGGGACTAGTGCCGCAAGGCGGAAGTTAAAAGTTCACACTGAGCGACTTGCCTTGAGCGCAGTCGAAAGGAGTCGAAGTGTTAAAAGTTAACAGACTTGCATTATTTGAAATGGTATGTTTATTTTCGCGCTCCTATACTAGCCCAACTTATCTAAATATTATTTACTCGAATTAAGGTTGATTTTGAACATTTCCAAGGTTAAATATGAAGGGAACACCGCTTTTTGAGTCACTACCCATCACGAGGACTTTAGGCATCTGAGCGCCGCCAGTCTTCCAAGCTTCAATTGCTTCTTTTTGCAGAACTAACTGTCCTCCTTGGGCTTTGAGTGTCTCTGCTAAGAGTCTTTGAGCTTCTGCCCTACCTTTGGCTCGATTCACATCTGCTTGTGCTTCTTGTTCTGCTTCCCGTGCTACATAAACGGCTCTTTGCGCCCGTTGTTCAGCAATTTGTTTTTCTTCCACTGCTCTGGCAAATTCTGGTGAGAATGCTAAATCAACTACGCTAGTATCTAACACAATTATCCCATATTTGTCTAAGCGATCGCCTAACGCTTGATCAAAGTCTTCTTTCAACTCACTTCTTTTGGTAATTGCTTCTTCTACTGTTCTTCTGGCGGCTGCAATTTTAAATGCTTCTTGGGTCTGGGGTGCAATGATTTTCGATACAATATTTTCTAAGGTTCCTTGTTTCCTTCTAACTTCAACTACCTTTATAGGATCGAGGCGAAAGTTGATCGCAAATCTCGCAGATAAATTTTGCAAATCCTTAGTAGAACTCTCTGCTGGCACTTCAAATTTTTGCACCGTCAAATCATACACATCTATCACTGAGATAAAAGGCGGTTTCACATGAATCCCTTCCAATAATGCCCCATCTCTCGCTTTACCCAAGATGCTGATCACTCCTGCTTGTCCTGGGTTAATAATGATAAAGGAATTTAGTCCAAAAATCACTAGTGTTGCTAACACAATTCCTAAAACTGTGCTTTGCCAATTTCCCAATTGCGGATTTTTCAAATTCTTCTCTCCAATATGAGTTAGTTATTAGTCATTAGTCGTTAGTCGTTAGTCATGAAGAGTTATTATTTTTCTCCCTGTCTTTCTTCTCTAGTCTCTAACGCTGAGTAAAAAATTTGACTTTGGCTTGAGTAAACTCAGGTACTAGTTTAAGTTTCTCATTAGTCTGTCTGAATTAAGCCTTTAATCTGAAGAAGGCAGCACTGGTGGTTTAATCTCCATCGTTTATGATGAGATTAACTAATTAGAGCGGTTTATGGATGGAGGAGCGAATGATATTATCCAAGTTTCCCTAACTGTTTTAATTTATTGTTGCAAACATATATGCAAGTTACAGATGTAGTTGTCATTGGTAGCGGTATTGGCGGTTTGAGTTGTGCTGCTGTTTTAGCACGGTATGGCTTTGATGTGATAGTCTGCGAAAGTCACTCCATTGCTGGAGGGGCTGCCCATGCTTTTGAGCGCAATGGTTTCAAATTTGACTCGGGCCCGTCCCTCTACTCTGGACTGTCTTACAGCCCCTCTGCCAACCCTCTGCGGCAAGTATTAGATGCAATTGGTTCGGAATTACCATGTGTAACCTATGATACTTGGGGTTGTTGTCTACCAGAAGGCGATTTTGACACGTCGGTTGGTGCCGAGCAATTTTGTGAAGTGCTGATGAAATTCCGTGGACATGATGCTGTAGCCGAATGGCAGGAACTCCAGCGCGTTATGGAACCATTCGCGAGTGCAGCAACTTCTATACCACCAGCCGCATTACGCTTTGATTTTGGTGCAGCTAGAACTGTCGGCCCCTTTATCCCATCTCTGACAAAACATCTGGCGAATATAATTAAGCTGACGGGCCCCTTCAGCCGGATTATGGATGGGGTTATTAAAGATCCGTTTACCCGAAATTGGCTTAATTTGCTGTGTTTCTTGCTTTCTGGATTGCCAGCAGATGGCACTAGCGCCGCAGAGGTAGGATTTATGTTTGCGGATTGGTATCGACCAGACGCAATACTTGAATATCCCATTGGTGGTAGTGGTGCTTTAGTTGACACCCTTGTACAAGGATTAAAGCGTCACGGCGGGAAGTTGATTCTAGGCGCTCATGTGGAAGAAGTGCTTGTAGAAGGTAATCGCGCGGTGGGTGTGCGTCTGCGCGATCGCCAAGAAATTCGGGCACGCCGGACAGTCATTTCTAATGCATCGGTTTGGGACACACTGAAGCTACTACCAGAAAAGGCAATACCCAAACAGTACCGCGCTAAACGACAGGCAACACCTGAGTGTGATAGCTTTATGCATCTACATTTAGGCATTGATGCTCAAGGATTACAGTCAAATTTGCGGTGTCATTATATTGTGGTTAATAACTGGGAATTGGGCATAACAGCACCTCAGAATGTTGTGGTGATATCAATTCCTTCAATTCTCGATCCATCCTTAGCGCCACCAGGTAAGCACGTAATTCATGTGTATACACCTGGTAATGAGCCATACTCTATCTGGCAGGGAATGGATCGAAGGAACCAAGAATACGCCCAAAAAAAGCGATCGCGTGCAGAAGTAATGTGGCAAGCGCTACAGCGGATCATTCCAGATATTCGCTCTCGTTGCGAAGTCACACTTGTTGGTACACCTCTAACTCACGAACGTTATCTCCGCCGTCATCAAGGTTCCTACGGCCCAGCAATTCCGGCTGGAACTGCTATGTTTCCTGGCCCCAGCACACCATTAACAGGACTGATGTGCTGTGGCGACTCGACATTTCCCGGCATTGGTTTACCAGCAGTCGCCGCGAGTGGGCTAATTGCTGCGAATACCCTTGCACCTGTTAGTAAGCATTTAGCAATGCTTCAAGATATCAAGTGCATTTAATTTTTTGAGTATAAAATCTTGTTGCCAAGAGAGCTGCACCTGCTGCCAAAACTGCTAATACACTGTCAGGTTCGGGTACGGCAGCAACTTCAGCATCAATTCGTGCAGTTCCAGCAAACAAACCTGTCAATTCAGGTTTTTGCAATATATTAGCAAACTCTGGAGAAACCAGCAATTTAACATCAGGGATGGTTAAATTTTGACCATCAAATGCCACAGGTTCTGTAATACTCAAATCAAACAAAATTGTATTTAGAGAAAATGTGTCTCTTAAAACAAATCCGCTGCCACCTGTGACAGTACGTCCCGGAGCCAGACCAATTGATAAGTTACCAACAGTAAGTTGATCATTGAAGGTAACAGTACCAGTACCCTCGATTGTACCTGAGAGCGGAGTAAAACCGCCCTCGTCACTAAACGTGAAGTTAGTATCTGAGTCGATGTTGAAGCCAACTAAGTAATTGCTGGGAATTGGTGCAACTGTATTATTAGTGCCTGTTATGAGCAGCCCGATACTTTTAAGAATCTCCTCATGGTCACGATCAATGCTGGTGACTCCAGATATCACTTTAAAAGTTGCAGCTTCTACCTGTATGGGTGTAATTGACATAAAAGCTGCTGTAGTACAACTAAGAATCCCTGCAAACTGAAAAAAACGCATAGATGCTCCTTATGTTTGTAGTTTATTTTATCTGAAAAAACGCTCTTGATTAATCTAAAACTTTAAGACTTATAGCTACAATACTACCTTTTAAAGTTAAAATAACTCTTTTTTAAAGTTTCTATGAAGTAACGGTAAAGCTAATACCAAAATTTAAATCATACAGTTATAAATACAAAATTAAGTAAGTGGTTAAAAATAAATATCACTGGTCAAGATGGAGCATAAACTCTGAGAAATAAGGCATTAAGCATAGAAAACGATAAAAATATAGTTACGTTTAATCATGTCCACTTCCAATTTTTTAGCCTTCAACCTAACAATTAGGCTTTGGTAAAATATAAGTTTTACCTCTAATATTAATAAGTTATTAATAAGTTTAGGGTAAAAAGTGAAGTACTGTCTTAAAAGCTATTTATCAAGTCAACCTTAAGTAGGGTGGATTAGGCATCCATGTTATATTACTAGTTATAAGCTCTACCAAAATATGCGCCTAACACAATGTTAGTTGCTACAACTTTGGGAGAGTTTGCAACGCAATGCCTCTCCTACATATACTTAGATTTTTTCAAAAATCAAATATGAGTTCTATAGTTTGATTTATTCTCGCCGTTTGACTTCTTGGTTCACAGGCTTGTTCTAATCCACCAACTTATTTTCTCCAAATTAGAATCTATTTCCTGCCAAAAGATTGCTGATGAGTCTGCTTCTCTTGTTGCTGCGAGGATTTTATCTATACTGTCGAAGTTTTTTAGAATCAACTGCTTATCTAGTTTAGGAATATCTAATTTAAGATATTTTAGCCGATTGGGTAATTCTACTTTCTCTTTTGTCGGTAAGTGATAAATCTGAGCAACTAGTTCTATAATTTTGTCTACTGATACAATGACTTCTTCAATACTCGGTTTTTTCGTTTGTAATTGTAAATATTTTTCTTCAAAGGCTTCTTCTTGATTATCTAACTTTACTAGCACTATTTTGACGAAGAAAATATTGTAATCAATCTCACTTACTTCACCTAGTTTATTCTGATATTCTCCACTTTTATTAATAAGTACTATGTCACCTTTCTCAATTTTGTCTTTCATAATTACTACAGCCTTTGAATTAAATTGCTAAATAATCTCCTCTACAGAAAATACTACTCTAAAGCCACAAACCCTCAGTCCACCGTCTGACTCATTCCAGCTACGGCTAGCGCTGCGACACAGTTCTGCATTAAAACTCCAAGAACCACCGCGTAGCACTCGGCGATTAATATCACCGCCAACTTCCCAAGGTGTTCCATCTGAGGGTGCGTCGCTGTAATTGTTGTGCCATGAATCAGCGCACCATTCCCAAACTAGCCCGTGCATATCGTACAATCCAAAGGCGTTGGCGACTTCAAAACTACCGACGTTTGTTGTTTCTTTACGGAATTTGCTTTTTGGTTCGATAGTGCAACTGACTAACTCAGAAGTAATGCTTTCGCCAAAGTGGAAGGAGGTTGTAGTTCCAGCCCGACAAGCATATTCCCATTCAGCTTCACTCGGTAAACGATAGTCGCGTCCAGTTTTTTCTGATAGTCTGAGACAGAATTCTACAGCCTCATACCAAGATACATTTTCCACTGGTCTATCTAAACCTTTGAATTTCGACGGATGGGGATTTAAAGCTTGTTTGACTTTGGGTAAAGCTGCTACTATTCTCCACTGTGCTTGAGTTACGGGAAATTTCCCCATAAAAAATGGTTCAACGGTAACTTTATGTCGAGGACGTTCGTCAGCATCTCCTTCACACTCCGGTGAACCCATCATATAAGTACCGCCAGGAATCGATACCATTTCTAATGTGACAGATTTACCCAATTCTTCGGCAAAGAAGTTTGCATTACAACTTATGCGGTTTACTTCTCTACCACCTGTGTCTACTGTCACTACGTCAAATTCAAAGGATTCTAAGGGGGGTAATGGTACTATTACTTTTTGTGGTAGTGGCGGTAATATGAGTGGAGACATCGAAACAATTTTAAGGGCAACAGGTTCAATGTTCGATGTTGCAAATTTCAAATCGTTGATAACTTCTACTGCTGTTTGATATCTTTCACTAGGTAAATGTTTTAGTAATTTATCTAAAATTTTCCCCAAGTCGTCGCTGATGGTAATAGCTTTTTCTTGTAACCGTTCGCGCCACAACCACTTAGCGTTCATGGCATCATAAATAGGGTCATTAATCTGTCCAGAAGCATCCTGCAAAGGCAAACATCGAGTTAAAAGACGCACGCAAGTTACACCTAAAGCATACAAATCGCTGCCATGGCAAGCAAATCCAGCCATTTGTTCGGTTGGAGCATAACCAAGGGTATAAATTACTGTCGCTTGTCTTCCTAAACTGGTTTGTGTTACCTGTTTAGCACCGCCAAAGTCAATTAATACGGGTTTTTTATCACTTGCACGGCGGATAATATTTTCTGGTTTGATATCCCGATGAATAACATTATGATTATGAATGAATTCCAGTACTGGCAATAAATCAGCTAAAAGTTCCCAAATTTGTGCTTCACCATAGATTTGTTGCTGAACTTCTTGTAATAGAGTCTTTCCTTGAATAAATTCTTGTACGAGATACAAGCTAGCACCTTGTTCAAAGTAAGCTAGTAATCTGGGAATTTGGGTATGATTTTCTCCCAGTTCATACAACCGAAAAGCCTCTTCTTTAAAAAATTCTGCTGCTTTGGTGCGTTGTCCTGTTCCTTGAAATTGTGGGAAAAATTGCTTGATGACGCAAGGCGCGTTTAGTCTGTCTACATCTTCTGTAGCATAGGTTCTGCTAAATCCACCTTCACCTAAAAGTCTCAATACACGGTAACGGTTTCTTAGAAGTTTGCCAAAGTTGCTTTGTCCGCAACTCACGCAAAATCTATTGCTATCAGAGTTGAATGGATTTGAGCAATTGGGATTTTGGCAGATTTGCATAATGAGGGGGAAATAGCATCTTCTCCAAAGTTAGCCCCAATGTTATCTAATTGAAAACAGTTATGTAGAGAAGCGAACACGGAAGTTTAGTCATGTATTTAAAATTGCTCTAATTCCTTCTTTTTTAAGGAGACTTAAGGAGTATCAACTAACCCAAGGGTATTGTGCTTAAAACTATCTTTTACATGAGAATATAAAGATGATTAATAATTAAAAATTAAATAGAGTTAAATTAGGGCATTGAAACTATGAAAAAAACTAATCTCAGTGTTTTAGCTTGCCATAATGCACCCTACATTTTAATATAGCGGTTGTTCACTATCTAAAAAAGTTCGTAAAGAACCAATTAAAGAATTCAAAATTTAAGAGAGTTACATAAGATAATAGAACTTATGCATCAGGTACGAAATGTAGGGGCAATTCATGTAGACGCAAAGCGGTGAGTGGATCGCAGTCTTCTCTACGAGACGCTGCGCGATGGCGGTTCCCGTCGATTGCGATAGCGTAGCGTAAAGCCTGCGGCATGGCTTCGCTTAGAGCGAGTCTTCGAGCGTCACCCCTGAACCCAGAGGGCTTAAGGCAGGGTATTGCCCCTACGGGAAAATAAGGGTTTCTGCTATTGTTTACGTAAGTCCTGATCAAATAACTTAGTTGACCTTACGTTGGAAAGTAAATGTTCCAGACTGTCCAGGTTGAAGTGGCCCAGGAATTGTGTCTAGATAAGTGGTGATATCAACGCCTATCGCATCCGTTACTGCTACTCCCAAATTTAGATAAGTTACAATCCCGGCAGAATCAATTGCAGTACTAAACACGTGGCTGGTATCTACTTTTCCATTGTTATCATTGTCTTTCGCCCAGTTATTATTAGTGGAATTACCATTTTCAGTAATAATGATTCCAGTTGCATTCAGAGTAGCGTTATTTGAGCCGATGGGAACTGATGAAATATTAGTATAAGTAATGCGATACTCAATAATATTGCCTACACCAGGCTTTTTCACTGTTGTACTAAAAGTGCTATCATTCACAGCAACAGCAGAGCCACTTCCTTGTAAAATCCGAGATTCTTTTACAAGTTTCAAGAAACCTGTGTAAACTTGGTCAACTGTATTATTGTAAGATTCTCCAGAGTTAAAGGCTCCATCATTATTACTATCCACAAAAGCTCGAATTGTCACAGGAAAAGCTTTACCCGTATCTGTTGATAGAGGCGTTCCTGCTGGTAAATCTACAGTTACGGTGTAATCAACTGGCAAATTATTGAGGGTTGGTAGGACAATTCCTAAGCCAGAAGTCAAGGTGAACACAGTGCCATTGTATGTGTAAGTGGCAACACTGACTCCAGAGGTCAAGGTTACAGTTGTACCTGATGGTAGGTCACTTGTATTGGTTGGGGTAACTGGTATTAGTAAAACATTACTCAACAGAGTTGGATCGGGGTTTAGTATAGTATTCAAGAAGCCCACAGGAGCAGGATCAATGGTAGATCCTGGCGGCAGATAGAGGGGAACGATCGCTGATTGGTTTGAAAAATCATTATTATTATCAGTTGCTCCCACAGCGTTAGGAAACAGGTGCGGCCCATTCAAAATCGAGGTTTGGGCAGTCATCGTAAAGGTATTAACTTCACCTCCGGGCCCTTGACCTGTGTTGTTATTACTAGTATCTGCCCCTTGAGTAGCAACATTTGCTACCCCATTATTCGGAACATTTGAACCAACAGTACCATCATCATTAAAGTTGCTAGGGCTTTGGTCGCCTGACTCATCATAAACTAGCTGATTGAGTGCATCACCTTGAGTTTGACCAAAGCTTTGAGCAATATTAGAAATTGTAGCGGTAGAAGTTAGAACGCCATTTGTCACTACTTGGAAGGACAACCCATTCACTGTTGTACCTGCGGTGAGAGTGCCAGATTTCACAAATCCAATACGAGTTACCAACGTTAAATCAACGGGGACAATAGTAGTCCAAAGAGCATTATTCGCCGTCACTAGTGTAGGTGTGACAGTGTAAACAACACTCCAACCTGTAGGAGGAGTAACTACGCTTGCTAAGTGAGTATTTACAGGAATAGCATCAGATACCAAAATCTTCGGACCAATCAGCCCATCTACATTGATATTAGTACCTACCAAATTTGCGGGAGTTAATCCTGTACTACCTGTGGGACTTGTGGAATCAATTTTTAGACTCAAATCGTAGGTCAACTTATCATCACTTAGATTGTTGGGTGTACCGGAATCTGAATACCCAGAACGAACTTTTAAAACTTTAGCAAAAGCCTGTGGAGTCGCAGAGATAGTAGTTGTTTGTATAGCACTAGCTTCTCGTTCTCCATTCAACGGTATGCCTGCTGTTTCTCCTGCTGTTCCATCTAAATTATCAACGGTGCGGACTTCCGTAGCGTTTGAGCCATCAGGACTATCAGGTTGATTTTGGGTAGTATTACTGTTATCGTTAGGGCCTGTATCACCTAGTAAGACGGAGATAACAGAACCCGGTGTTGCTAAAAGATTAACTGTGACAGGAACACGTACTTTAACAAATCCACTGACAGGAATGGAACTAGTGGTAAAACCAGTGTTAGGAATAGTAGTTTCAAATGTGCCGTTACCATCTAAATCTGCGGTGATTGCGCCAGCTGTTGCTGACCCTGTAATAGTAGCTTTACCTGGAATAAAGAAACGGGTAGGATCATTGCCCACATTAGTAATCAAAAAATCGTAGTACAGCAAATCGTTAGATACAACACTACCACCTGTTGTATCTGTCATACCTTGAGAAGTCACTGTAATTCCTGCTGTCTCTGCCACAGTTATTGTTACAGTATTGGATGTAGTTTTATTAAGAACATTTACACCCAAATTATTTACGTAATTATATTCAGCAGTTGCAGTGTTGTCGATAGTAGTACCAGCCGTTGTACCATCTGCCAGAGAAGGCATTGCTAGTGTAAATGACCCTCCTAAAGAAATTACTGCTGCTAATAAAAAACGGTATTGATGCAATTTATGAGCGAAAAATTTACGTGATATTTTCATGATTTATGAGGCGATTTTCATTCATTTTATTTTTGTTATCTAACATTTTGCACCCCTTATTTTCTGACTTTTCCCGACGGCGGGAAAAGCTTACTTCTATTTCTCTCTCCTTTTAGGAGAGAGACTTTGAATTACCCCCTTCCCGCCGTCGGGAAGGGGGTTAGGTTTTTGATGACTTTTCACGTTATGTGGAAAAATCAGCTTGTTTTGAAATTATTTTTGGAGAGTAGACACTGCTTAATATTCGCTCAAATACTGATTTTTAAGTTGTAAGGACTGCTCACTCTACGAATATTAAGACTGGCTGATTTGGAACTGAACTTCATACATACCAGTTTGTTTGTAAAACTAATACTTAACAAGCGAGAATTTACTTAATTGAAAGTATTGCCAGATTTTAAATAATGGGTATAAATACAGCGAGAATTTACTTAATTTAAAGTATTGCCAGATTTTAAATAATGGGTATAAATACTAATTATGTACCCTTGAGCCTTAACTTAACTCAGCACTCTCTATGCTGAATGGCATTAAAAAAAGCTGAAAAATTTGTGGTTTAAGCGGTTTGTAATAGCTTATGTAATTCAGATTAAATACAACTTCAAGAATTCTTAGTGTTGTTATCTGTGATTGAATCAGGTACGATACTCAAAGGCTTAGAAACTGCGATTCCATCTGATGCTATTGAACAGGCGAAGATCGTAAAGATTGATTTGACTCTTATTTGAAACTTTTATTCTCTCCAGAAATGCGAATTAATTCAGCTACAAGAGCAGCGATCGCAGATACTGTAATCAACATGACACTCAATGCGTTAATATCAGGCTTGACTCCCGATCTAATGCGGCTAAAAATTTCCATTGGTAGGGTGTTATAACCACTACCAGCAGTAAAACTGGCAATGAGAAAGTCATCTAAGCTGAGGACAAAGGCTAAGAGACAACCAGCTACAATACCAGGCATTAATTGAGGTAACAATACTTTGATGAAAGCTTGCATTGGTGTAGCGCCTAAATCTAGTGCTGCTTCTTCTAAGTGAGGATCTAAATTGGTAAGTCGGGAAGCAACCACAAGTCCGACGTAGGCCAGACAAAACACGATATGGGCTGCAACTATCGTCCATAAACTCAAAGGGATTGCAAAGGCTGCTAGACATACTAGGGTAGCCACTGCGATCGCAATATCGGGAATAATCAATGGTAGGTAAGCAACACCCTGATACAATCTCTTACCAGGAAATTGGTAACGCGCCAACCCAACCGCCATCAAGGTTCCCAGTACTGCTGATATTGCCACGGCACAACCACCAACTATTAAACTATTTTGCAAAGCTGATAAAATGCGATCGTCACTGAATAACTTGCCATACCAATCGAGAGTGAATCCTTGCCAACTTGCACTGTAAGGTGACTGATTGAAGCTATAAAAGCTAAGTACCAGTATGGGCAGGTACATGAACACAAACATCAGCACTGAGAAAACCGCCTGCCATGAGACACGCGGTTTTTTGAGAGAAGGAGAGATATTCACGTTTATATTTGATTTTTATTGATAGAAGTACAAAATATCATATTTTGTGTAATAAGTCAATATTTTGACTAATCAAAAATCTATTTTTGTGCGCGACGAGCTAGGCTTTTGTTACCTGCATAAGATTCGAGATAAAATTCCTGATTTTCTGTTTCAGACAAACTAATGTTAAGAAGTAATTCAGCAAAGTGCCTTGCTCCCAATGGTGTCCCGAAGCCACGTATAACAGAACGAATCTTCTCGGATTGCTATAGAAGCTATCTTGCCAAAAAGTTTCTGTAGTTTGTCCATTCACCATACTTCCTATTTCACGAAAATCTACCCTTTGGGCGGCTACGGGTTATCCTTTAGAGTAGGGAAAGCCGCCCAAAGAGTATCTACGCACTTTATTCTTTAATTAACATTTTAAAATCAGATAAGTGACAAGCAGTAATAGAGCTTTTTCGCCCATTATCAGCATTTAAACGCAGGTTTTGACGATTTTAGCAAGTTACTATTTATCCAAAAATCTATATTTAAAATTGCACCAACTCACCAAATATTAAGAATTTAGAATGTATTTACCTCTTTAAGTAGAGGGTAATTTCCGTACAAAGATAGACAAAAAATATAGAAGTAAAAGCATAATATCTTGATAGAAGTGTTAATAAGCTTAGTATCTCAAGTTACTTTTGGATGCAAAGCCAATCAATTACAAGCACTACAGCAACAGAAAAGAAAAACTTTTAATTCAAGTTTATATTTGTTAGGAGGTTTGTCATGCGAATAGCTCAAATAGCCCCACTGTGGGAGAGAGTTCCACCTCCAGCTTATGGTGGTATAGAGTTAGTAGTCGGGTTATTGACCGATGAATTAGTTCGACGCGGACACGAAGTAACTTTATTTGCATCGGGAGATTCTATCAGTCTGGCAAAACTAGTCTCAGTTCATCCCCGTGCTCTTAGACTTGATCGCACTATTAAAGATTACGGCGTTTACGAAATGCTGAATCTAGCTTCGGTTTATGAACGGGCAGAAGAGTTTGATATTATTCACTCCCATGTGGGGTGTGGGGCGCTATCCTATGCGAATCTCGTCACAACCCCTACGGTTCACACGTTGCACGGGATTTTTACCCCTGATAACGAAAAGATGTTTACTTTTGGTAAAAAGCAACCCTACGTTAGTATTTCCGATGCACAACGAGAACCAAGGTTAGCGTTAAACTGTATAGCAACGGTCTACAACGGAATTGATGTCAGCAGTTATAATTTTCATGCGCAACCAGAAGTTCCGCCCTACCTAGCGTTTTTAGGTCGCATGTCTCCAGAGAAGGGAGCGCACTTAGCAATAAAAATTGCAAAACTTGCTGGTTGGCATTTAAAAATGGCAGGTAAGGTAGATGTCGTTGATGCAGAATACTTTGAGAAGGAAATCAAACCGCACATTGACGGCAAGCAAATTGAGTATCTGGGTGAAGCTAACCATACTCAAAAAAATGCCCTTATGGGAGGTGCAGTCGCAACTCTATTCCCTATCACTTGGCGAGAACCATTTGGATTGGTGATGGTGGAGTCAATGGCTTCGGGTACACCAGTGATTGCGATGAAATTGGGTTCTACTGAGGAGATAATTTCTCACGGCAAGACGGGTTTCCTCTGCAATGATATTCAAGAATGCATCAGTGCTATTGATCGGGTAATAGAATTAGATCGCTATGCCTGTCGCCAGTATGTCGAAGATTGTTTCAGCATGAAGCAGATGACTGATGGCTATGAGGCGGTTTATCAACAAATAATAGCAAAACGATTTTCTCAGAATGGGCGATCGCGCAGTTTGCTTAGTTTAGCTAGCGATCGCATTTAAATATCACATTGGTGTAATTTTACATGTTTTTAGGGACGCACATCTCTGCGTCCCTACCAAATCAAGCGCTCACCCCATTTTTCCAATGTCTTCGCCTTAATCCCTGGAACTCGTTTTAAGTCTTGTAAGGATAGAAATTTTTGCTGTTGACGGCTAATAATTATCCGTTGTGCTAACTTCTTACCCACACCAGGGAGAGTTACTAATTCTTCTTGACTTGCAGTGTTAATATTTATTTGTTTAACTGCTTGTAGTTCACTTGATGAAGAACTTTTTATCTGTGGACACTGTGTTTGTTCTACTTTAATCTTTTCTTGAATTTTTGGTGGTAAGCCGGGTTTAACTTTGGTATAAAGACGAGCAAATTCGCGCACATAATGGGCAGCAACTATGGGACTTTCAATCACTACAAGCGTCTCATCGTTACCATTATTGGCAGCATCTGACCAATTATGAGAACCTGTAATTACTGTTTGACTATCAATAACACCAAATTTATGATGTAATAAATCGCCTTTGGGTAATACAGGTACGCCTACGGTTGTAATTGGATTTTGCCAAGGATGGTTATCAAGTTCATATTTACATTTGTTACTAAGAGCAACCCCCATCATATCCAATGCTTCGCTATAAGGACGATAGGCAAATTGTGGTTCAATTAAAGCGCGAATTTGCACACTTTCTTGATGGCGTTTTTCTAAAATATTGGCAAGACGCTGATCGGAAAGGACAAATAACGCCATATCAACAGATTTTGTTGCTGAATCTAAAGTTTTGCCAATTAAACCATTGCTAGTGTTACTCCAGGGTTGAGTTGGGGAAGTAGGGGAAAATTGCACAGTAAGTTGGGTGTTCCCTAAAGTTATTTGTTGAGGCGATCGCATCGGTTTTTGCAAACCAAATTTACTATCTGGCTTACCTCCTGGGCCATCTCCCCACATAATGTTAAACTCTTCTGTAAATAAAGATGCTAATTCTGGGCTGTCAATTTGCAATAAGTTATTGGCATTGCCTAAACTGCTGGAATTTGTGAAATCACCATAAGTATCACTTAAAGTAAAATTGGCTGAAGTTATAATTACAATGCGATTATCCACAATCACAAATTTGTGGTGCATCAAACTGCTACCTGCTGAACCATCTGCTTGATCGTCTATCCAGGGAATTTTGGCATTTTGCAAAATTATCAAAGCATCTCTTTGATTTATTTCTGGTGGACTGAGTTGATTATCTTGGTTAATATCGATAAATTTGCGAAATTCGTTGTAACGTTCCTGTTCCCTTTTATCTAACTTACCTACTTCAGTAGATGTTAAGCTGCTCCAAGGTCGGCTGTAGGTATTTTCTAAAATTATCCTGACTTTTAGCCCAGCTTTTTGTCTATCAGCCAGTGCTTGGGCAATTTTGGGTAAACGTAATTCTTGTACCGCCACATCTACTGTAGATTTAGCTTGCGTAATAGCATTGACAATCTGTTTTTCTAAATCATCCCCAAGGCGAGTTTGCTGACGGTAAGGTTCTTTGTATTCTGAAGACTCAGAATGGTTAAAGTAAACTTGAATTAACGGATCTTGTGGTAAAGGTGCTGGACGCTGATTGAAAGACTGGACTCGTTGACAAGCAGCAAGGGGAAATATCAGTAAAAAGATATATAAAAAATATCTTCGTCTAGAGATAAGTTGCACTGTAATCTGTTAAAAGTGAATTGGAAGTGGACATATTTATCATTCCCAAAATTTTGTCTTCTGAATTAGGTAGAAAAATAACTTTCCAAGTAAAGGGAAAAATCCACTGCTAGAGGTAGCATTACAGAGATTTTTTTAGAATTTGTCCACTAAAACTGTATATGCTGACAACATCAGCAGCCTACTACCAACGTGTGTTCTCACCATTATCAGTTATATGCAAATTTATCTAGATTACAGTGCCACCACTCCCACTCGAAAAGAAGCGATCGCAGTTATGCAAACAGTCCTCACCCAAGAGTGGGGCAATCCTTCCAGCTTACATGAGTGGGGGCAAAGGGCGGCAACGGTTGTGGAACAAGCCAGAGTCCAAGTTGCTGGATTAATTAACGCTGTCGATCCAGCATCAATAATCTTTACATCTGGTGGTACCGAAGCAAATAATCTGGCGATTATGGGTGTGGCTCGGTTGTATGCTGTTCCTCAACATATAATTATCTCCAGCGTGGAGCATTCCGCAATTTCTGAAACAGTAAGGTTGCTAGAAATGTGGGGTTGGGAAGTTACGCGCTTGTCTGTAGATGTTAAAGGCAAAGTCAACCCCTTGGATTTAAAGGCAGCATTGCGACATAACACAGTTTTGGTTTCTATAATTTACGGTCAAAGTGAAGTTGGGACTGTGCAACCAATTGAGGAACTGGGTAAAATTGTGCGATGCCTGCGGCGGGCAAAGCCATCGCATGGTGCTTTGTTCCATACAGATGCGGTGCAAGCTGCGGGACGCTTACCCATAGATGTGCAACAACTACCCGTAGACTTACTTAGCCTTTCCAGCCATAAAATATATGGGCCGCAAGGTGTAGGAGGGCTGTATGTGCGTCCTGGTGTGGAATTGATGCCCTTACTGTGTGGTGGTGGACAAGAAATGGGACTGCGTTCTGGTACGCAAGCAGTACCGATAATAGCGGGATTTGGTGTAGCAGCAGAATTAGCAGCCGAAGAATTGGTTACAGAAACACCACGGTTAATTGAGTTACGCGATCGCGCTTTTGCCCAATTAGCTGAGATTCCGGGAATAATAGCTACAGGGGATGGCTGCGATCGTTTACCTCACCATATCAGTATGTGCTTAGAAAACGCCGATGGGGAAAAACTTAGCGGTAAAACCTTGGTACGACAGCTAAACCTTGCTGGCATCGGCATCAGTGCTGGTGCTGCCTGTCACAGTGGTAAACTTAGCCCTAGCCCGATATTGTTAGCGATGGGTTATTCAGAAAAAGCCGCCTTGGGGGGAATTCGCATCACATTGGGGCATGATACGACTGAAGCTGATATAGATTGGACGGTAATGGTGTTGAAGCAAGTTTTGCAAAGGCTGACACCGGATTTATCTTTAGTTTAGATACAGTTTTTATGTGCTTTCTATACTGATTAGGAGCCTTTTTGCTTCTTAAGCTTGAGCCACAATCCCATAAAACCAGCAATTAGTATTCCTCCCAGGTTGAAAGGTTCGGGAATAGTGGTAAAAGTGAAGTTGTCAACAGCGAACTGCCCACCATCGCTTCTGTCTCTATTCCCGTCAATAATTACAGATTGGATATCAAATGCGTCACTTTGAAAACCGAAAAATTGTAAACTTTCAGAGTTACTAACTAAAAAATTCTGGACAAAATTTTCTCCAGATGAAAATTTAATTGTTAAGTTAAAATCATTTCCCATAAAGTTGTTTGTATCAAATCCAAATGCCGAAACATTATTGTCAAAATTAATGGTTAGTGTTTTGTTGAAATTGCTGCTGAGAAAGCCATCAAGAAATCCGCCAGTATACCCACCACCAGCATCTATATTAAAGAAGAAGCCACTTCCTCGTGGTGTTGAATATGTAGCCCCAGGCTTAATATCTCCAGGTCGGATAGGAGAGCCATTATTGACGACAAGATTGGTTTGTGAATTGAGGATTCCAGTGGTGATTGGATAGTGAATACTATTAGTAAAATCTTCTATAATCAGAGGTGTAGCACCAATAGTAGTGTTAAAATCATTCCGATTAGTAAATGGTGTAATTGAGGCAGATTCAGCTATTGATGCTGAACCACACACTGATAAGATCGTTCCTAGAAATGCTATGCATTTTGGATACATATCAGTAATAGTCAAAGTTTTACTTATTAAATTCATGTTAATCTTATCCTTAGTGAAGTTAAATTAAAAAATCAATCAAAAGTATTCTAAATTAATACTCCTAGATAAATCAAGGAAATATTGATTTACATTTTGAATATCTCTAATTGCACTACCCTACTATAGGAGTCGTATTTGATTTTTTCAAAAATCATTACACTCCGAAAAGGCTTCTTCCCCACTCCCTACTCCCTGTCTACGCAAATAATTTCAAAAATCAAAGCGGACTGCTACTGCTATCTTGACAATGACCATCTTTACACTTTCACCAACGTCACATTCCTTAGCAGAACTAGGCGATCGCAGCACTCTATGTCACTGCCGCCGAAAGCATCATCCCAAATTTTGAGCGTGTCTCCGATATGATCGCCCATCTCGTGCAAGTTCCTCAGTAAGTGCGATGTATACGACGGGCTACGCCTACGCAGTTCTCTATGTCACGGCTGCCGAAAGGGTTAAATAAATCTTTTCCCAAAAAGTAATATTTTGAGTCATAAAGGAGTTCAAGCATGACTTATTTTGATTACATTTGAGGCTTTTTTTGAATGAATAAATTCATCATTGGAATTGGGATGTTCGTTGGCTCTACGATTGGTAGTTACATCCCTGCATTGTGGGGTGGAAGTGTACTATCATTCACCTCGATTGTCTTCAGCGTCATTGGTGGCCTTGTAGGGATTTGGCTTGGGTATCGTGTATCAAAATATCTAGGTTTTATCTGATCGGCGCGTCGCTCAAAGGCTTAAACAAGTCTTTTACCAACAGGTAAAATTTTGAGCGTGTCTTTTATGCGATCGCACTTCTTCAATAAATGGGCAAGCAGTCAGGGAATCTCGACTGATCAGTTTGTTTTGCAAGGGTTCTCTGCTATCCTCTAAAAACACTGCCCAGAAATAAACTTATTAGTCTTCTACCCAAGAAAAGCCAATCTAACCAAAATACAATGTGAATAGTTACTATTACCCAAAATACAACTTGGTATGAAACCTTGCTACTTTTGTGGCGTAATGTTCGTTGAGCGATGAATGCTCCCAACCATCCACCCATAAATTCACATAAATGTAATCTCTTTTCTGATATTCTCCAACGCCCCTGCTTTGCACGATATTTATCATCCGCATACTGTGCAAAGGTAATAAAACTCATTACAGGATAGAGAATCAGAGGGATTGGATTGAAAGTCGTTAATGCAAAATTTATTGCTCCTAAACCCGGTAATAATGATAAAAGCAACACCTCAAATATTAAAGAAGATTTTACTGTAGATTTGAATGTTGCTTTATCTGTTACAGAAGGTGAAGTTTTCAGTATAGGTTTGGATACAACTCCCTCAATAAAGGCGTTGCAAGCATGAACTCTTCCATCTTTATCAACCGTTAGCTGATAGCAAATCACATCACCAACTTGGGGACGATGATTTGTTTCTTTGAGTGCAGTAATATGAAGAAAAACGTCTTGATTGCCATCACTGGAGCGGATGAAGCCAAAGCCCTTGTCATCTTTCCATGTTGTTAATTGACCTTTACGCAAAACAGGTTTCATAAAAGACGCTGATCTTAATACTTTATTATTAAGGTTCCCATATCAATACCAACAGACAACATCAATCCTCAACCCGTCCATAGATAACCTTCAAATGAACCCCACCCCCAACCCCTAAGAACTTTTCGGGAAAGGAGACAAAGCATAGCTTTGGCTTAGGACTTACGCAAAAATCGCCCAAAAGCTTAATTTGTCGAACCGCCTTCGCGCAGCGTCTCCAAGAGTTGACGCCAACGCGTAGCATCTTGTTAGAGAAGAACGCCTTCGCGCAGCGTCTCCAAGAGTTGAATTCGTAGAGTGTGCGTAAGTCCTATGGCTGTTTGGGGTTCTCCGGGTTTAATAAGTAATCAAGCCGATATCATATCAGAGGCAATGTCTACGACGGGTTACGCCTACGCAAAACCCAACGCCCATTGAGCCTTTATATCCCGGAGTTGATTGTCATCGTCTGCCTACTCAATAAGAGCTAATACTGGAACAATGGGAGTAATGCTAAACCCACATAATAAACTATGAGTGAACTTCCCAATACTCTTGAAGATGCGATCGCTCAATCTCGTGTAGCCGTCCAAGCTGCCCTTGCAGATGGCTGTACTCGCATACAAGTTGAGTTCCTGTTCCCAGAACTCAAGTTTATGCCGGTGGCGGAACAATTTCTGCCGCTATTTACAGAATATGATTCCCGTTTGAAGATTTTCTTTGCTGACGCTGGGGCTGCGGCTTTAGCCCGTCGCAATTGGGCTGATGCACCATTTCAAATTTTGGATATTGGTACGGGAAGGGCTGCTTCTTTGCAGACAAAAATTCAGCCAGAGGATGAAATTTTCTTATTCATCGCCCCCACTTCCGTAGAAGTACCGCAGTTAGAAAAGCTATGTCTAGAAATAGGCGATCGCCCTTTAGTCTTGTTAAATCCCCGTCTTGAAGATTCTGGAACTGTGGGCATTGGTTATACAGCTAGAAAAATCCGCGATCGTTTTATCAGTACCATTGAATCTGCCTATTACCTCCGCCCTATAGACGATGAAAGTGCCCTATGTCGCTGCTACCCAGGACAGTGGGAAGTTTGGCTGGAAACCGACGGCGAATATCAAAGAATTGCCGAATTACCCACAAAACCATCGGGTGATGAGTTGGATCTCATCCTTTTAAAAGGACAACCGGAAACAACAACAGATGCGACACCTGCGAGAAAGCCCAGTGTGTTTAAGAGTTTGCAACGGTTCTTAAAGGCGTTGAGTAGTTAGGAGAAAGCAGAGGTAGCAGAGGTAGGTTTTATTATCTGCTGCCTTCTTTGCTCTACATCAGACAAAGACTTTGTAAATGGAAGCAAGTACTAACTGTTCTTAATTCTAAAGTTATCAAGGGATAGCGGTAACTTCAGCGATATTTCTGCGGATTTATTCACTAGCTAATATCTTATCTAATTCTTTAGGTGACATCACTGGAATCAGAGCATTTACAAAACCAGACACATCACGAGTTATAACTGCATCTACCCCATGCGCTATTCCACAGGCATACTGCACCGCATCCTCAAAATCTCGGAAATTTAATGCGATCGCCTGTTCTAAGATAGTGCGCTCAACGGGACAAATGTGTAAGTCTGTTAAAACTTGAATGATTGCGTCTTGAGCCACCTTCACGCCTGCGGTTCTGCGAAGAATATAATATATATTAGTGATTGTTGTTGCTGCAATAAATCCTTGAACCTCACCAGCATCAATCCTCTGAAACAGTCTTGCTGCATCCTCCACAAAAGGCTCCCGTTCTTGCAAAAAATCAAGAACGACATTCGTATCTATCAAAACTCGCATTACTGGTACTTCTCAGTCAGATAGGTAATATATTCTGCTCCAATATCTTCATTACCTAATGCACCTGAACCTTTTGCAATCCCTCGCAATCGGGACAAGTTCCCTTTATTTTGTAATGGGCGGGTTTCCTGCTGTAAAGATTCCAGCAAGGTTTGGACTAATTGCCAGCGTTCGCTAGTGGATAATTGTAGTACCTGTTTTTGTAAGTTTTGCAATGTCATTAGCTTTTTACTGCCTTTATCTATGCCACCTCAATTGTAAATTTAATAGCACTTAGGCAACAAGCCTTTATCCCACAGCATAATCTGTATACTGCCGGATGTAAGACGGGTGAAATCCAACTACAATATCTTTTTTTGGTACTCTCATCACCACCAATTGCTCATCTACATCCTCAAGAAATACAGCACAATTCAGAAGTAAAACACGCTTTATAGCTAGCTTTGAATTAGCTTATGTACTTACCAACTTGAAATCTGCTGTAATTTTTCACTCTATCCAATTATGAAAAGGTGTAACAAGGGCAAGAGCTATCGACTTTGGCAACTTGGGACACACTGCCAAAAGCTGACTGGCGGTAATTTGTGAAATCTTGATACCTCTTGAGCGAAGCTCCTTAATGGCTATCGGATTAATATATAGCAATTGTGCTGTTAATCTCGCCGCAGCTGCATACTTCGTATCAGAAGTGGTGTAATTAGGGTGAAATTGCTTTACGTACTGGAGCGAGAAATATGTTGCTAGCCCTTGTTCCAAAACAGTTGCAAAACTGGAAGCACCAGGATCAAGAAGGTGAACAGATAGATGGGCTAGCTGAAACTTGGCTTGAACTGGATCTTCTTTTGCCGAGAGTCCAAGCTGAATTATAATCTGCTCAGAGTCTCCTGGGAACCATGTTTGAGGCCCGTTATCACAAAATTCAATTCCTAGAATCGTCCAAGAGCGATCGCGCTTACCAAACTGTACCTCAATGTCGGAAATCATCTCACCCAGCCGAGAGGCAAGAGTCCATGTGTATCCATCACCCGATGGCAACGGATTAGCTATTACCAAAGAATCTTTAACAGTTGCCAAACAATAAACCTCTTGCTTGCAGTTATAACTATTTATTATGTTGCCCTCAGCATTTGACTATCTAACTGCTGGGATAAACTTTTTTTTTAGTCTGTATGGGCATTCTAAATATATTTTGCCAAAGTAATGATGGAAGAAGAGAAAGGAAAGGGAGAAACAATTAAAAATTATTCCCCCACTCCCTAGTACAGACGCGATTAATCGCGTCTCTCCCCACTTCCTTTTTAATTCCCTTGCAACGGCGCATTCAACACTTTCTCAATGCGATCGCGCGTTTCTAATAAGTGCGCTTTAGTATATTCATCATCTGAATTAACCCCCTTGAGTTTCTCATCTAGTTGCTTGAGTTTATACCACGCCAGAGTCCGGGCATCTTCTGGGACATATTCTTTTCGCAATACCATAGCAGTCAAAATGTCCAGGTATTGCCGTTGCAAGCCCCGCCGCAAACTGGCAATCTTCATTGGTTTACCTTTTGGTTTGATTACTTCTGTCCAGATATCTGATTGCAAAGTGTCAAATAGTTCAGGCAGAGACAGTGCATTTTCTGGTTTCGTTTTCAGTTCAATATCCTTGAGGCGAGAGAGGCGATCGCCTGAGAGTAAATCCCGTAACACAGAACCTTGCATGAATAGTACCAAGTCATGAATTGGAAAATCCAAACGACCAACTTGGGGAGAACTACCCCAATGTCGCCAACGGGAAGGTGCTAATTTATTCAGTAGTTCTGGTGAAAAGCTGAGGGCATCTTCTGCAAATACATACTTTTGCAGTGTTTCTAAAGCCTGTCGTTGTTTTTCAACTGGTACTGGTTCAAATGGTAATCGGTGTTGGCTAACTCCAGAGGGTATTTCACTGGGGTGGATGCGATAGAAAGACTGTCCGCCAATGTATTTTGTGGTGTAATATATTTGCTGAAAATAGTTACCTAATACTGTGCTAAAACGTTCGCTCACATCGGTGTAACTATCACCAGCTATTGGGTAACGCTTATCGAGACGTTCCCACATCACCCGCGAATTATTCAATTGCCACTGGGAATAAAGCAAGACATTGCCACTGTTATCCCAAGCATCAGCAGTTGGGTCAAGGTCATACATATCTTCATCTGTGGAATAACTCAACTCTGGCTTATAGGATTGTGCAGCAATTTCTGACAAAATTGGCTTTTCTGCGATCGGAGTTGATGTTTGAATTGGGATGTAGCCATACTTAATCGCCCATTCATCATAAGGCCCCACCATACTAGGAAAATAATCTCCCTGTTTTGTCCCTTGAGGAGCAATATTTGGCGGAATATAATCCATCACCGAAGTTGTCAAACCTTTAGTTTTGGTAATTTCCGTATTATTCATCTCATCTGGTGCTAACAGTGTACTACCACGGAAGTTATGGCGTAAACCAAGAGTATGTCCAACTTCGTGAGCGATAATTAAACGTAAATATTGATTGATATATTCTTTCACCTGGTCTGGAGTGCTCATGGTATCTGGCAGCAGTGACATTGCCAGTGAACCAAAGGCAAACTGATTAGCAGCTTCCATCCCATAGCATAAATCGTACTCGCCTGCCATTTTCGATAAACGATTTAACAACCCTTGTTGTATTTGCGTCTGCTGGGGCTTATCATTGTTTTTTGTATCTAAACCATTGGTGCAAAGTAGACGATTTTGCATCAAAGCTGATAGAGTAGTGCGATTTTCAGTTTGGCTAGGCTGGACGATTTTACGATACTCACTCTTAAGTGCCCGCACAAAGCTAGCATCTACGAGAATATCTGCATCCAAAATTTCCCCAGTCAATGGGTTAACACGAGATGGCCCCATTGCAAAATAACCATCGACTGTATTGATCCAGCGAATCGTGTTGTAACGAATATCTGCTGGATCCCATGTGGCATCATCTGGCATTTGGCGGACTTCAATTGCATCCTTGAATCCAGCTTTGAGAAAGGCTTTGTTCCACATTAAAACGCCATCTTTCATCGCATCGCGGTACTCTACAGGCACAGCGTTATCAATCCAAAAGATAATCGGTTTTTTAGGTGGAGAAATTGCTGCTTTCGGGTCTTGTTTTTCCAAATCCCAGCGATTAATGTAGCGGACAAAAGAATCGCCCTGATCGTCTTTGGATAAATCTTGGTAGGCGGTGATGAAATAGCCGATGCGATCGTCAGCAAGGCGCGGGCGATAATCTTTATCAGGTAGTTGAGAGAGACTGTAATGGACGCGCAAGGTATAACCACGGCTATCAGCTAGCGACGCAAAGCTTGCCGCTTCACTGTCACGATCGCCAGAAAAATTTAAAACTGACTCAATTTCTAAGTTTTGTGGAAAAGCTTTGGCAGTACCAAAATAAGATTGGTCTGTGGTTGCTGGGACTCCTAAACTTGCAGATAATCCACCTAAATCTGTCAGTAACAAATCTCCCAAGTCGATCAGAAGAGTTTTGCGTTCTGGATGAATGCTTTTAATGGAAATGCTGTAGAGAACAGAATCACTAAAAGACCGGGTTAGCGATCGCACCTGCGGATCTCCCTCACGAGTGCGAAAATTAACATTGCGGATGACAAAGTTTAATTTATTATCCACTCGCTGGAAATAAAACAAAAAATCTTGCAGAGGCATACCACTGTAAATACCCCGTTCACCAATGCCCGATTCCAGGGTTGCTGTAGCAAGGTAATTTTTATTAAGTTGCTCTGGCTTAATTTCTAAATAAATTTTATTCTTTTCTTTATTACGATATAGGGTGAACAATCCCCCTGACTTTTGGGTGTTTTTGATAACTTCATCAAATGGCTCTAACTCATCCTTTGTTGTTGGTGTTTTGCTAGGTTTAGGCTTTTCTACGGGTTTTGCAACTTGCAAGAATGGTTGCTGTCCTGCTTTTTTCAGGTCTTTTACTACCCAAATAAACGGTTGAGGCTGTACGTGTTTATTTTGATTAACCACCCAAACTTGCCCTGACGCTAGCCTCTTTTCTTGGGGAAAATTAATATTCTTTGGTGATAATGCTGAAGAAGAAGTTTCTGTCGTTATTAACTGACTATTGGATTTCTCTCCACTTCTGGCTGTAACTACGGCTTCTATAACCCGCACAGCCTTCTGGTTGGCTGACAATGTATCAATCTTAACAGACGGTGACTTGGCGCTAGCCGTTGCTATTCCTAAAAACAAACCATGTAACAAAATCATATAAAAAGTTGATCTGTTCTTCATCCCTTGTATCCCCGATAGTTATTCTGTAGTTAATTTTTAACTTTTGCAAAGCTATATAGCCTGCTTTTTGTCGATTCTCTCAGATGCTTTAGATCAAGCAGCAAACTTTAGACTTCAATTGAAGTTGCCATTTTTGGGCAATATTCACGCTGTTACACAGTAGGATTTTTCCTAACAATTACAACTATCACAAATCGTAAGTATTATTTTTACATCAAACTAGTAAATATCCTGCGAAAAAGGTATAACAGATTAGCCAAAGGCGGAAAATTACTTGATTGTTGAAAGAATTTTTCTGATGACACTTGATTTGCATCAGGAGAAGAAACTTGAGCTGACTACGGGTTAGCGAGAAGCCGCCCTCCAAGAATACCGTTGGTGTAACCCATCGAAGATATCGCCAACGGATGATATTTTTCGTGTAGTATTTATTGATACTATTAATTTTTGGCAATGACAAGCAAACTACCATAAAAAAATTTTTAATTCCGGATTATCAAAACAGTAATTTAAATGTAACAACGGACACAGAAATGTCAACATATTTATCTCAAGTCTGCCAACTGCTGAGAAATTATGTGAGGGATATAAGGTTAGAAGAGATGCCAAAGACCACATCTGTGAAAACCGAAGTAGTTTTACCTCTAGGAAAAAGTATTAAAGAACCATATAAAAGCGTTAAATTTGGTCAAGATAATTTACGGGAAGATTTATGGTCTCAAAGACTTCAAGAAAGCTTAAAAAAATGGGCAATACCAAAGGGCGGTTTGACTTCTAAGATAGGTAATCAGACATCAGGAACACTACCTTCTGGGTTTTACTTTAGAGTGTGCGATCGCCAGATGCATGAAGAGATTTATGATTTACTGGGCAATGGGGCGCTGAAATCAGAAATAGTCAACCAACTAATGGAATTGGTTGTGAATGGTCAAAAAATTCGCCCAGAACTGCTTTTTTGGCGGCTAGAAGATTTTTATCATCGCTGGTGTCAGGGAGAATTTATCGATGGGACACCAGATGATAACCTACCTCAGAGAACAATGTTAAAGCTAGCGGCGCAAAATATTGCGATCGGGCTGAGACAGGTTGACGTATATACAGGGCTAAACGTACTAATTTTACTGTTAGAGTTACACCGCTACGCCCAAAAGCGAGATGAACTCAAACAAAAAATCACCTTCTATCCATCTGCTCAACCAGATACAGACAATTTTTTCACATCCCAACTGCTGCGGATCATCAACTATAGCGATGCCCTGGAAATTGGCAATTTTACCAGTATAGTCGGGCAATTTCTCAGAGGCGGCAACTTTAAGGGTGCTTACCTGGGCGATGCCAACCTCACTGGGGCAGACTTTAGGGGTGCTGACCTGGGCCAAGCTTATCTCGGCGATGCCAACTTAACTGGCGTAAACTTCAGTGGTGCAAACCTTAGCGGTGCCAACCTCGGCGATGCCAACCTCACTGGTGCCAACCTCACTGGTGCCAACCTCACTGGTGCTGACCTCAGTGGTGCTGACCTCAGTGGTGCAAACCTTAGCTGTGCCAACCTTAGCCGCGCCGACCTCAATCGCGCCGACCTTAGCAGCACCAACCTTAGCCGCGCCGACCTCAACCGCGCCGACCTCAACCACGCCGACCTCAGCAGCACTAACTTTAGCCATGCCGACCTAAGTAACGCCATCCTTTTCGGTGCGAATCTGAGTGAAGCTAACCTCCGCAGCACCAACCTTAACCATGCCGACCTCTGTCGTGCCGACCTCAGTGGTGCTGATTTAAGTCACGCCATCCTCAACGGTACTAACCTCAGTGACACAATTCTTTTCAGTACCAACCTTAGTGATGCCATCCTGATCGCTGCTGACCTCAGCTATGCCAAACTTAACGGTGCCAAGCTTAACGACGCCAGACTCAACGGTGCAATGTTCTTAGGCGCAGACCTCACCGGTGTAGACCTGAGTCGGGTAATCCTCAACGAAGCCGACCTCAGTGGGGTGATTCTCAGCGAAGCCGACCTCAGTGATGCCGACCTCACCGACGCGATCCTTTTCGGTACAGACTTCAGCTATGCCAACCTTAACAGTGCTAACCTCAGTGGCAGTAACCTCAGTGGTGCTATTCTCAATGGTGCGGATCTCAGCCACAGTAACCTTAGCTATGCCATTCTCGGTGGTGCTGACCTCAGCGACGCCAATATGGAAAAAATGACCTGGGGTAAAAAGCAGCAGTGGGAAGGTGTGCGGGGATTAGAGACAGCAGTGAATGTCCCAGAGGCGTTGAAGCAAGAACTGGGATTGAATTGAGATGAGGGGGATGAGGGGGATGAGGGGAAAGGTAAAACCCAAGCTTTGAACACCACCTTCCGAGTTCGGAACACCAACTTCCGAGTTCTGAACACCAACTTTCGAGTTCTAAACACCAACTTCCGAGTTCTGAACACCAACTTCCGAGTTCTGAACACCAACTTCCGAGTTCTGAACACCACCTTCCGAGTTCTGAACACCAACTTCCGAGTTCTGAACACCATCGTTCGAGTTCTGAACACCATCTATGGATATCTCAGCTTGAATAATCAACTTAGAAACAGCAAATGTCTAATTATTAGCACGGTGCGATCGCCTTTTCTCTTCCTCCGTGTCCTCTGCGCCTTCTCTGCGAAACGCTGCGTGTTCATGTAGTGTCTCACAGAGAAAGCGGTTCGTCATTCTTCGGTATACCCGCTTGCTACAGTGTGAGTAGTTCACGTAAAATATAGTGCCATTGTTGCGGCAGTTCTCATGACCTCATCTGCGTCGTTTGACACATTAGAGTCTTTACAGGCGGATATCGCTGAATTGATCGCTCAGTTACCGACATTAAAAAATCGGCAATTTATTCAGCAAGCACTTGCTACTATTGTTCGTCTAGCTGATACCGAAATTGAGCGTCTCGATTGGAAAATATTGTCGGCTGCATTAGCAGATATGGAGCGCGGCTTCCAACTCTTTTATAATTACCGACACGTTCGCAAAATCACCGTCTTCGGTTCTGCTCGTCTAGCGCCAGATACACCAGAGTACCAAATGGCCCTTGAGTTTGCTCGCGCTGTTTCTGAATTAGGATTCATGGTGATGACCGGCGGTGGTGGCGGGATCATGCAGGCGGGTCATGAAGGGGCTGGGCGAGAAAATTCCTTTGGATTAAACATTCAGTTACCCTTTGAGCAAAAAGCGAACCCGTTTATAGAGGGTGATCCCAAGCTAATTAACTTCAAATATTTCTTTACCCGCAAGCTGTTTCTCCTCAAAGAAAGTGATGCTATAGCCTTATTTCCGGGAGGTTTTGGCACTCAAGATGAAGCTTTTGAATGCATGACATTAACCCAGAATGGGAAATTTGGGCCAGTACCTCTAGTTTTAATCGATCGCCCTGGTGGTGATTACTGGCGGTCTTGGAGCGAATACATTCATAAGCAACTAGTGCAAAATGGTCTTGTCAGTCCTGAAGACCCTAGCCTTTACACGGTGACAGACAACTTGGATGTGGCTTGTGATGCCATTACTCGTTTTTACCAGGTTTACCACTCCTGTCGCTATGTAAGTAATAAATTAGTCATCCGCCTGAAGACAGATATATCAGACGCTCAGGTAGAGCAACTTAATGTTAATTTTAGCGACATTATTATTCAAGGACGGATTGAAAAAAGTCAGGCATTACCTCAAGAAGCACAAGATGAAACTGTTGAACTACCCCGGCTCATTTTGTACTTCAATCAACGCGACTTGGGGCGCTTGTATCAGATGATTGCCACAATTAACCGGATGGGTACTCCTTCAGCAGAGGATGCAGCGCATCCAGAAAGAAAGTAGGTATTAATTAATTCGTAATTCGTGCGATGTGCGACTTAATATTCTGACCTCTCTCTTAAAAGGAGAGAGGCTTTGATTTTTAGTTATTTTGACTCAATACTGATTCTTGTAAAAAAGCTTGTATATTAGCACAGTAAACACTGTGTCACATCTTAACAGAGGAATAAAACATGCTGGAATTATTGGGTTCAGGTCTGGTATCGCTCTGGTTAGAGATGGCTGGGGTACAAATCAAGCCTCTAGATGCCTTAGATGCTTTGACTTGGCAAAGTAGCCCTGGCTTGGTTCTTGCCCCTGATCCTAATCCAACTGGAGCTACTACGGTGCAGGAATATCTGAAACAGCTAGTAACATCGAAACTGATAGCGCAAAATCTGTCCCAGAGTCAGGGAATTTGGATGCAGTCGGGGCCAATGCTGATGGCAAATCACCAAGGTACAACACCTCTGCCGGCTGCCTCTTTAACCAAAATTGCCACTTCACTAGTTGCTTTGAAAACTTGGGGGCCAGATTACCAATTTGATACTTTAGTAAGTGTCACTGGCCCAGTGGTAAATGGAGTTGTGCAGGGCGATTTGGTGATTACAGGCCGTGGCGATCCTTTGTTTGTTTGGGAAGAAGCGATCGCTCTTGGTAATACTCTCAATAAAATGGGCATCAAGCAGGTAAAGGGAAATTTGATCATTAGTGGCAGTTTTGCCATGAATTTCCAACGTCAGCCAATGCTGGCGGGTCTGATGCTCAAGCAAACACTAAATCGTGCGACTTGGGGCCGCCCCGCTATTTATACACACTCAATCATGCCCAAGGGAACGCCCAAGCCTCAAGTTGTGATTGTAGGTGCGGTGAAAGTTGAGGCGCAACCAAACCCTCGACAAACTTTGTTACTGCGTCATCGCTCATTGCCTTTGAAGCAACTGCTCAAGGAAATGAACGTTTACAGTAACAACGATATGGCACAGATGCTGGCAGACTCAGTGGGAGGAGCAACTGTAGTACAATCAACTGCTGCTAATCTTGCCAGAGTGCCACAAGTGGAAATTCAGTTAATCAATGGTTCGGGATTGGGGCCGGAAAATCGTATTTCTCCTAGAGCCGTCTGTGCTATGTTGATGGCTATTCAAGTTGAGGCATCTGCCCACCAACTGAATCTAGCTGACTTGTTCCCCATGTCTGGATTTGATCACCGGGGGACACTACACACCAGACATATTCCCCTTGCTACTGTGATTAAAACTGGCACTCTCCGCGATGTTAGCGCTTTAGCGGGAGTGATGCCCACACGCGATCGCGGTTTGGTTTGGTTTGCTATTATCAACCGGGGGACAAATGTCTGGGGTTTTCGGACTGGACAAGATCAGCTATTGCAAAAGGTTGTAAAACAATTACAACTACCTCTAACCGTTCCTGTTGCCCTCACTCCCCACTCAGCCATCAACTCTTTACCCCAGCTAGGCGCAGACAGTCGGAATGAAATCTTATACAAAAGTTAGTTCATCCATAGTCTATGGTTAGAACAGAGAGCAAGCTAGTTTTATTAGCAATCCAAAAGTTTTCTTGATGGGTAAAAACCGAACTTGTGAAGGGTAAATGTCCATGATAGCTTTTGGGTTAAATTTTCCATTAACTTGATTACAGGTAAGTCGCAAAATGCCTTAACCCCAGTCTGGGAAAGAGCAGGCGAAACCTGAAGTAAAAATAACTCTAAATAGATTTGTCACGACTAAACAACAATTAGGCTTATAGATTAGGTTGTGATTATGCGATTTTTCAAATTACCCAAGTCTTTACGTCAACTCAGTACTCATGTTTTAGCGATCGCGCTAGGAGTTTTGTTAACCGTTAGCACATTGCAAGTGTTGCCCTCCCAAGCCGAACCAGCACCGACAGGAACTTCTCTTGATACTTCAAACCTAATTTCCCAACGGCAATCACCGGCCACTGCTGTGATCGGTAGCACTAGCTTTGTTACAGCAGCAGTCAATCGTGTTGGTTCAGCAGTTGTCCGCATTGATACTGAGCGGACAATTACTCGTCGCGTTGATCCAACTTTTGACGACCCCTTTTTCCGTCGGTTTTTTGGTGACGGTTTCTCTCAACAGATGCCTCCTGAGCAGCAGTTACGCGGTTTAGGCTCAGGTTTCATTCTTGACAAGAGCGGGTTAGTTATGACTAATGCTCATGTGGTCGATAAAGCTGATAAAGTAACAGTCCGACTCAAAGATGGCCGCACCTTTGAAGGGAAAGTTCAAGGTATTGATGAAGTCACAGATTTGGCAGTAGTCAAGATTAATGCTGGTAGCGATTTACCAGTCGCGCCCTTGGGTTCTTCCAGTAATGTACAAGTAGGAGACTGGGCGATCGCAGTTGGTAATCCTTTGGGATTTGATAACACTGTTACTTTGGGAATTGTCAGTACCCTCAAACGTTCTAGCGCCCAAGTCGGCATTAGCGATAAACGCTTGGATTTCATTCAGACAGACGCTGCTATTAACCCTGGTAACTCTGGCGGGCCGCTATTGAATGGCCAAGGTGAAGTGATTGGCATTAACACAGCCATTCGCCCTGACGCGATGGGTATTGGGTTTGCCATTCCTATTGATAAAGCTAAAGCGATCGCAACGCAACTACAACGTGATGGCAAAGTTGCTCACCCCTATTTGGGCGTGCAAATGCTAACTTTGACACCCGATCTTGCCAAGCAAAATAACACCGATCCCAATTCTCCTATTCAGATACCAGAAATTAATGGTGTTTTTGTAATGCGAGTTGTCCCCAATTCTCCAGCTGCATCTGCGGGTATCCGGCGCGGGGATGTAATTCTTCAAGTTGATGGTAAAGCTATTACTAGTGCGGAACAATTGCAGAACGTTGTGGAAGACAGTCGTCTTGGTCAAGTTTTACAGGTGAAAGTGCAACGAGGTAATCAAACACAGCAGCTTTCAATCCGCACAGCCGAGTTGCAAAATGCTTCGTAGAGGAGCAATATAGCCGATTTTAATAGTGTGGAATAGTAAGGGCACAGCATTGCTGTGCCCTTACTGCGTGTTGTATCAAAATGTGATCTGCTTAGTTATATGACGTTTCTCTGGTTTGTTTAGAGACTGGTGTAATGCTGCAATAAAGATCCCCCGCCTGCGGCGACCCCCTTAAAAAGCATGGCTATTTCATTTCCTAAAAGGCGCTGATTTACAAGCGTTTCAAGCAAAAAAATCAGGTTACTAAAAAATCTGATTGGACAAGAAAATGGCGATGCCTTCGGCAAGGCATCTCTACGAGAGGCTACGCCAACGCCAACGTACTTAAATTTATCCGTTGAAGTAGTAGCTTTTCGATTACCAATTTCCCGAAATTTCACAGCGAGTACTGTTGACAAAATCACAACCTTATCGTGTCAAACAGTCCTGCCTTAAAAAGGGGGTAAAGAGGAGAAATAGCAAGTGGCGTGAGTTGGGGGGATCTTCGAGAGACAAACATGCTAACCGAACCGTATTGGCATCGCTCTACACCGATTTCAAAGTGCCAAAGAGTCTAAATCACTTACCAATAGTTAATACTAGACCTTCATGGGCTAGTATTGCTTGAGGAAAGGCAGATTTAATATCGACTTGAACCTGGTCAAGAAAATCATCATGGTCATCTGGGTGATGATGAGAAATGGCTAGCCGTTTAACGCCAGCATTCAGAGCCGCATTCACCGCAGCTTGCCAGAGTAAATCAGCAGAGTCATGGTTGTGAGATGTAGGAGGAGTGTAAGTGGCATTGGCAATCAGCAAGTCAACGCCTTTAATGAACTGTAAAATCCGCTCTCGTTCCATTTGATCGGCATTGTGGTGCAAATCCGTGATGTAAGCAACACTATACTCTTGCCAAGTGACTCGGTAGCCAACTGACCTCTGAGTTTGATTAATTAATGCAGTTGTAATGGTGACATCATCTAGCTTCACGTCACTATCTGGAGTCAAATTGTAAAACTGCAATTCTGACTGCATTACCTGTAAAGGGTAAGGAAAGTGTGGCTGGAGCATCTGATCGTACAGACATTGTTTGATTGAGGCTCCATTTGATGCAGCTGTGCCGTAAATATGGAAGCAATTTTCCCCAATAAATGTTGGAGCAAAAAAGGGAAACCCTTGAATTCTGTTTGATTGGCAGTTGGTAAAAAATAAATAGGCTTCTAATGGCTGTTGCAGTTCTTGCCAAGTTTTACCCAGTATACGTAAGCCAGTACCGCCATCAAAAATCAAGCGTTTCCCAGCTACATACATTTCTACACAAGCGGTATTACCACCATAACGATTGGTATTGCTACTTGGAGTGGGAATCAAACCTCTTACACCCCAGAATTGCACGAGGAATTCACCTGCTGGGCTACTTGGCAGGGTAGATGACTTTTCAGGTATGTAGCTCTGGGAATCCGACAGCTCAAAATTTGACATTTTCCTTGAGATTAGACCTTACTGAGCAGGTCATCGTAGTACCGCACTTCCAACAGCCTGTTTTTTTCGTCCACAATGACTACCGTAGGAGAGTAACTTTTTAACTCTTCTAGAGTGAACTGCCCGTAAGTCATTATAATCAGGCGATCGCCAATAATGCCTAGACGTGCCGCACCCCCATTTAGCTCTATTATTCCTGAATGGGCTGGAGCCGGGATCGCATAAGTAATAAAGCGCTGACCATTAGCATTATTAACTACTTGCACCTGTTCATAGGGTAAGATGCCAGCTTTTTCCAAAAGCATTTCATCAATGCTGATACTACCCACATAGTTGATATTCGCCCCCGTGAGGGTGCAGTTATGAATTTTTGCCAAAAGGAGAGTGCGCTGCATTTGAGTTTGGGTTGGTGGCAGATTTTACAATCCGTAACAAGCGAAAGTTATCAAAGTCAGCAGTTAAGAGTGAGGAGTTAGAAGTTAAGAGTTAGAAATAAAAATTCATAACTCTTAACTCATAATTCTTAACTCCTAACTTTCTAACTCTTTTATTATCCTCTATAAGCTTTGACGGATTTTTCTACTAAAGCTGCAACTTTGTCCACATCTTGCCAACCGAGAATTTCAGTCACCTTTTTTTCCAAATTTTTATAACTACGGAAAAATTCAGCAATTTCATCTAAGCGGTGTGGCGCTAAGTCATTCAGGGATTTGACCTGAGTGTAGCGCGGATCTTTGTCAGGAACACAAAGGATTTTTTCATCGCGATCGCCACCGTCAATCATCTCCAAGAAGCCAATCGGTCGTGCGGCAATCACACAGCCTGGAAAGGTTGGCTCGTCAATTATGACCATACCATCAAGAGGATCGCCATCATCAGCCAAAGTATTGGGTACAAAGCCGTAGTCATAAGGATATTGTACCGAGGAATAAAGTACTCGGTCTAGAGCAAAAGCTTCTAGTTCCTTGTCATATTCATATTTATTTTTACTTTTGCCAGTAATTTCAATCAGAACGTTGATTAGACCAGGTTTCGGTTGGGCAGGAATACGAGATAAATCCACAAAAAACTCCTCTGATAACGGTGAATCATGGGGGCACTCAGTCAGCTTCGCTCCCCGTGTAGAATTTTAGGGCAATATGGATCTCTTCCCAAGGTATTCATTTTACGGGATGGGGCATCCCTTCGGCTTACTTCGACTACGCTCAGTACAAGTCGCTCAGGGCAAGTGGGCATTGAAAAGAGGCTCCAGGGGCGGGGTGCTGCTCTTGCTGAGGGGAAAGAGCTAATTTTTTATCCCCCTTGCCC
>NZ_CAXTNP010000003.1:0-75461 GCF_964245575.1 uncultured Nostoc sp. | reverse complement strand
CCAATCCCCAGTCCCCAATCCCCAATGTTTTCATTGAAGTTGTTCAATTAACTCAATAATTTGTTGATAATACTGGATATTTCCTTCTTGGTAATACAAGTCTGCGGATTTCTGAAAATCGGCAATTGCTCTTTGAGAGTCTCCCAGATTTTGATAAACATCTGCCCGAAGGATGTAAGCTGAAGCCCAATTAGGCTGACGCTGTAAGGCTTGGTTTAAGTCTGTAAGCGCTCCTTGTAAGTCTTTTAATAAAGAACGGCTACGACCTCGATTGTACCAGTCTTCAGGAAAGCTGGGGTCGATCGCAATTGCACAACTGTAATCTTTTATTGCCCCTTGATAATCTTCTAGGGCATAGTGAGCATTAGCGCGATCGCTGTAAAATGCAGCAGATTGGGGATTTATTTGTAATGCTTGGGTATAATCCGCGATCGCACTTTCATATTCTTCTAAAGCATAATGGGTAGAACCTCGGTTGTAATATGCTTCAATTAAATCGGGATTAATTTTTAATGCCTGATTATAATCTGCGATCGCTCCCTTTTCATCCCCCAAAAGACGACGAGCATTTCCTCGATTGCAGTACGCTTGAGAAAATTCAGGAACAAGCTCTATTGCTTGGGTGTTATCATCAATTGCTCCCTGTAAATCTTGCAGGGCTTCACGGGCAATCCCGCGACCGTAATAAGCTGCGGCTAAGTTATCATTAATCTCTAATGCCCGATCGTAATCTTTAATTGCTCCTTTATGATCTCCTAAAGAACGACGAGCCGCCGCGCGATCGCAATATCCTTCAGCTAAATTAGGATTGAGTTGTAATAAGCGATTACTATCTTCAATTGCACCTTGATAATTTCCCAGTCGGCGACGAGCATTTGCCCGAAAACCGTATACTAAAGCTAGAGTCGGATTTTCTTGTAACGCTTGGTCATAATCTGCGATCGCACCTTCATAGTCTTCAAGAGTACTACGGACAAGACCCCGCTCACAATAGGCTTGCACATCATCAGGATTGAACTTTAACGCTTGGTTAAAATCCTCAATTGATCGGTGATATTCTTTGATATGAGCAAGAACCAGACCCCGATTGTAATATGCTCCGGCAAACCTGGGATTGATTTCTAGGGCGCGGTTGTAATCTGCGATCGCACTTTGATACTCTGCTAGAGAGTAGTGGGCGTTACCTCGATTATGATAAGCTTCTGCCAAGTTTGGATCTAATTGTAATGCCCGGTTGTGGTCAGCGATCGCTTCGTGATAATTGCCTAAAATATGATGAATATTTCCTCGATTGCTGTAAGCTGCGGCAAAATTGGGATGCCACTGTAAAGCTTGCTGAAAATCAGCAATCGCTCCTTGATGATCGCCGCTCTCAAAATGAGCTACACCCCGATTATGATAAGCCTTGGCAATATCAATATTGATATTATCAGCTAATTGGGTAGTAGTTTCTATTGTTTGGATATAATCAGCGATCGCTTGGTCGTATTTTTCTAAGGCAAAGTAAGCATTACCCCGGCTGTGGTAAGATTGGGCGAGATTCGGATCGATTTGTAATGCTTGGTTATGATCGGCGATCGCTCCTTCGTAATCAGCTAAAAAGTAACGTGCATTACCTCGGTGATAATAGGCTGTGGCAAAATTGGGATTGATTTCTATGGCGCGATTAAAATCTGCGATCGCACTGCGGTAATCTTTGAGTTGACCACTTAGAATAATTCCGCGATTATGGTAAGCTTCGGCATAGTCAGGATTTAGTTTAATTGCTTGGGTGTAAGCTGCAATTGCTCCTTGATAATCCCCTTGCAAATTGTGATTTAATCCTTGGTTTAAAAAGTCTTCAGCATTCATATAACTTTCTTGAATTTCGACATTCCCTAGCTTAAAGGCAACGGCATTCTTAACGATATATTTTGACAATCGTTCCAGCTTATTGTGCCTCTTGCTAAGATTTTAATTCCTGATTTTCTGTTAGCCCAGAGCAGTGCGACGAATTTCAGGCGACTTAAACAGCAGCAAGCACCGCAAATAAGAACGGTGGGTGTCTGACTCGCCGTTTTTTACTGATATTGCTATAGTAGCGGATGACACATTTAGCTAAGTGCGATCGCATCTACTATCAACATGGATAAAGAGTCTCAAAATCGGTTAAAACACTTTGCTGCTTTAAAGTCCAAATACCAAGTAACTCAAGATCAAGATTCATCACCCGCTAGTCTGCTGTATCTCATACTACGAAAACTTGACTTAGGAATTGAACTCCTTGACTTAGAATCTAATTGGTTGGGAGAATCTAAGCTTGAGGAGATTTTAGAAGCTATCAAGCAAGAGGAGCAACATAAAGTACAAGAATTCGGAAATCTAGAATTTGAATTCTCCAAATTAAAGTCTAAATACAAAGCTACAAAGCATAACATCTCTTGGCAATCGAGTCATCTCTATTTCATTCTTTTAAAACTTGAGTCAGGAAATTTACTTACTGATTCAGAAGTTAAATGGCTGAGAGCAAATAATTTATATGAGACTAATAAAATTGCTCAAGAGGTGAAACGATTTACTCAACTTAAATCTAAATACAAAGCTACTCAATATCAAGACTCATATCCTGATAGTCTACTTTATCCAATACTGACAAAATTAGAGCTAACAGAACGATTAAATAATTATGAGTATACTTGGTTGATCAATAACGAACTCTTTGAAACAGCAGAAATTTTTCAACAACAAGAGTCAGTAAAAGAAACTCAATTTGCTAAATTAAGAGATAAATATCAAGCAATTAAACATTCAGACTTATCATTATCCAGTCCACTATATCTAATACTGCAAAACATTGACGCAAAAAATAATTTGAGTGAGTCAGAAATTAACTGGCTAGAACAGCAAGGACTGAATGAAACAATTGGCATTGCTCAAGAATTGGAACAAACACGAGAATTTACTGCCTTGAGAGATAAGTATAAAGTAACTCAGTATGAGGATTTATCGTCTAATAGTCACTTGTATAAAGTTCTCAAAAGACTTGATTTATCCAATCACTTAGGGGAACAGGATATTAACTTCTTGATAAAGCGTAAGCTGACTAAGACAATAGAAATTGCTAACGAAAAATATGCTAATACTCTCAAGTTTAATATAGAATCAGGAGAAACTGTAAATGAGTCAGAAATTGAGTGGCTACAAAATAATGGATGAGAAGATATCATTATTCTTGCACAACAAAAGCACTTTGCAGCTTTAAAATCAAAATATGATGTTTTAAGCTATCAAGATAAATCACATACCAGTCTTTTATACACAATTTTGCAAAAACTTGAGTTAAAAGAGCGACTTGAACCAACAGATGTTGCTTGGCTTCAGGAGAATAGAATTGAAGTGCCTCAAGCAACATATAGTTATTATAAGTGGCAAGAAGAGCCTAAGTATCAAGGGACTAAATTATTCTCTGGTAAGATTTGGATTGCTTACCACACAATTGAAGCAAATTTCTATGAACAGGAGTTTCAGCGCACTGGCAACAAATGGAACTTAGCTAATGCTAGTAGCCATTGGCGTAAAGCAGATGAACCAGAACAGGCATTGCAACTGACGAATAATTTTGAATTCGACAAAATTAAAGAAAATAAACTTAAGTCAGCTTTGCTAACTAGCAGAGGTGGAGCCTTTCGAGATATTGAAAAATTAGATATAGCAGAAAATTGCGCTCGTCAAGCTATTGAGTATCAGCCAAAAAGCCATCATCCTTACACCTTGATGGGAGCTATTTGTTTTGAACGGCATCAATATTCAGATGGTGAGTATTGGTTTCAAGAAGCAATAAAACGTGGGGCTAACCCTAGAGATATGGATTCTGAAATCAAGCGAGTAGTGAAAAATGCTAAGAATGAAAACAAGCGTCAGGAAGTAATAGAGTACTTGCTGAAAAAAGATCCACAGCGCTATGCTTGGGCAAAGTCTTATATCAAACAGCCAAATAATAAGGGCTGAATCAGGAATTAAAATCTCATTAGAAAACCAAAAGATAAACTAAGAAAAATTGAATGTAATGCAAGTGTCACTCTGGCGTTACACTACAAAATATTTGATATGGTTGCATCACATGGATTTTCTGACAATTCTAGGATTAGCGGCTGCCACAATAACCACAATCTCTTTTTTGCCACAGATGTTTAAAATGTGGCAAACAAAATCAGTAAAAGATGTTTCTTTGGTTACGCTAATTACATTCATGACGGGTGTTTTTTTATGGTTAATTTATGGAATATATCTCCAATCGTTACCGATTATTCTGGCTAACGGCGTGACATTGGTTTTTAACTTCATTATTCTATGGCTTAAAATTAAATATAGATAAACTTGCCTCTAAAAAACACCTGTGACATCATCTGTATTTGACTCTGAACGCCTCCTTTTCACCCGCGCCACCCCAGACACCGACGCTATCCCGATCATTTTTGCCTTTCCCAATGAATACAGCGTAGGTATCACAAGCCTCGGCTATCAGGTAGTTTGGGCAACTTTGGCAATGCGTGATGATGTGCAGGTGAGTCGCCTATTTACAGATACTCACGAACAACTCCCCAGAACGGCGGAAATTGTGGGATTTTCGATTTCCTGGGAACTGGATTATGTGAATATTTTAAATTTGCTGGAATCTTTAGAAATTCCGATTCTGGCAACTTCTCGTGATGATTCTCATCCGCTAATTTTTGGTGGTGGCCCTGTTCTCACAGCTAATCCCGAACCTTTTGCAGATTTTTTTGATGTAATTTTACTGGGGGATGGCGAAAACCTCCTGGGAAATTTTATTGAGGCTTACAAAGAAGTGAGAAATGCTTCTAGACAAACTCAACTAAAAAGACTTGCACAAGTCCCAGGAATTTATATTCCCAGTTTATATGAAGTCGAATATCAAAGCATAGATGGTGCAATAAAGTCAATTAAACCAATTTCTCCCGAAATTCCCGCAGTGGTGCAAAAACAGACTTATCGGGGAAATACTCTATCGGCATCGACTGTAGTCACCGAAAAAGCCGCATGGGAAAATATTTACATGGTGGAAGTGGTGAGAAGTTGTCCAGAAATGTGCCGCTTTTGTTTGGCGAGTTATCTCACACTGCCTTTTAGAACAGCCAGTCTTGAAAGTTCATTAATTCCAGCCATTGAAAGAGGTTTAGAAGTCACAAATCGGCTAGGATTATTGGGGGCTTCTGTAACTCAGCACCCAGAGTTTGAGACTCTGCTAGATTATATTAGTCAGCCAAAGTATGATGATGTCCGTCTGAGTATTGCATCAGTGCGAACCAATACTGTAAGTGTTCAGTTAGCAGAAACTTTGGCGAAACGAGACACGCGATCGCTTACCATTGCAGTAGAAAGTGGTTCTGAAAAAATCCGGCAAATCATCAACAAAAAGCTGCATAACGACGAAATTATCCAAGCGGCGGTAAATGCCAAAGCTGGCGGATTAAAAAGCTTGAAACTCTACGGAATGGCAGGAATTCCTGGTGAGGAAGCAGAGGATTTAGAACAAACCGTGGCGATGATGCGTAATATCAAAAAAGCTGCGCCGGGATTGCGGTTAACATACGGATGCAGCACCTTTGTACCCAAAGCACACACACCGTTTCAATGGTTTGGGGTGAATCGCCAAGCCGAAAAGCGGTTACAGTTTTTGCAAAAACAGCTGAAACCACAGGGGATAGAATTTCGCCCAGAAAGCTATAATTGGTCGATTATACAAGCTTTGTTATCGAGAGGCGATCGCAGAGTATCCCAACTCCTCCAACTGACTCGTGACTTTGGCGACTCCTTGGGTAGCTACAAACGTGCTTTCAAACAACTCAAAGGACAAATCCCCGATTTAGATTTTTACGTCCACGCTGATTGGTCAACAGAACAAGTATTACCTTGGAGCCACTTGCAAGGGCCTCTGCCACAGTCTACACTACTAAAGCATTTGGCTGAAGCTCAGAGTTATATCAACCCATCCCCGAAGGAACTACAGCCAGTACTGGGGACTAGGGACTAGGGACTGAGGAATAGGGACTAGGAATTAAAAGTTAATACCCAATACCCAGTCCCCAATACCCAGTCCCCAATACCCAATCCCCAATACCTTGAAAACTTCATGCAAAATACAGCCGAGTATTACTGTGCCTATTGCGGCGAACCGAACTTAACTTTTATTGACTTGAGTGCTGGAGGACAGCAATCTTATGTTGAAGATTGTCAAGTTTGCTGTAACCCAAATATTTTGTATGTACGGGTTGACGAAGATACCCTCGATATCGAGATTGATACAGAATCCGAAAGTTGAATTTTAGGTTTTTCTTTCCATGCTGCACTTTAAACATTCCTCAATAATTAATGCCACACCAGAAGTAGTTTGGAAATTTCACGAAAGGGCAGATATTTTGCAACTGCTGAACCCACCTTGGCAGCCAGTCCAAGTGGTTCGTCGTGAGGGGGGGCTGAACGTGGGCGCTATCACAGAATTTCGCCTGTTTCTTGGCCCATTACCCTTAACTTGGTTAGCGCGTCATACTGAATGTGAAAAATATCGCCTGTTTACCGATGAACAGATATCTGGCCCTTTTGAATCTTGGGTACATCGACATGAATTGGAACCGGAATATGGCAAAACTAAGCTGACTGATGCTATTTCCTTTTCTATGCCTGGTGGAGGAACAGTTGAATTTGTCAGTGGTTGGTTAATACAAGTGCAACTAGAAGCTATGTTTCGCTATCGCCACTATGTAACGAAACGAGAATGTGAATCACAATAGCAGAATGTATTGGTAGCAAAAATTAATTATCCTGATTTTTCAAGCCTTGCCGCGAAACCCACTTTATCAAACCAGGAAACAAGCGATACAAAGCTTGCGAGAAATTCGCCGAACCAACCATCACTTCTGACTTCTTATTCTTGACTGCATCCCAGATAGCATTTGCCACATCTTCAGGCTTCTCCACCACCGGATTTTTCAGCACATTCTCAAGCTGTCCACGACGAGTTTGAGCATCTTGCTCATCCTTGCCCCGAAAAACTGCCCGTTCCATTAAAGTACTCTTAATTAAATTCGGATAAATCCCACAAACATTAATACCTTTTGGTTGTAGTTCTACTTGTAGCGCTTGGGTCAACCCTGTCACGCCAAACTTACTAGTACAGTAGGGAACCAAGTAAGCAGTTGGCACCTTACCACCGATGGAACTTAAATTAACTATAGTTCCACTTCGACGCTGGAGGAAATGAGGCAGAAGGGCATTAATAGTGTGGATATATCCCCATAAATTAGTGTCTATAATTTGATGCCAATCACTCAGAGAAAACTGCTCTACTGGCCCCGATGCAAAGATGCCCGCGTTGTTTATCAACACGTCGATATAACCATAATTTTCTAATGCTTTTTGCACTAATGCGTTTACCTGAGATGGATCAGTGACATCGCAAGTAACCGTTAATGGTGCTGGACGGCCAATGTTCTGCACTTCCTGCGCTAAGGCTTCCAAGCGGTCAGCATTACGAGCTGCAAGTACCAGGTTATATCCTTGCCGCGCAAATAAAAGAGCCGTTGCTTTGCCAATGCCTTCAGAAGCACCTGTAATCAGTACCGTAGGAGTCATACTTTAAGTTTGAAAAACCTATTTACTATTTATTAGTGTGGGTAATAACACTCCAAAAACCTTCTAGCTTTCGTTAGATTTTTCATCATATCCAAAATAGTTTTTTAGTGATCTTACAAGTTTTTATGAGCAGTTATTTGCTAAAATCCCTCTGCTCTATAGGCTAATAAAAGCTATTATTGAACTTTTGTTAGATAAATATTTCCTAAACTCCTTAAAATCTCATTCTTTAGAGTCGCTTCTACTTTGAAACTAGAGACAGATAGCGCCAAATGGATAAGTTAAGTAATATGAAGAATGTAATTAGCTTCTTAAGGTAACTTAACAATGGGACTTTATCCTAGTGATAAAACTGAAACTGCATACAATGGCAACAACCACAATACTGCTAAACTTGTGCTGACTCCTCAGCCTGAACTTTGGAGCGATCGCTTGGCTATGATCGGTTTTCTAGCTTACCTACTTTGGGATCTCAATGGTTATAGCGTAGTGCGGGACGTACTTCACCTCATTTCCTAAACTCCCCGCTAATTATTGAGCGTCTTTCTTGCACGCTTAGATTGTATCCAAAGTATCAAAATACAAAATACTAGTTATATTAGATACTAAATTTGTCAGTGTTATCACTTTTATCACCTAACCTTTCAACCGAAAACACTTTTTATAATAGCAGTTGCTTGTGCAATAATAGTTAAAGTATCTTAATATTTATACATATTTGTGAGCATTGGCATTGTCCAGTGTAAAACATTGACCACTAACAGATTTTCCCGGTTAGTTGTTTGTGTGATGACTATATTTTTGAAATTTTCACCTGAATCTAGGCGGAGTAAAAGCGTGATCCAGTTAGAACAACCACCCAGTCATCAAACAAAACTGACTCCAGTAGTGAAAAGTAAATCTCAGTTTAAGGGGCTTTTCATTGCTATTGTCATTGTTAGCGCATGGGTCATTAGCCTGAGTTTATTACTTTCCCTTGACATCTCCAAGCTAAAATTTTGGATGTTATTGCCTGTTATAGTATGGCAGACATTTTTATATACGGGATTATTTATTACATCGCATGATGCCATGCATGGGGTAGTATTTCCCCAGAACCCTAAAATTAATCATTTTATTGGAACATTGACCTTATCTCTTTATGGTCTTTTACCATATCAAAAACTATTGAAAAAACATTGGTTACACCACCATAATCCAGCAAGCAAAATAGACCCGGATTTTCATAATGGGAAACACCAAAATTTCTTTGCTTGGTATTTTCATTTTATGAAAAGTTATTGGAGTTGGGGACAAATAATTGCATTGACTATTATTTATAACTTTGCTAAATACATACTCCATATACCAGTTGATAATCTAACTTACTTTTGGGTGCTACCCTCGCTTTTAAGTTCATTACAATTATTCTATTTCGGGACTTTTTTACCTCATAGTGAACCAACGGGAGGTTATATTCAGCCTCATTGTGCCCAAACAATTAACCGTCCTATTTGGTGGTCATTTATCACGTGCTATCATTTCGGCTACCATGAAGAACATCACGAATATCCCAATGCTTCTTGGTGGCAGTTACCAGAAATCTATAAAACCAAATAGTAGTTGTTTCTTTAATGTCATGGCAAATGGCAGCAACAGTAACACAGTAATCTATATATAGGAATCCGATTTGATTTATGAAAAAATTTAAGTATATGTAGGGTGTGTTATCGCCAAGAGTACGGCACCAAACTATCTGATGGTGCGTTAGCCAGAGGCATAACGCACCCTACGTGGATTTAAAAAATCAAATATGAATCCTATAGTTTGAGCAAGACGTTCTTTTGACTAATAGATTATCTTGCTTATGCCAATTAATAATTCTCGTCTTGTCACCTATAGCCCTGCTTATACAATCGTTCCTACTTACGAGTGCTTTAATCGCTGTAGTTACTGCAACTTTCGCAGCGAACCGGGTAAAAGTCCCTGGATGAATATTTCAGATGCAAAAAATATTTTAAAACCACTTCAAAGCGAAAAAGTCTGTGAAATCCTCATCCTCAGTGGTGAAGTACATCCCCATTCGCCAAGGCGTCAGGCGTGGTTTGGGCGGATTTATGATTTGTGTGAATTAGCGTTTTCAATGGGGTTTTTACCTCATACAAACGCGGGGCCACTGAGTTTTGAGGAAATGCAAAAGCTTAAGCGTGTAAATGTTTCGATGGGGCTGATGTTGGAACAGTTAACGCCAACATTGTTAAATAGTGTACATCGGCACGCACCGAGTAAATTACCAGAAGTTCGTTTACAGCAATTGCAATGGGCGGGAGAGTTGCAGATTCCCTTTACAACTGGGTTACTGTTGGGAATTGGGGAAACAGTTGATAATTGGTGGGAAACATTAACAGCTATATCTCAACTGCATCAACGTTATCACCACATTCAAGAAGTTATCCTGCAACCTCATAGTCCAGGATATCAGCAAACCTTTAATGCACCACCTTTTGACCCCCATCAGTTACCGGAAGTCATTTTTAGGGCGCGTCAGATTTTACCGCCAGATATTACGATTCAAATTCCGCCGAATTTAGTTAAGGATGACCGATGGTTACTCGCTTGTATCGAAGCTGGTGCGCGAGATTTAGGTGGAATAGGGCCAAAAGATGAAGTCAATCCTGATTATCCTCATGTTCAGGAACAGGCATTAAGAGAAATTTTACAACCTGCGGGGTGGGAATTAGTACCCCGTTTGCCAGTTTATCCGCAATTTGATAGCTGGTTGTCAGGCGAATTACAAATAGCGGTGAAGCGATCGCGGAATGCTATGTTATTGGTTTAACAGATTTAGTGTGATCGCTAACCAAGAGCGATTACCTTACTACTGACTAACCAAAACGTATACATCTCCCTTGACTTTGCCCAGATTTGACGATGATCAATGATCAGGAATTCCTTCATGGTGCTGCGTTTTTGCGGCTAATTGATCATGGAGAGCGCCTCACAATAACTCACGCATCTTCGATACATTCATCCATTTATCTAGTTGAAACTGAGAGCAGTAAATTGGCTATTCTTTTTAAGGTTTCTAAAAAACCCAAATCTGCATGGTCTTTTACCTTCAGTAGTCAGGAAGAATTAGCCTTAGATACTCTACATAATAAATATCGCAGTATTTCAGTATTTTTGGCATTTATCTGTCATAAAGACGGTATCTGTTGCATTTCTCAAGAAAGGCTTTGGAGTATATTGGACAAAGATATTGGCATTGCTGGCCAACATATATCTGTGTCTCGAAAAACACATGGTAGTTATCATGTTAGTGGCCCAGGTAGGCAGTATCTGGATCAAACAGTACCTCAAAATGACTGGCCTCGTGTACTTTTTTCCAACTAGCATAACACCGATGAGTAAGATGGATATTATAACGGATGGATATTGTATTAATAAGGTTATTGATAAAGTTAAAAGCAAAATTGGGGATAAGGCAGCAGAGCAATTAAAATAAACTGCTGTTGAGGTAGTCCAGAATTGCGTTCATTTTTACTCCACAACTTTTGGTTCTGGTGATGTTGGTGCTACCGGTACAGGTATTGTGAGTCAGCCTCACAAGGGAAAAATAGCTGATGGTACTACCGGACTAATTTCTGGCAAAGTCCAAAGCGGTAAAACCAATACTACCATTGCTACACTGGCACTTGCTCAGGCTAACCATTTCCGTTGCTTCATTGTGTTGACTTCTGATAATACATGGCTAGGTAAACAAACTGCTGATCGTTTTGTCAATCAACTGAAAGGTGGGCCTGTTGTATTTAATTGGGAAGAATGGAGAAATGATCGACCAAAAGACTTTGCTGAAAGCAAATTGCTTCCCTATATCAAAAAAAGAGGAATTGTTCTAGTATCTACAAAGAATGTGCCCCACTTAGATAACCTTCTTCAGGTTCTCAAGTTTGCTAAAGCTAGTAGTGTACCCACTCTAATATTTGATGATGAAGCTGATAATGCTAGTTTGAATACAAACGAAGCAAAACAGAGTAAAAAAGGTAAAGCTACAGTTCCAGATAGCTCAATTTTTGTCAAAATTGGCGACATTAGGAAAGAGGTAGCTAATCATATATATATACAAATTACTGCAACTCCTCAAAGCCTTTTGCTGCAAAATCTTGAGCATCGCTGCAAACCAGTTTTTTGTGCTGCTCTGCCTCAGCCAGGTAATAGTTATATGGGAGGTGACTTATTTTTTGAAGAAAATAGTCTATATTCCTGCACAGTTCAAGCCGAAGAATTAGATCGCTTAAAAAAACAGGAAGGAGAGAACCCTAGTAATAACTGGGATATTCCTAATGGTCTTAAATTACCTCTGTGCTGCTTCTTCCTTGGGTCGATTTACAAGATGCAATCAGGGAGCGAAGATGCTAAATATTCTTTTCTAGCTCATATATGTTACAAAAAAGACAACCACAAAAATTTAGAAGAAATTATCAGTTCCTTTATTTTAGACATTGATCAGGCTATTTGTGGAGAATCCTCAGTCACCAAACAAAAAGAGGCATTAAAGTATCTTAGTGAAGCTTATAAAGAATTGAGCAAAACAGCACTGATTTTACCATCTTTTAATCAACTTGTTGAAGAATTAAAACCTGAATTACAAAGTGTCAGACCAAAAATTATTAATGCTAACAACCCAGATAAAGAACTAAAGTATAGTCCAGGAATGAATATTCTTGTAGGGGGTAATAGACTTGGACGTGGTGTAACTATTGACGGATTAATGGTAACTTACTACCTTCGTGATGCCAAGCAAAAGACGATGGATACAGTTCATCAGCACGCACGGATGTTTGGTTATCGTCAGGAACTACTTGATGTGACTCGCCTTTTTTTGCCTCAGCATATTTTAGAAGATTTCCGAGCAATTCATGACGCTGATAAGGGAATGCGTCAAGCTATAGGTGATGACCCTAACAATATTAACATTCAGCCGGTTTGGGTAGGGTCAAAACTGAAACCAACTCGTTCTAATGTATTAAATCCGGCAGCAATTAATGCTTTTACACCTGGGAAAGCTATTTTCCCCCCTGATCCACTCTGGAAAGCTTTGGAAATTAAGGAGCATACAGAGGATTTAACCAATCTTTTAGAGCCGTATAGTGATGAAGATATGCTATATGAAGTAGATATTGATTTTTTACTACAGATTCTATCGTATATGCCAAGTCGCCCTGCCGGTAATTATCCTTGGGAGGATAAACGAGTTCAAGAGGTACTCAAGGCAATGAAGAATATGGCGGGTATTCAGCAGGGACGACTCAATGTTCGTCGGGGAAAAGAAACAAAAGGCAAGGGACTGAGATTAAAAAATAGACCTGCAAAAGATGGGTTAGGAACATGGAGAGGAACTTCTGGTTTTACTAGTCCTGAATGGGTAAATAAGGCAAAACAAGAATATCCTAATATTCCTACACTTATTGTCATTTTGGAACAAGGTAGAAAAGAAGATTACTGGGATAATCAACCGCTTTATCTTCCAACGTTGATTCTACCTAAAAACAAATTTGTCTTCATGTTCAATTACTCAGAAGCTGCTGAAGAATTAGAAGATGATATAGACTTGCAGAATTAAAAAATTAGTGTGTGATATAGCGATCGCACAACTAGTATAATTTTCTCATAAGCGATCGCTTTCACAATCTTACTTGTAATAGCAACTTAAACTGAGAGTCATGTCCTCTTAATTTTACCAGTTAAATATTACAGTAAATGTTTTCATAATTGACTATCAAACCTTTATTCTTAGGGAGTGCGTGTTATTACCATTGCTCGATTTGTAAGTTACTACCACCAAAATCGCTTCAAATAAATACCCATCGTGAACCAATTACTAACGCATCCCTCAAAGGAGAGAGATAGGAGCCTAAACCCTGTTGTAAAATAGACATATAAGGATTCGGGGGGCCATTTAACTGGTCATAAACGCCTATAGAAACTATTTTTGGAAATCTCCAAGGTCTGAAGTCCAGCCAGCTGAAGCAACTACAGCGGCTGTATCACCAGCGCATACCAGGCGATCGCATCACCACGCCTGAGTTTTCCCAGCGTCTGGCAGCAATTAGCACAGAAGTCAATCAGCCAGTGTGCGCTTACGTCAACCGTCGCGGACAAGTGATTCGCGTCGGGGTAGGCACACCGCGTCAAACACAAATACCACCCCTGGAATTGCCCCGTTACGGTGCAGAACGACTCAGTGGTATTCGTTGCATCGCCACCCATCTCAAGCCAGAACCGCCCAATGAAGCGGCACTCACGGCTATGGCCCTGCAACGCTTAGATGCCCTAGTAGTCCTAAACATTACCGGAACAGGATTTACACGACGGGGAGGCGGTGCGACTGGGTATGTCAAAGAAGCTTATCTAGCTCATCTGACACCCCAAGAGTCTCGCACTCTGATTCCTAGTCCTGCTGCTGTCAAGGTAGAGGAAAGCCAATTCGGCTTCGCTCACAATAAACAAATCCAATCCCCAAGTTGGAATATATCGCCACCTCTGGGCTTGGATGATCTGGCAGACCAGGATTTAGTAGACTTGGTAGAAAATCTGGAAGCGGAATTCCAGCGCGAATTTGTCGCCCAGGAAGTAGATTCTGACCACGATCGCGTGCTAATTGTGGGGCTGATGACCAGTGAGATAACTCCCCTACAATTCCAAGACACCCTAGTGGAATTGGCGCGTTTAGTTGATACTGCTGGGGGAGATGTATTACATACAATACAACAAAAGCGATCGCGCATTCATCCCCAGACAGTAGTTGGCGAAGGTAAAGTGCAAGAAATTGCTCTAACTGCCCAAACAATAGGAGTCAACCTCGTTGTCTTCGACCGCGACCTTTCACCCTCCCAAGTCCGCAACTTAGAAATGCAAATTGGTATCCGGGTGGTTGACCGCACCGAAGTCATTTTGGATATCTTTGCTCAACGCGCTCAGTCCCGTGCTGGTAAATTGCAAGTAGAACTAGCACAGTTAGAATACATGCAACCGCGACTGGCTGGTAGAGGTCGCACCATGTCCCGATTAGGTGGTGGTATTGGGACTCGTGGCCCTGGTGAAACCAAACTGGAAACTGAACGCCGTGCCATTGGGCAGCGCATTTCTCGACTGCAAAAAGAAGTGAACCAGTTGCAAGCGCATCGTTCGCGGTTACGGCAGCGACGACAGCATCAAGAAGTTCCTTCGGTGGCTTTGGTTGGATATACCAACGCTGGTAAGTCTACTTTGCTGAATGCTCTGACGAATGCAGAAGTTTATACAGCCGACCAGCTATTTGCCACTCTCGATCCTACTACCCGCCGTCTGGTAATTCCTCATGGCGAAGCTGATAAACCCCAAGAAATTCTGATTACAGATACAGTAGGGTTCATACACGAATTGCCTGCATCATTAATGGATGCCTTCCGCGCCACCTTGGAGGAAGTCACAGAAGCCGATGCCCTACTACATTTGGTGGATTTGTCTCACCCCGCTTGGTTGCGTCATATTCGCTCGGTTAGAGAAATCTTGGCGCAAATGCCAATAACTCCTGGCCCCGCGCTGGTAGTTTTTAACAAGATTGATCAAGCCAATAGTGAGACACTGGCTCTAGCTAGAGAAGAATTTCCCTTAGCGGTGTTTATTTCTGCGAGTCAGCGCTTGGGATTAGAAACCTTACGTCAGCGCCTTGCCAAGCTGATTGAATATGCCGTTGACTGCGGGTAAATACTTAAATCTAATTTTTTTATTAAAATATAACTCAGCATTAATGCTGAGTTTTTTGTTGTATGAAGCCCTTTATTTATGCAAACCTAGTTATGCATTTCTGAAGATAAAGTCAAAACGGTATAAGGCGGTTAGAATCAGTGGCAAAGTTCTAAAATTAAAAAGTATTAAATCAATTTGAGGACGTTATGGCTGCAAAAGTAGAAATTTACACTTGGAGGACTTGCCCGTTTTGCATCCGTGCCAAAAGTTTGCTGAAGAACAAGGGAGTTGAATTTATCGAATATAGTATTGATGGAGATGAGGTAGCCAGAAATAAAATGGCTCAAAGAGCAAATGGACACCGTTCTTTACCGCAAATTTTCATCAATGATGATCATGTTGGTGGTTGTGATGATATTCACGCTTTAGATAGTCAAGGCAAGCTGGATGAGCTACTAACTTCTAGCAATGCCGTGTAAGTTCAGAAGGTTTTGCTAAAAGCTAGCGACAAGCCGCTAGATACGGCAGTCGCTACAACTCTCTTCGAGCAACGCGCTGCCTTATTTACCGACTTTTTTCTCACAAAAACGATATCTGTCCACAAGACTTTACCCTCCAGGTTCCACTCAGCAGTACATATATACGTCAATTGGTGAGAGCATCAAGAGATAATAATTGAATAACCATTTAATTTCTTGGTGATTGAGGTATAAAGGGTGAAACTGGCTTTTATCATTGATCCCATCCATTTGCTTGACCCGTGTCATGATACCAGTGTTGCCCTAATTGAAGCAGCGCAAATCCTGGGACACGAAGTTTGGGTGACTCAGGCAAATCTGCTGAGTGTGGTGGAGGGCAAAGCTTGGGCTGTCCTACAGCAAGTTGAAGTTGTACCAGTACAGTTGGTGCAAGGACGTTGGGTAGCGGTGAATCCTTGGTATAAGTTGAGCGATTCCTCCTTAACTTCTTTAGAGACAATGGACACCGTATTTATGCGGACAGATCCACCAGTCAATGATTCCTACCTCTATGCCACATACATTCTAGATTACATTGACCAAAATAAAACTTTGGTGATTAACAGTCCTAGCGGCATCCGAGGGGCAAATGAAAAAATGTACGCCCTCCAGTTTACCCAAGCGATTCCAGAAACGATTGTCAGTGCTGATAAGCAGTTTATCCGGCAATTTGTCGAAGCAAAGGCAGCTGCGGTTCTCAAACCACTGGGAAACAAAGCTGGGGAAGGAATTTTATTTTTGCAATCAGGCGATCGCAATTTTAACTCTATTGTCGAACTTAGTACCTTCCAAGGTCGAGTGCCTGTAATGGTGCAAACCTATTTACCAGAGGCAAAAGCAGGAGATAAGCGAATTATCCTACTCAATGGCGAACCAATTGGTGCGCTCAATCGCCTCTCTAGCGGAACTGATTTTCGCAATAATATGGCTACTGGTGGCACAGTCGCTCAAACCGAAATTACCCCAAGAGAGTATGAAATTTGTACCCAAGTAGCCGAACGGTTACGCCAAGACGGCTTAATTTTTGTAGGTATTGATGTTATTGGTGGCTACCTTACTGAAGTTAATGTCACTAGTCCTACCGGAATTCGTGAGATTGATCGTTTAGATGGTACTCACCTTGGTCATCAGGTTATTCAATGGATTGAACAGGCACTAAAAATCAAAAAATAATTTCTTGATTTATATTTATTTTTTGCTTCGTGTCCTATTTCCCAGCAAATAGACTTCCTTGGCAAGCTTGCGTAGGGAACTTGCCCACGCAACTTTCTTTAAGTAAATATACTTCTTTGTATCGAATATGAGTTTAATGGAGCGCGAGGGTAGATGTAACGATGTCTACGACAGGCTATTCGGCGTCGCATTCGTAGTCGGGCAGGTCTTCAGGTTTTTTGTTCCAAAAGCACAGCTGGACATGTTCGCCAGCAGACTCCTGCCTACGTTCATTTTATAAGTAGCGTTAGCAAGTTTCTTTACCAATGGGCAAAATTAGGGATGGCAACGGATTGCTTACCCCTGCCTTTGGTAAAACCCTGGAACTAGCAGATTTCATACAGCACTCAGCCTAACCTGAGACTGCTAATTTAATCTAAAATCTCAAATCCAAAATCTTTTAATTCCGTGGTGTACGTCGGTTTCTAAGAAAATCAGGTATATCCAATCCAGGTTTTTCTTTTGGTTCTGGAGTTGGAGTTGGAGTTGGAGTTGAAGTTGGAGTTGGAGTTGAGGTTGGGGGATTAACTGGGGGTTGCTGTGTTGTTGGTCGCTTTGAGGTATTAGGTGCTACTCGAACGTTAGCTACGCTTTGTTGTACCGCAGCTTGTACTTCACCTGTAAAGCCGGTGGCAATTACAGTAATTCTTACCTCACCTTGGAGCCTGTCATCAATTACAGCCCCAAAAATAATATTGGCGTTGGGATCAACTACTTCATAGATTGCTTCTGCTGCTGCATTGACTTCATGCAAAGTCAGGTCAGTACCACCAGTAATATTAAAGACAACCCCTCTGGCACCTTCAATAGAACATTCTAGTAATGGTGAAGAAATAGCTGCGATCGCAGCTTCTCTGGCTCTAGATTTTCCAGAGCTAACGCCAATTCCCATCAATGCCGATCCCGCATCTGCCATCACAGCTCGGACATCAGCAAAGTCAACGTTTACCAAGCCGGGGATCGTGATGATATCAGAAATACCTTGCACCCCTTGACGCAGCACATCATCTGCATAGCGAAAAGCTTCTTGCACAGGCGTTTGTTCGGGGATCACTTCCAGCAGTTTGTTGTTGGGGATAATAATCAGTGTATCTACCCTACTTTTTAGTCCTTCAATACCTTGTTCCGCTTGGCTGGTACGGCGGCGTCCCTCAAAGACAAATGGACGTGTTACCACACCAACAGTGAGAGCGCCCATTTCCTTTGCTACTTCTGCCACGATTGGGGCTGCACCTGTCCCAGTACCACCCCCCATCCCAGCAGTGATAAATACTAGGTCTGCACCCTCTAAAGCTGTAGCAATTTCGTCTCGTGATTCCTCTGCTGCTTTTTGACCGATGGCAGGATTACCGCCTGCTCCTAAACCCCGTGTTAGCTTCTGTCCAATTTGCAATCTACTTGGAGCGCCAGCTAAGGTAAGAGCTTGGGCATCAGTGTTAATTGACCAAAACTCTACCCCAGAGACATCAGATTCGATCATGCGGTTAACGGCATTGCCACCGCCACCACCTACACCAATCACTTTGATGTTGGCAACCCGCCCAGGAACAATCTCGCCAATTCGGCTATTTTCCGCAGAAATCTTCTTATTATCGTGATTTTGTCCGAAGTTCAACCCAGAGTTATTAAAGGGATTGGTCGAGTTAACTGCCAGAGAGAACCCCGGCTGTCCCGTAGATTGGGAATTTTTATAGTTAAGTCCTTGGTTATTATCAAGTGTCATTGGATTTGTCAAAGGGTAGATAAACGACTTTTTCAGGTGTTATTCACCTAAGAGTCAACTTTAGTTTGACAGTGCCACAATACTAGGGCACTGTTCTTTATTGTTTTCACTACTGCCAAGCCTAACAGAATTGGCAGTGCGAAAATTTGCTATGGGATAAGCTTTCAGGGCAACCGATCGCACAGCCAATTCTAGAGAAGTATACCTACATTTATCTAAAAGTGATCTGTATAACTTCAACCAGACATTAATCGCTTCATTATTCTCAACAGAGGGCAGAACTTGTAAAGACACACTACAGCGCATCTTATCTACCTCAATAATATTGTTAATAGATTTCACCATTGGGGATAGCTGCAACTTTAGACACAAAATTTACCTTATACTTACTTATCCATAAGGTTGAAGTAAGCAAGAATTTACTTTGTCAGACTATACCTGATTAACTTGTTGTTTGGGGGGTCTTAATGGACACTTTCCTTGAGCAATAGTCTATCTTACAAGAACCCTCACTAGTGTGGTCAACAAATCAAGATTTTTCCAGAGGTTTCGTAACCAAATAGGAATTACGGCACAGAATAGTCTGAACTGATTGCCCACAAACAATGCTTACGCAACTTTGGGCGGTATTTTCCTTTACAGATTGAAACTTTGGTAAACTGTCTTTGGAATAGAAGGCGTTTTGCACGCCATAGCCCATCATTAGATTGTCGGACATCTTGCACCCTACTATTAAATGTTAGGGGTCATAATTGAAAGTGTTTTACTCGTAATAGAGATTTTAGGATTTATCTTCTTATTTTAATTAGAAGTTAATGCCGATTTTCGTGCGTTTGGCTCGAAAACTGAAAATAAATTAGATATCTATCAGCATAAAGCTTCTTAATTTACTAGGAGCTATCAATACATTAAACACGCTAGTACCGCAAGGCGGAAGTCAGCCCCTACGGGGAATTCAAAAGTCAAAAGTCAAAAGTCAAAATAATTATCTTCTAAGCTTTTGCGCCATTTGAAATGGTATGTTTATTTGCGCGGTCCTGTACTAGATGTTTTTAGGGGTTTTGGAAGTTAATTTTTGTTCTTGGTTCATCTGTACTAATGGAAATTCCGGATTTTTCAGATCAATATACTCTATTTGGCCGGAATTTAGTTTTGCTCTTAAATGGCGCATTTGGGCGAGTACTTTAATTTGTTCAGACAGTTGGGGACCTGGAACGCCAAGATACACATTTCCTAATTCTGTTTTCAAAATTAAATTCGCTGGATTTTGGCAATCAATTTCTATCACCTTAACGGGACTTTGGCTTACAGCTTGATGAAGTTGAGTCCAGTAGAGACAGTATTGTTTAGGCAATCCAATTACTCTGAGATTGGGTAATTTCTTAGTGGGATTCAGTGATGTGTATTTTTCTAAAGGCATCCAGGCCCCACTTGCATCTAGTAAGCCGATTGTGACTTTTTTGTTGCCAGTGCCCTGATTTTGTCCACTTGGTGTTTGAGTCACGGCTACAGGGACTCGTTCTTGGATTTCGATGTTTAATCCAGGAGGAAACAAGCGGCGTCTAACCATCGCTTCGGCAATAGTTGGTTGTTTCTTCAAAGAGTTAGCGATCGCTGCCGGTTCAATCCGCCACAAAGATTGGGGGTAAGATAGCACCAACAGTGATTGAGTTGTCTCATCTGACAGTAACTGATTGCCTGATTTCATCACCACTTGTTTGGGAGTTTTTAGTACCCAAACTGGTTGAACTGCCACCCACAGCAATCCACCTGCAAAACCGGTAATGGCAAAAGTTCGCCAAATAGCCTGAATAATTCTCATCTGCCTCTGCCGACGTAATTTCTTACGACGCTGCGCTAAATTTGTGCGGGAAACTGATATTATGCCAGCCATTCAAACCCCTTTCTGGTTACAATCCAAATTCCTTGACGCGCTTGTATCATTATTAATCTTCAGTAAACCCTGTTGGCATCTGTTAGCCGCTCTCCTCAAGACTTTTTTTATTTTTAGTAACACTTTACAGTAACTAGACAACGAACGTGGCGCTAGTCATTCTTCCAATTAAAGTTTCCGGTGTCCATTGTTAACTTACTGTTGTCTTTTTGACAAGCGATCATTAAATATTTTTTCTCTAAAGATTACAAAATATTAATTTAGATATTTCTAATTTGGTATTCTTGACAAATATAATATTAAATGATATAAAAAATTTCCTAAATCTCTGTATAGCTTGCTATAATTCATACCAGTCCTTATGATTAGCTATCCAAACTGGGAACTATATGATGTAGTAGCTTTTTTTACTGATTAACTCAAGCCTACAAGGTTTGTACTAGGTCAAACAAAAGCTACAGATTGTCAAAATCTCAATAGCAGGAGTAAAAAGGACAGATATGCTTAAGTTTACTAGTACAGCACGGCGTAAATAAACATACCCTTCGGGTTCACCAGTCGCCTGCTTCGGGAAACCCTCCCGCAGCGCTGGTTCACCATTTCAAATGGCGTAAAAGCTTAGAATACAATTATTTTGACTTTTGAATTCCCCCTAGGGGTTGACTTCTGCCTTGCGGTACTAGGGTCAACTAAATCTCTACCATACTACTGACAGTGATCTGTAATAAGTGCTGTCTTTTGCAAGATACTACTAACTTGCCAAATAATCGTGTATTTACATCCAGCTTCAAGATGTTTTGTATAAAAAATACAATTTAACTGCATTCACACACACATCTACATACATGAAAACGACATTAAATTTATCACGTTTTTATAAAGCATGTAACCCAAGCTACACACTTAATATAAGTAACGTGCTAGATCGCCAGTATTACATAGATTTTGCTGATGTCCGTGGTTGCAAGATTGTGGAAGAATTGCAGCGGACTATCATTCGGATTTCTCCTGATGAGCCAACCTGCCAGTTATTTACGGGTCACATTGGTTGCGGGAAGTCAACGGAATTGCAGCGCCTGAAGACAGAACTAGAATTGGCGGGATTTCATGTAGTTTACTTTGAGTCCAGTCAAGACTTAGATATGGCGGATATTGATATCAGCGATATTTTGCTGAGTGTAGCCCGTCAAGTCAGTGCCAGTTTAGAAGGCATTAACATCAAACTCAAACCTGGTTACTTTACCAATTTGTTTAAAGAAGTAGGCGATTTTTTGCAAAGCCCCATAGAGCTTTCTGGACAAGCAGAGTTATCGTTGGGTATTGCCAAAATTACTGCTAAAACCAAAGATAGCACCCAGACGCGGAATCAACTAAGGCAATATCTGGAACCACGTACCAATAGTATTTTGCAAGCGATTAACGAAGAAATTTTAGAAAAGGCTGTTGAACAGCTAAAGCTACGGGGTCAAAAAGGATTGGTAGTAATTGTAGATAATTTGGATCGAGTGGATATGCGTCCCTTAGCATCGGGGCGATCGCAACCAGAATATCTCTTTATCGACCGAGGCGAACAACTACGCCGACTCAAATGCCACCTAGTTTATACCATTCCCTTAACGTTAATTTTCTCCAATGAGTATGAGACACTGAAAAATCGCCTGGGGGGAGGGATTGCGCCAAAAGTACTACCGATGGTATTAGTGCGCCAAAGAGATGGCAGTGACTACGAACCAGGGATGTCACTAGTGCGCCAGTTAGTCCTAGCTAGAGCTTTTCCAGAAGTTCCTTTGAGTGAAAGGCTTTTATTAATTACAGAATTATTCGATCACTCCCAAACCTTGGATCGGATATGTCGCGTTAGTGGTGGTCACATTCGTAATTTATTAGGTTTACTTTATAGCTGCCTGCAACGACAAGATCCGCCTTTTTCTAGGGACTGCTTAGAAGCCGTGATTAAGGACTACCGCGATGATCTGCTATTAGCTATTGATGAATCCCAGTGGGAATTATTGTTTGAAGTAGTGCAGCAGCAGAGAGTTAAAGGTGAGTCTGACTACCAGAGCTTACTAAGAAGCATGTATCTGTTTGAATATCGTGATCCTCTGGGGCGCTGGTTCGGCATCAGTCCAGCCTTAGGAGAAACAGAAAAAGTTTTAGCTTGGCAACAAAAAAAGTAACAGTGCTGGGTGAGTCATTAGTCATTAGTCCTTTGTCCTTTGCCATTGGACTAATAACTAATACCCCATTCCCCATTCCCCATTCCCAATGCCCAATAACCAATGACTACTGACAAGCAGCTACAAGTCTACACAAAAGAAAATCAACATACTTTGCAAAGACTGATTAGAGCGATCGCACTTTCCGAAGGTCAATTTGCCCTAATTTTAGTTCGGTGTAACTATGGGCAATTATGTGAGCAAATGTTAGAAAATATTCGCTCCATCACCAAAGACATCTATATTAGAGAAATCGTTCTGAATCCATCAACTACTTCTTTACACAACACAATAGTTTCAGAACTATCTTTAGATAATCCTGCTGTCCTTACAGACTCTTTGCCATCAGCTGTAATGGTTTTCGGTATTGAGTCAAATACCGATCTAGAAAACTTACTTACAGGTATCAACCAAGCACGAGATATTTATGCCGCGACTTTTCCATTTCCAGTGGTATTGTGGCTACAAGATGATGTGGCATCATTGCTTTCAAGATTAGCGCCTGATTTTAAAAGTTGGGCTGCAACCACGATTAAATTTGAAATGGCCAAAGCAGATTTAATTGCTTTGATCCACCAAGAGGCAGAATCTCTATTTGCCAAAGTTTTAGAAGCAGGTGCCGAAACATTTTTATCTAATGCCTCCCTAGATTTAGATCCTAAGTCTCAACACCGTCACGAAATAGAATCAGCGCGTAATGATTTGCTGCGCCTTTACGGCTTTCAATTAACACCAGGATTAGAAGCTAGTTTAGAATTTGTTTTAGGGCGAGATAAATACGCCAACGATCAAATTAATGGTGCTTTAGTCAATTATCAAAGAAGCCTAGCATTGTGGCAGAAAGAAACAAAGAGAGGAGCAGAGTGGGAGAGTGATTCTTCTTTATCCCTCTCATCTCCTAACCCTACCCTTCTCTCATCTTTACTCAAGCAAGCAATAGTAGTATTCCATTTGGGGCTGTGTTATCACCGAATGGCAGACTTACACCAAAATAGTAATAGTAGCTATTGTGAAGATGCTCTGTTGTGGTTTAAACAATGCCTGGAAATATTGGAGGAGGTGCAAAGAGAAGACTTAGTTGCTAAATTTATTTTGCCTGCTTGTGAAATGCTGCAACGTTTACAAGCCTGGGATGACTTAAAAAAATTAGCTCAAAAGTCATTACATCTACATAAAACCTATGGAAGTCCTGCACAAGTTGCTCAAGATTATGGATTTTTGGCAAATGTGGCAGCTTCTGATTCAAATTGGATACTGGCTCATGAATTAGCGAATACAGCACTTTCTATCTCTGAAGAAGTAACACAAGCTTCTCTGCAAGACGCTTTGCGAAGGCGACGACAAGAAAGTTGGTATCTTCTCTTAATAGCACGTACACAGAGGCATCTAGGTGAGCCAGAGGAGGCTATCAATAATCTGGAATGGGCGAGGGTAGTTTGTGAGCTACAACATCAGCCATCTCTTTATTTAGAGATTTTAGAAGAACTGCGCTCGCTTTACTTTTTTGAGCGTCATGATTATACAGAAGCCTTTAAGCTCAAGCAAGAAAAAATTCAAATAGAACATCAGTATGGTTTTCGTGCCTTCATTGGGGCAAGCCAATTGCAGCCGCAACACTCTAGAATTAACCCAGCATTGGAATCTCAAAAAATACCGTTTATTTCTGAGGGAGTTGCCCAAGAAATATCTGCTTCTGGACGGCAGCAAGATGTCAATCGTTTGATTGAAAGAATTACTCGTGCAGACTACAAGCTTACAGTAATTTATGGGCCATCAGGTGTAGGTAAAAGTTCAACTCTTAAAGCTGGTTTAGTCCCAGCACTAAAAGGTAAAGTTATCAGTGAACGCATTCCTATACCTATTGTTTTGTCTGTTTACACTGATTGGCTCTCAGTCTTGATAAGCAGTCTAAATCAAGTGCTGGCATACACAGGAATATCGGTTAATATTGACTCTACACCCACTGTACTGCTAGAAAAAATTCGGTTAGCAACCGAGCGTAATTATACAATAATTATCATCTTAGACCAGTTTGAAGAATTTTTCTTTATTAGTAATCTTCCCACGCAAAGAATAGAATTTTACAAATTTTTTAGCGAATGTTTAAATATTTCATTTGTCAAAATTATTCTGTCATTAAGAGAAGATTATTTACATCATTTACTAGAATTTGAACGGTTGAGTCAAAAAAATAGTATTGGTCTATATGATTTAGGCGTAATTAATAAAAATATTCTCGATAAAGATATTCGCTACTATCTAGGAAAATTCTCTACCCAGGATGCTAAAGCCATAATTCATAGTCTTACTCAGCGTTCACATTATGAACTGAGTGATGAATTAATTAACCGATTAGTCCAGGATTTAACAGGAGAACTAGACGAAGTACATCCAATTGAATTACAAATAGTTGGCGCTCAACTACAAATAGAAAACATTACCACACTCGCACAATATAAGCTTTGCGGCGGCTCGACAAAATTGGTGGAACGCTGGCTTGGGGAGGTTATTAAAGATTGTGGTCAGGAGAATGAAGAGTTAACTTGGAAACTATTATTTGAGTTAACTGATGAAAAAGGCACGCGACCGTTAAAAACTAAAGCTGATTTAGCGGCTACATTAGTTAATAATCATCATATAGATACAATATCAAGCTTTGACACAGTTGGGGAACTGATTTTAGAAATATTGGTGGGTTCAGGTTTGGTATTGCGAGTTAGAGAAGAGTTAGGCGATCGCTACCAGCTAGTTCACGATTATTTAGTTGAACCAATTCGCCAAAAGAACAATTATGGTATGCTCGCGGAATTAGAAAAAATCAAACTTGAAAAAACTCAAGCTGAAGTCGCCCAACAACTTAGTCAAAAGCAACTCAATTTGGTATTGCAACGGCGACTGCGGGAAGCACGAATAGCAGGCGCAGTGCTGGCAATCATGGGGGGAACAATAGCAGCATTATGGTGGCAAGCCGACTTGCAAAAAAGAGCAGCAATCCGCCAAACTCTACGAGCTGAACGCAGTCAAAGCAACTTGAACATTAGTGCGATCGCTGCTGCTAGTGAAGCTTTATTTGCCTCTAATAAAGAATTTGATGCTTTATTAGAAAGTTTGCGGGCTTGGAGAGAACTTAAACAGGCTGATGGAGTGCAGCCAGATACCCGAATGCGGGTGGTGACAGCCCTCCAACAGGCAGTTTATGGGGTAACAGAGGCTAACCGCTTAGAAGGGCACGCTGATATTGTCTGGGGAGTAGCTTTCAGCCCAGATGGCCAATTACTAGCATCAGGTAGCCGAGATCAGACAGTGAAAATTTGGCGTCCTGACGGTACTTTACTCCAAACCCTTAAAGGTCACACTGATGCTGTCACTTGTGTAACTTTTAGCCATGATGGTCAATTTCTCGCCTCCGCCAGCCTCGACAAAACAGTGCAAATCTGGCGCAAAAACCGGGTTACAGGTGAATTTGACCGCAAGCCATATAAAACCCTCAAAGGACACGGTGATTCTGTTGACAGTGTTAGTTTCAGTCCTGATGGCGAGTTGTTAGCTACAGGCAGTCAGGATACAACCGTAAAAATCTGGCGCAAAGACGGTAGTTTAGTAAAAATACTGAAAGGACATCTTGGCTGGGTTAACTGGGTAAATTTCAGTCCCGATGGTCAATTCATTGCCTCGGCCAGCGACGATAAGACAGTGAAAATCTGGCGACGGGACGGTAGCCTTGTGACAACTTTGCAGGGACATCAGCAGAATGTGATGATGGCTGTTTTTAGCCCAGATGGTAATTTGTTGGCGTCAACAGGTCAAGATAAAACAGTGAAACTTTGGCGGCGGGAAATTAACGCCACTAAAGACGGTTTTGACTTTCGTCTTTACAAAACTTTACGCCACCATACCAGGAGAGTGTGGAGTTTGAGCTTTAGTTCCGATAGTAAAAAGTTAGCTTCCGCAGGTGAAGACAACACCATAAACCTCTGGAGTAGTACTGGTACTTTACTCAAAACCTTCAAAGGACACAGCGATGCTGTTGTCAGCATCGCTTTCAGTCCAAATAACAAATTTCTAGCTTCAGGAAGTTATGACAAAAGCGTGAAACTATGGAGTTTAGATGCCCCAAGACCGTCTATTCTTCAAGGGCATCAGAAACGAGTTTTGAGCGTTGCTTGGAGTCCCGACGGTCAGATGCTAGCTTCTGGGAGTAGCGATCGCACTGTCAAACTTTGGCAACGATACACCAGTAGAGGTGAGGTGAAAACCCGACTTTACAAAACTTTAGTGGGGCACACAGATCAAATTCCTAGTGTCAGTTTTGACCCCAAAGGTGAAATGCTGGCCTCAGGGAGTTATGACAAAACAGTGAAACTTTGGCGGCTTGACGGTACCTTAATCATGACTCTCCACGGGCATACTGATAGTGTGATGAGCGTGAGTTTCAGCCCTGATGGTGAGTTTTTGGCATCAGCTAGCAAAGATAAAACAGTGAAACTTTGGAACCGAGAGGGCAAGTTGCTTAAAACCTTAGTGGGGCATCAGGGTTGGGTAAATAGTGTAAATTTTAGTCCTGATAGTCAGATTTTAGCTTCCGCCAGTGATGACCAAACTGTAAAATTGTGGCGACGGGATGGTACTTTGCTCAAAACTTTTTCACCCCATGACAGTTGGGTGATGGGTGTCAGCTTTAGTCCCACTGACGAGTTATTGGCTTCTGCCAGCTGGGATAACACCGTAAAACTGTGGCGACGGGATGGTACCTTGTTAAAAACCTTGTTAAAGGGGTACAGCGATAGCGTCAATGCCGTGACTTTCAGTCCCAATGGTGAATTGCTCGCTGCCGCCAGTTGGGACAGTACAGTGAAACTCTGGAGCCGTGAAGGCAAATTAATTAAAAGTCTTAATGGGCATCGCGCTGCGGTATTAAGTGTCAGTTTTAGCCCAGATGGACAAACACTAGCATCAGCCAGTGATGACAACACGATAATTCTGTGGAATTTACATCTTGATGATCTGCTTGTTCGTGGTTGCGACTGGGTGGGCGATTACCTCAAACACAACCGCAATCTTGAAAAGCGTGATCGCATTCTTTGTGATGATATAACCACTACAAACCCTTTTTAATTCCGAATTCCGTAGCTTGCTTCTCGCCAAAGGCGAGTATTACGAATTAGCTTGAAGCCTCAATGAGCAACCGCTCTTGGTTTAGCGGTTGATGAGGCGATCAGAGATTATTAATTCAAAGCTAGAAACTTATTTTGAGTTGATCAGCCGTATCAGCCATCGCTCTGCAAAACTTCATGATTATTATCTGCGGGAGCCTCTTGTGGCAAATTCGCTAAAAAGGCTTGTAGCTTCATGCGCTCAATATAAGGCCAGCCTCCCTCAGACTCAATATCTTTCAGTAGTGAGTAGAGTTGCCGACGGTTAACAGGCAAACTCTCTTGAAAAATCCCATCACGGATCTCTCGGTGTAAATGCTCTAATTGCCTAAGCATTGCCAAAAGAGCTACACTATCGCCTTGACAACCTTGAACTGCATCATACACCACAGTTGCGATCGCTTGCAGTTTACAAGACAACTCCCCTAATTCAAGATTCTTGTTATCGTTCATGCCATCCTTTCCGTATAAATGAAGTCAACTCAAATTTACCGGAGATTTTTAATTTTCCCTAGTTTGCCAATAGTTCTTCTAGAAAATGAAGCTTCTGTAAGCTTCTAGATGAGTTTTTTCTGGAATCTCCGTTTCCCCCTGCCCCCTGCCTCTTCGTTGACTAAGGGGTGAATATAACTAGATTTGTATCTTTATCAAAAGCAATTGCGATCGCTCGTAAAAGAGCGTAGTAACCTTTACCATAGCCTTTACAGCAGCTAGATGCGATCAATATCAGACTTTCTTGGATTTTGAGTACTTTGATTTTGAGTTAAAAAAAATCGTATGATCTGGCTGATTTACCCATCAAACAATGGGCTGTATGTAGTGGCGTCACATACATGATACAAAATAGACTTGGGCGACGCCGCTTTTGCTATAGCAAGAGCAAAGTGCGAAGCAGCGACACGTTTAAGTACGTTTAGCAGAGAAAAGTTTGAGTGGCGACTGCCAACCTATACGCCCGGACACTTGTTTCAACTCAAGAATCAGAGCAATGCAATGTCCGATAAAGGATGGCTTCTCGTCAAAGATCAAAGCTTCGATGCAGTTTTACAACTTAGATATTAATTTTTGAGATTGAGGTTGACCATGAGGTATCGCGCTTTAATTGTTGCATTCTTGGCTTTGTGCCTGGGGCTAATAACTGCTTGTAGTGATGCTCCTGCTGTTAGTAGTGGTAGAGATGTACTCACTTACGATCAAATTCGCGGCACTGGCTTGGCTAACAAATGCCCCCAACTAACAGAAACAAGCCGTGGCTCCATTCCCATTGATTCTAGCCAGTCATACACCATCAAAGAACTTTGCTTAGAACCAACCAGCTTCTTCATCAAAGAAGAACCTGCTAATAAACGCCAACAAGCAGAATTTGTTGCTGGCAAATTGTTGACCAGATACACTTCCACCATTGACCAGGTGCAAGGCAACTTAAAAATCAACCCAGATAATAGCCTCACCTTTGTGGAAACTGATGGTCTTGATTTCCAAGCCATCACTGTGCAACTTCCTGGTGGTGAGCGAGTACCTTTCCTCTTCACCATCAAAAACTTGGTTGCTCAAACCCAACCCCGTTTGAGCAGTATTAACACCTCTACGGACTTTGAAGGCACCTTCAAAGTTCCTTCCTATCGTGGTGCTGCCTTCCTAGATCCAAAGGGTCGTGGTGTCGTTAGTGGCTACGATAATGCTGTGGCTCTCCCCGCCCAAGCGGATGATGAAGAACTTACCCGCACTAACGTCAAGCGTGCTGAAAATCTTAATGGCAAGATTTCTTTGCAAATCGCTAAAATCGATAGCTCTAGTGGTGAAATTGCTGGTACTTTCCAGAGCGAACAGCCATCTGATACTGATTTAGGTGCTGGCGAACCTAAAGAAGTTAAGATTCGCGGTCTATTTTTTGCACGGGTTGAACCGGCTCGTGCCTAAACTCTCTGGAGTTAGGTAACTGACTGGCATTCAGAACTACAATTCTGTAAGCATCAGGTTTCATTACAAAAGTTAACTTCTTTGCCTTCATTTTCAGGGCTGTTTCATTCCGATAAAAGCATCACAGCGACGAAAAGAGACAAAGGTTCAAGGGGAGACAAGAGAAAAATTCTTCCTTCCCTTGTCCCCAGCTTTTCAAGAGGCTTTTAAAGAATGAAACAGCCCTGCTTTTTTTAGGGAGGTAGATAGGTTTTTTAGAAAGAGGAAGGAAGATTAAAGCCGAGCAAAATTGTGCGCGAAATAATCATTGCAATTGGGAAAAGTTTAATACTTCGTTCTTGTGGCAACTTGATTCATCCCTTTACCCCCAATACGGTTCGGTTAAAGGGGAAAAGCGAAAGGTTTAAATTTACCCCTTACCCTTCCCGCAAAACCCAATTCCCAGACCAGAAGGGAGGTGGAAGAGTGCTTATCTGACCGTATTGTCTTTACTCCGTACCCTTTAACCTTTTCGCTTTCATTAAAAGATTATGAACTTAAATACAACAAAAAGCGAGATGCTTTTTGTTGTATTTAATTGCGTAAATTTACTTACTATTTTATAAAATTATTAGTAATTTTTAATTATTGGATGAATTTCGGTTTAATGAACACGTAATTTTACTGTAAATCAGACTTTTGCTTATCCAACAAAATTCCGGCTACTGTTGTTTTGTTTATAAAAATTAGCTTCAGCATTAATTAATTAAAGTTAAGTACAATCTCGGTTTTATATTTGGTAACTAATTTTATATTTTATTTCTATGTAGTTATAAAAACAGCTACAGATCATACTGAAGAGCAATAACCAACTAAATACCGATTTTGCTTATTTAAACTTTGCTCGATTGTCAAGCAAGTCTATGGAAGTTTTTTTAGAAAAACGTTGTTATCTACCAGAGAATTTGCTAAGGCATATAGCACAACATTATCTTTGATATCGTGCGTTCGCAGCTGAGTTTAAAAGAGAAAAATTAATTGTTGATTTACTTAATAAACAAAGGTCTATGCCTACCACAACCACCAATGAACTGAAACATGAAATTTGGCAGTTGTTACGAGAATATCAGCAATCTCCGTCAGAAAATGTTCGCAATAAGCTGGTACAACTTAATTTTGGACTTGTGAGAAAAGAAGCTCACTACTGGACGAATCAATGTCATGAAACCTACGATGATTTGCTCCAGGTTGGATCTTTGGGTTTAATCAGGGCGATTGAAAAATTTGAACTTTCCAAGGGACATGCCTTTAGTTCCTATGCTCTTCCCTATATTCGGGGTGAAATTCAACACTATCTCCGAGATAAAGGTGTTACCGTGCGAATTCCTCGCAAGTGGTTAGCACTGCAACAGCAAGCAATAGGACTGTCACGTTCTTGGCGTGAAAAGCATAATCGCCAACCAACAGACTCAGAATTAGCAACAGCATTGGAAATTTCTGCAAACGAATGGCAAGAAATTAAATTAGCATGGATAAATCGCGCTCCCTTGAGTCTTGATGTGCCAATCCAAGATGGAGAAGAAGGCTCTACCTGTTTGGGAGAATTAGTTCCAGATCCTAACTATCGTAGCTTTCAACTAGTACAAGAAGACCAACTTCGCTTGCAACAAGCATTGGTTCAGCTAGAACAACGCACCCGCGATGTGTTGGAATGTGTGTTTTTACAGGATTTAACACAAAAACAAGTTGCAGAACATCTGGGAATTAGTGTAGTAACAGTTTCCCGTAGAGTTAAGAAAGGTCTGGATTTGATGAAAAAGCTTATGGGTGTGGCAGAAGATTGACTACAAATAAACACCAAGCCGCAGTTATGCCCAGGAGGCAGTGCTAAAAATAACCCTTAAAATGTAAAAAGTTAGGTTATAAAGGGAACATACTTTGCCTTTGATCCAAATTTTAGGCATGTTGATTTGCACTTTCCAATTTTTCAATGGCTTTTGAGAACAACTCATGGGCAGAAATTTAAAAATTACAATTGCAGCTATTTTAACTTTGACGATCACTGGATGTGCTTCTGAAGATACACCACAAGTGATCAATCCTGCGCCGATTCCCAAAATAGCAGCAAAGTCGCCACCAACAGCTCAATCCTTTAAGAATCCAGTCATACTTGCCAAACAGGTTTCACAAGTTACTCCTGCATCTGCTAACTTGATTCAATCCACTAATGCTACAGAGCGGATACCGCTAGTTCAGCTATCAAAAGATCGAAGTGACCCGTTTGCACAACTTTTTGGGCAAACGGTTCCTGGAATGCCTAAAACATCTGGAAGACCTGTTCCCGTGTTGCCTAAGCTACCTACTCCATCGATAGCAGTCCGAAAACTTCCAACACGCAGGATAGTTATAAATAGACCTGTTCCCGTATCGCCTAAGCTACCTACTGCATCACTAGCAGTCCGAAAACTTCCAACACGCAGTATAGCTAAAAAGCTTAATCCTACTTTGATTTCAGTCTTACCTAAGGTTTTGCCTCAAGTTGTCCCCAACCCAGCTTTAGTATCTGTATTGCCACCGCCAGCACAACCTGAGTTAGCAAAGGCAGTTGTTGTGACTGGTGTAGTTCTAATTAGTAAGGAACCACAGGCAATTATCAAAGTACCGGATGAGCCGACGAGTCGCTATGTGCAGGCGGGACAGCGATTAGCAAATGGCGTACTGGTTAAACGGATTGAAATGAATCAGGGCTACAACCCCATCGTGATTCTGGAACAATATGGTATTGAAGTTGCCAAAATGGTAGGGGAAGGGGCTGTCAATTCAACGCCGTCAGCTGCATCTGCTATCGGCAATCCTGTTTCACTGACAACGCCCCCCTCAAATCCTTTTAATGTTGGAGCTTCATAAAGATGGAGACTAAGGAAAAAATTGAATTCGCTGGTTTGCCTTTAGCTGTCTATAGAGAGATAGCAGCTCATTTACATCAAGTCGAAGGGGTAGAAGTGGAGTTAATTCCCCAATCATCCCAAGAGTTTGATTACAATCAAAGTCAAATTGGTGGCTTGTGTATCTCGTGGACAGCAAACTCTGGTTCAGAAAGTCGGCAACGAGTTAACCAAATTTTGGCTTACTATCAAAATCGCTATATGAATCCTATTTGATTTGTAAAAATTTAAATTTTAGATTCCCGACTTCTTTGAGTAATCGGGAATTTTTTTGTTCACAAATGACTAAGTAGAGCTTACACATTGACAGGAAAGACCAAATATAAATGATTTGAAAAACCACATCTGTCGTAAGGGCACAGCAATGCTGTGCCCTTACAGCGCGGGTCTATTTATCATCAAAGAATGATTAATAAAAGCCTGAAACGACGTATTTACCTTGATACACAACATAATTTTTTTGTACAGTGCGTAAGTCCTAGTGAGTCTGTGTCATTAATAATTTTGCTGGGTTCGTAGTAAGCACAAAGCGTGCTTAAAAATCTAGGACTAAAGTCCTTACTACGAACTTGTTCACCCCTCGTAACTAATGAGACAGACCACTAGTAAGAAAGAGCCTTCATTGGCAATAAACTCTATTAGCAGATATTTTTGCATTTATCACATCTGTTATAGTCTAGACAGTTCAATTAAGGAAAGCTCAACTTGATGGCAGCCTTGGAAGATGTAAAAATTGCAGCGTTGATTCGGGAAGCTCGGCAGCTACTGCAACTGTCTCAAGTTGAGTTTGCCGGCAAAGTCGGTGTGTCATTTCAGAGTGTCAATCGATGGGAGAATGCACGAAACAGACCAATTCCCCTAGCACTTAAGCAGATTGAAAGATTGTTACATGATATGGGAGAACCAGGTGAAAACCTCTTAACCAAATACTTTAGCAATCAGGACTAGCAGCGATGACACCTGAAAAAGAAGGTATAGCTGTTAACAGTGTTTTTATTCAAGGTGGCGAAATTGGAAATCTGATGAGATCGCTCGATTGGTCGCAGACTGCTTTAGGTTATGTGGCTGATTGGCCCCAGAGCTTACGGAGTGCCATTAGCATCTTGCTGGCTTCTAAAGCTCAGATTTGCCTCTTCTGGGGTTCGGAATTAATCACGCTTTATAACGATGCCTATCGCCCTGTCCTTGCCTCAAAACATCCCTGGGCGCTCAGTCGCCCTGCCCATGAAGCGTGGAGCGAAGTCTGGAATGTTTTAGAACCTTTGCTCAAGGGTGTTGTTGCGACAGGAGTTGCATTTTGGGCGCAAGATTATTTATTTTTCGTGAATCGACGCGGTTACATTGAGGAAACTTACTTCGATGTCTCCTACGATCCCGTGCGAGATGAAAGTGGGAAAGTTGGCGGAGTGTTTTGCATTGTTAGTGAGACAACAGGACGAGTGCTGGGCGATCGCCGCTTACAAACCTTGAGCTTACTAAGTAGGGAAACGGCTCAAGCAAAGACCGTGGAAGCGGCTTGCCTGTCTGCAATTCAAGCCTTAGCAACCAATTCTCATGACATCCCCTTTGCCATGCTATATCAGGTAGAGGCAGACGGTATCAACGCAAAGCTGGTTGCAACTACTCCAATTGAGGAAACAGGGGCAATTCCATCGAGAGTGAACTTAACTCAACAGAGCGATGCATGGAAACTCACACAAGTTTATCATACCGGGGAAGCAGCAATCGTTGATGATTTGACAACTCGGTTTGGGGCTTTGCCCACAGGAGCTTGGGACAAACCCCCCTCTGCTGCTTGGGTCGTGCCGCTGATCCCAGGTGGACAAAAACAAATTTTTGGATTGCTGGTATTGGGCATCAATCCCCATCGGGCTTTTGAGGAGGATTACCGAAAGTTCTTCGATTTGCTGGTAGGTAACATGACGATCGCGATCGCTAATGCCCGTGCTTATGAAGAAGAACGCAAGCGACTGGAGGCACTAGCAGAACTGGATCGAGCTAAAACGACCTTCTTCAACAACGTCAGCCACGAATTTCGCACTCCCCTAACGCTGATGCTGTCGCCACTGAAAGAGACCTTAACCGAATTAGACGGAATTCTTCCAGCCAAAGCGCAAGCGCAATTAGAGATGGTGCAGCGCAATGGCACACGCCTGCTCAAGCTAGTCAATACGCTGTTAGATTTCTCGCGCATTGAAGCCGGATGCACCATAGCTAGTTATGAGCCAATTGATTTAGCCACGTATACCGCAGAACTGGCAAGTATTTTCCGGTCTGCTGCTGCCTCGGCGGGACTACAATTAATTGTGGATTGTCCTCCCCTAGCAGAACCCGTTTACGTAGATCGCGAAATGTGGGAGAAGATTGTGTTAAATCTGCTCTCCAATGCATTGAAGTTTACCTTTGTTGGAGAGATTGCAGTTTCTTTGCGCCAGGTTGGGATGATAATATCATTGGTAGTGCATGATACTGGTAATGGGATTCCGGCAGATGAGGTTCCCCAGTTATTTGAGCGGTTTTATCGAGTTAAAGGTGTCAAAGGTCGCACCTTTGAGGGCACGGGCATTGGGCTGTCGCTAGTGCAAGAATTAGTCCAGATGCATAGTGGGACAATCACCGTTGACAGCACCTTCGGTCAAGGCAGTACCTTTACTGTTCAATTGCCAACTGGAACGGCTCACTTACCCCTAGATTGCCTTAATACTAGCCAAACCAGTGTTTCTACTGCTTCTGGAGCAATGTCTTATGTTGAGGAAGCTTTAGGGTGGCTCCCGAAAGAAGCTGTTGAGAAGGAAGAATTCTCCCCTTTGTCCCCCTACTCCTCTGCTTCCTCTGCCCGGATTCTGCTGGTAGATGACAACACCGATATGCGGAATTATTTGCGACGGATTTTGGGCGAGTACTACAAAGTGGAGGTGGCAATTGAAGGTGAAACTGCTTTAGCTGCCGCATACAACGACCCGCCTGATTTGATCCTCAGCGATGTGATGATGCCAGGAATGGATGGCATTGAATTGCTGCGGCAGTTACGGGCTGATTTAAGAACGTGCGAAATTCCCATTCTGCTACTATCTGCCCGGGCTGGAGAAGAATCGGCAGTCGAAGGGTTGGAGTCTGGAGCAGATGATTATTTGGTGAAGCCATTCAGCCAACGTGAATTACTGGCGCGGGTTGCCGCCAATATAGAGTTAGGACGAGTGCGCCTTGCTGCGAGTCAGCAACGTTTTCGTTTTCTGGCTGAATCCATTCCCCAAATGGTATGGACGGCTGATGCAATTGGTCGGGTAGATTATTACAGCCCTCGCTGGCTTGACTACACTGGGTTGACACTAGAGCAAATCCAGGGGATCGGTTGGCAGAACCTCATCCACCCAGAGGAACGAGAACACACTATCTCGCTGTGGACTCAAGCCGCTCAAATGGGCACAAGCTACGAGGTTGAACATCGTTTGAGACAGGTAGATGGAACCTATCGTTGGCATCTCACCCGCGCTTTACCAATGCTCAATGAAAACAGTCAAATTATTCGCTGGTATGGCACTTGCACAGATATCAGCGCTCACAAACTTGCACAAGAAACCTTACGCCGATCTGAGGAACGCTATCGAACGCTGTTTGAGTCCATTGACGAAGGATTTTGCGTGATCGAAATGCTGTTTGATGAAAACGATACGCCAAGCGATTACCGCTTTTTAGAAATCAGTCCCTCCTTTGAGAAACAAACGGGACTCAAAGACGTACAAGGCAAAAGGATGCGCGAGCTGGCTCCGAATCATGAAAAGCATTGGTTTGAAATTTACGGCAAAGTCGCCATGACGGGCGAACCCGTTCGCTTTGAGAATTGCGCTGTTGCCCTACAACGTTGGTTCGACGTTTTTGCATTTCGCATTGGGCAGCCGCAGCACCGAAAAGTCGCCGTCCTTTTCAAGGATATCAGCGATGCCTATCGGCAAGCTACGCAACGCAAACTTACCGAAGCAGCCCTGAGAGAAAGTGAAGAGTTAAAGCAACGAATTTTGGAGAGCAGTCATGATTGCATCAAAGTTTTAACGTTAGATGGGCGGCTACTCTACTTGAATCAAGGCGGGTTGCATCTTCTAGATATTGATGATCCTGCGTCCATTCTTAACGCCGAGTGGATTGGTTTTTGGCAAGGCGAAGACCGAGAAAATGCCAAAGCGGCGATCGCCGCAGCCAAAACAGGTAATGTCGGTCAATTTCAGGGCTACTGCCCCACAGCAAAGGGTAAGCCAAAATGGTGGGATGTGATTGTTACTTCCGTCCGAAATGCATCAGGAATTATTGCACAACTCTTAGTCGTCTCACGCGATATTACAAAGCAAAAGCAAGCGGAAGCTGAACGCGAACAACTTTTTTTGCGTGAGCAAGCTGCACGTGAACAAGCTCAGACAGCGAATCGGATTAAAGATGAGTTTCTGGCAGTGCTATCACATGAATTGCGATCGCCCCTCAATCCTATCCTGGGTTGGTCTAAGTTGCTTCGCAATGGGACATTAAATGCCGCAAAAACGGCTATTGCTTTGGAAACAATCGAGCGCAATGCCAAACTCCAGGCACAATTAATTGAAGATTTGTTAGATATCTCTCGCATCTTGTCTGGCAAACTCAATTTAGAAATGGCTCCTGTTAACTTGGCATCCACGATTGAAGCAGCTATTGAAACCGTGCGTTTAGCAGCAGAAGCGAAGTCAATTCAAATTCAGAGAGTATTTGACCCAAAAATTGGGCAGATTTTGGGAGATTCTGCTCGTTTACAGCAAGTATTTTGGAATTTGCTTACTAACGCTGTAAAATTTAGTTTCGCTGGTGGACGGGTTGAAATTCGGTTAGAGTGCCAAGACTCGCAGGCTCAAATTACTGTTAGCGACACGGGTAAAGGTATTAATCGTGACTTTCTCCCCTACGTGTTTGAATCCTTTCGTCAGGCGGACGCGACAACAACTAGAAAGTTTGGCGGATTAGGGTTAGGGCTGGCGATCGTGCGTCATCTGGTTGAACTGCATGGAGGTACTGTTCAAGTAGACAGTCCTGGAGAAGGACAGGGAGCCATCTTTAATGTCAGGTTTCCCTTGATGAAAGCACAAGGTTCTAGCCAGAAAGTACAAGAGGACTCATCATTTTTTACTTTTAACACCTCACCTCTGACAGGAATACGGTTATTAATAGTTGATGATGATGAAGATATCCGTGATTTTTTAGGCTTTGTCCTTGAGCAGGCGGGAGCAGAGGTTAGTATTGTGACATCGGCAATAGAAGCACTGCAAGCGATAGAGCAATCACCACCAGATATTTTGTTGAGTGACATTGGGATGCCAGAGATGGATGGCTATATGCTGATTCGACAAATTCGAGCAATGCCACCCGAACAAGGTGGGCAAATTTTGGCTTTAGCCCTCTCGGCTTATGCTGGAGAAGTTAATCGCCAACAAGCTCTAGCCGCCGGATTTCAGCAGCATGTTGCAAAACCAATAGACCCAGACACATTAATTGCAGTCATTCTAGATATAATCGCCAAGAGAAATTAAATTTCAAGATAAGTGTGTAGATGCTTCTGCGGCTTCCCGCAGGGTGGGTCGGCTTGTGACCATCAATTGGGGATTTTAAATTTTTAATTGGAGCAAAATAACTATGACTGCTGCTGTCTTTCTAGAAAATGTCTACAAGTTTTACAACAATGTACCTGTAGTCAATGACCTGTCATTCCAAATTGAAGCGGGGGAAATATTTGCTCTACTCGGCCCGAACGGTGCGGGTAAATCAACCACAATTCGGATGCTGACTACACTAACAAAACCCTCCCAAGGACGGATAGAAGTAGGTGGATATGATGTTATGAGCCAAGCAATGCTGGCAAAACAGAGTATTGGCGTAGTCTTGCAGCAAACCAGTGTGGATAACGATTTAAGCGTTTGGGAAAATATGGAACTGCATGGGAGGCTACATCACATTAGCAACCCACAGCGACAAAAACTCATTAATCGATGGTTAGAGTATGTTGAGTTAGCAGACAAACGTAATGATTTGGTAAAAACCCTGTCTGGGGGTATGAAACGACGGTTGCAGATTGCGAGAGCTTTATTGCATCAACCGCAAATTCTCTTTTTGGATGAACCAACGGTAGGACTAGACCCCCAAACTAGGCGACGCCTCTGGGAAATTATTCGGGATTTGAATAAGCAGGGAATGACGATGCTACTGACGACCCATTATATGGATGAGGTCGAATTTTTGTGCGATGCTTTTGGTTCTACCAAGCCAGGACGCATCGGTATTATGGATAGCGGTAAGCTGATTTCTTTAGGAACTTTACAACAGCTGCGTTCTGCTCACGGTGAAGGTTTGGTGATGAAACAATTAGGTGTGTCTGATGTGGGAAGTGATGGTGCTCGTAGTTGGGAATATCTGTTTTTCCCATCCTTAGAAGCAGCAAATATCTACTTGAATGAACAGCCCGATAAAACCGGAATGATGGTGCGTCCCTCTAATCTGGAAGATATTTTTGTGGAATTAACGGGACGCCAGTTAGATTAACCTCATCCTCCTAACTGTCGCAGCATGGCTTCTACCCTGTTGACGCCATCTGAGTCATTGCGCCGCTTGTACAAGTCACGGGCTTTCTGAAGCAAGCTGTTTGCTTGTTTGGTTTGTCGGCGCTGTTTATACATCGAACCCATTAACTCATAAGTCTGGGCGTTATTCTTATCCAAGTCGATTGCTTGTTGGTATGCCCAGCTAGCAGCATTATAGTCTCCCATCCGAGATTGCGTCACAGCCAATCCTAAATAGGCGTTAACGTTGTTACGGTTCAGCTGTATGGCCCGACGGTAGCCTTCTTTTGCCCCAGGTGTGTCCCCCAAATTCGCTTTGATGTAAGCCACGGCGTAGTAAAAATCACTATTGTTAGGGTTGATGGCGATCGCACGACGATAAGCTGTTAATGCCGCCTGGTAATTTCCCTGTTGAGCGTATAAATACCCAATACCTGAATGAATTTTAGCATTTTTGGCATCTAACCTAGCTGCTTGCTGATAAACTGCGATCGCACCACCATAATCGCCCGTATCCACTAACCTCCGTCCTTCTTCTAGTAGTTGCTTTAACTCTGGGTTTTTGCCTTGCGCCACTGATACCTGAGCCTGAGCCACTGAAGGTATAGTCAAAGAAAAACATCCTAATAACACCACACTCAGCACAAATGATGTTGGCTTGTACACAGTAAATTTCCTGAAATTTTAGAGGACTTTTTTCTTGTACATTAAAACAAAAATATGGACTTTTGAAAACTGTATTTCTTCGTATTAATTAAGATGTTAATAATTCATTGACTCTGTCTTTACATCAGCACTAAATTACAGAGTTTTTACTGAATAAGGAAGTATAAGATATCAAATTTAAATGAAATTACTCACGTATAACTCATTAGGCTAGCAAAATGACACTTTTTACTAGTATTTATACGTATAAGTCAGAAAAACCCAACAGGCGTCTAGCTTAATTTTAGAAAGCGAACCGCCAATTTTAGAGGATTTAACATTGATTCCTGCTTGTTGTTTTCTTGAAGAATTTGCTGACTTTGTATCCAATTATTCACAGTTTTATACTACCCTTTAGGAAGCCGCTATCCAGGCGTTTATATCCTTTTTTGGACATTACACGTTAAGATAAATTTAACAAGTTAAATGTTTTTTCAAATGCTAGTTTTTAGCCAGCAAGTGAGAGCGCAAATACGCTCGCAATCTAAAATTATGTAAGAAAATGTTTAGCAAGCTTGTATCAATTCAAACTAGTTTGGTATGTGTGTTTTAATAATAAATATCAACCTATATGCAATCTGGGAGGCTAATTTATGATTATAACTACCACTGATGTGATTCAAGGAGCCGTTATTGAGTCCTACTTAGGCATTGTGACAGCAGAAGTAGTCTACGGTAGTAATTTTTTGCGGGATTTTTTAGCGGGTATTCGAGATATTATTGGTGGACGCACTGGTAGCTATGAGCGTCTATTTGAGCAGGGTCAACGCAAGGCATTAGAAGAATTAGAACAACGAGCACAACGTTTAGGAGCAAATGCTGTGATTGGGATTGAGATTGATACTGGCACAATCAATATTGACCAGTCAGGAGTTCTTTTGCTGATTACTGCCACAGGCACTGCTGTGAGGATGCGTTAATTTTTGATTATTTACTTTTGACAATCGTTACAAAGTTTTGTCTTAACTCTAATTGCATACACAATTAAAGCTGGTTTCTCATAAAATTTAATAATTAATTGTGTTTTAATTTCAAAATTTTAATGAAATTTTATTGAATAAAAAATTATTCAGAGATTTAATATTAAAAATTGTTAAAAAAAATTCTCACTAAAGATATACCTATTAACTCTTTCTATTGATAGATATAAAAATAGATGATTTAGCTATTTAATTTTAAGCATAAACATGAATATACCTGAGCAGCAACTTTGCTGAAACAGCACTGGAGAACATAAGCTATGTCATACGTAAATCGGACAGGTAATGAAGGTATTGCTACTGAGCCTGTGGTAGCAGGCCGAGTAGCTGATTATCATGATCTTGTTCGCTGGGGGCCAATTATTTCTGGTTTGTTGGTTGCTTTAGCCACTCAATTAATTTTGAGTGCTATGATTGGTGCGTTTGCGGCAGGCACAGTTGAAGGTTCAGGTGCACCCAGAACAATTGCCTCTAACGCTGCGGGGAATGCGGGGCTTTGGTCAACTATCGCTTTACTAATTTCCCTATTTACTGGTGGTTGGGTTACAGCCCGTGCTTGTGGGCCGATGAACCGCAATACAGCTCTTCTTAACGGTGCAATTCTTTGGGCAACGACTTTAGCAGTTAGCTCATGGCTGTTAGCAAACGGAGTATCTGGTGCTTTTGGTGTTGCTGCTTCTAACGCTGGGGAAGTCATAAACCAGGTACAACAGCAAGGTGGTGTTAATGTACCACAAGCAAACATCAGTGCCCAACAAGCTCGTGATGCAGCAGCTAATTTACGTTCGGGATTGTGGTGGTTTGTGTTTGGTTCTTTGTTGGGTTTAATAGCCTCAATGATTGGAGCCGCAACTGGAGCTCGTAGTCCTCGGGCTAACAATTACAATGCTTAAATAATTGTTTGACAAACAAAATGTTGTTATCAACTTTAAAAGCACCTTTTTCAAGGTGCTTTTATGTTTATAGTGGTTCCCATATAGGTAAGGTACAGAAAAAATAATTAACCACAGATAAACACAGAACAGGAGGTGATTACTGTTGGCGTTACGTAGAGCTATTTTTAGGCTATACCGAAAATGCAAACTTTAGTACCACAGTTCACCATTTCAGATATGAACCTTCAATGCCCTGTTCACGTCGGATTTTGCCATCTTTTTCAAACCAGGCAATTACTTGCTGTGCTGTTAAATCTTCAATAGCAACACCGTACTCTTGAGCAATATGCTTCAAAAGCTTAAGTGATGAAATTGTCAATCTTGTTAAAAACTTTTCTGGGGAAGACAACAAAGCCGCATCTACTTTTGCTGACTCTTCCAGGGTTAAAAATTGTGTTGATGGTTGCTGTGGTGGTACATCCATAAATGAAATGCTATCTCAAATTTAGTTGGGTATTGGGCATTGGGCACCTGTACTCTCGCACTTGTGCCGAGCGACTTGTACTCTTGCTAGTCGAAGTAAACTGAGGGAAGTCGAAGTATTGAGCATGGAGCACTTGTGCCGAGCGACTTGTACTCTTGCTAGTCGAAGTAAGCCGAGGGAAGTCGAAGTATTGGGTATTAGAAAATGACTAATAACTAATGACTAATGACGAATTTGTACCAAATAGCCACAACGATGTTCGCCATCGATAATCCAGTGGGTGCGTTCTACGGTACAATCAGGTAAGACGGCTGCAAACATTTCTAATTCATGACCACAGATGCTGGGGAAAGACTCGGCAACATTGGAAATGGCGCAGTTATGCTCCATTAAGATAAAGCGATCGCTCTCAAAGGAGTCATTCACATCAACAGGATGACACTCTGCCATGAAGCCTTCAGCTTTTCTCAACTCTACTAAGTTGGCTACACGTTCTCGCAGTGAACCGTTACCCACGCGAGCGCGGTATTCTAGTGCTTTGCGCTCCCACTGTTTCTGTAAAATCCATTTGAATTGCTCGTGTCCTACCGTTTCGGCTAAGGTGTCTAGCAGCGAAACCGCAAAATTTCCGTGGCCATCGCCAAAGCGATCGCTCATTGTTCGGTGCAAGTGATCGCGTCCCTGACGACTCAGTTGATAAAGATGCTGCGGACGCCCCATCCCCGCCGCCTGTACTGTTGATGAATACAAAACTAGCTCCTCCGTCTCCAAATCCTTGAGATGGCGACGAATCGCTTGGGGGGTAACGTCTAAAACTTCAGCTAGCTCCAAAGCCGTTGCTTTTTCGTGTTTATGCAGATATTCTAGGATATCTTGCTTGGTTGAGGACTGGTGGGTAGTCGCCATCTTATAGTTGGTGCAAGACGTTCAGCGAACGTCCCAAAAATTTCTTTGAAAATTTGACTTTGACAACATTGTTGTTGTTAATTTAGCGTAAAATGAAGATAAGTTAAACAACATAGCTGTTGTTTTATTATCCACCACTATTCTAGCAGCCGTGTAACCATTCCGTAACGTGATATGGGAATCGGTTAGCCACAGCCCGCCTCCCATCCTAAAAGAGTTCTGAACAAGAGAGATTATTACTGATGAGTGCCACTGTCAAAACCTTAGTCAACCAACCCTACAAGTACGGCTTTGTCACCGATATTGAAGCTGACACAATTGAGCGTGGACTAGACGAGGACGTTGTTCGCTTGATCTCCTCTAAAAAGAACGAGCCGCAGTTCATGCTGGACTTTCGCCTCAGAGCTTATCGCCAGTGGCAAAAAATGACGGAACCAACTTGGCCTAATGTAAAGTATCCGCCAATTAATTATCAGGATATCATTTACTACTCAGCGCCAAAACGCAAGAAAGAAAAACTAAACAGCTTGGATGAAGTTGATCCAACCCTTTTAGAAACCTTTGAGAAGTTAGGCATTTCCCTATCTGAACAGAAGCGACTGGCAAACGTCGCCGTCGATGCGATTTTCGATAGCGTCTCTGTCGCCACTACATTTAAAGAAAAGCTAGCGGAAGACGGCGTTATTTTCTGTTCGTTTTCGGAAGCATTGCAGGAACACCCAGAACTAATCAAAAAATACCTGGGTAGCGTCGTTCCCATAGCTGACAACTACTTTGCCGCCTTGAACGCCGCCGTATTCAGCGATGGTTCTTTTGTCTACATTCCTAAAGGCGTCAAATGCCCAATGGAACTGTCTACCTACTTCCGCATCAACTCTGGTGACACGGGACAATTTGAGCGGACTTTGATTGTCGCCGAAGAAGGTAGTTATGTTTCTTACCTCGAAGGTTGCACCGCACCGATGTATGACAGCAACCAGCTGCACGCCGCCGTTGTGGAACTCGTCGCCCTCGATAACGCCGAAATTAAATACTCCACCGTCCAAAACTGGTACGCTGGAGATGCCAATGGTAAAGGCGGTATTTACAACTTTGTCACCAAGCGCGGTTTGTGTCAGGGTGTAAATTCCAAGATTTCCTGGACTCAAGTAGAAACAGGTTCGGCAATTACTTGGAAATATCCTAGTTGTGTGTTGGTGGGTGATAACTCTGTGGGTGAATTCTACTCCGTGGCACTGACAAATCATATGCAGCAAGCCGATACTGGCAGTAAGATGATTCACGTAGGTAAAAATACCCGCAGTACAATTATTTCTAAAGGAATCTCCGCAGGTAAATCCAGTAATAGCTACCGGGGTTTGGTGAAAGTTAACCCGACGGCTAAAGGCGCGAGAAATTATTCTCAATGTGACTCAATGCTGATTGGGGATAATGCTCATGCCAACACTTTCCCCTATATCCAGGTACAACATAACGCTGCGAAGGTGGAGCATGAAGCTTCTACTTCTAAGATTGGGGAAGATCAGTTATTCTACTTTGCTCAACGGGGTATTTCTTCAGAAGATGCCATTTCAATGATGATTAGCGGCTTCTGTAAGGATGTTTTCAATCAGCTACCAATGGAGTTTGCTGTGGAAGCTGATAAGTTATTGAGTTTGAAGTTGGAAGGCAGTGTTGGATAGGGCTTGTAGTCAGCACTTTAGTGCTGGAAAACCGTTCCGAACTGAAAAGATTAACGCTTGTAGTCAGCACTTTAGTGCTGCCTAAAAGCGCTAAAGTGCCTACTACGAACCAAAAAAGAAGAGAGACAACATGATTATTGAAAATAGTGAAATTGTGCTGTCAGTAAGGGATCTGACGGCTAATGTTGATGGGACACCGATTCTTAAGGGTGTAAATCTTGAGGTGCGATCGGGTGAAATCCATGCGATTATGGGGCCGAATGGTTCTGGAAAAAGTACTTTTTCTAAAGTGTTGGCTGGGCATCCGGCGTATAAGGTGACTGGCGGTGAGGTGATTTTCCAGGGGCAAAATTTACTGGAATTGGAACCGGAAGAACGCGCCAGAAGTGGTGTGTTTTTGGCGTTTCAGTATCCGTTAGAAATTCCGGGTGTGAGTAATTTGGATTTCTTGCGGGTGGCGTACAATTCCCGTCGCAAGGCGCAAGGTTTAGAAGAAATAGACGCTTTTGATTTTGACGATTTGATTGAGGAAAAGCTGGATGTGGTGAAGATGAATCCCAGCTTTCTCAGTCGCAGTTTGAATGAAGGGTTTTCTGGTGGTGAGAAAAAGCGCAATGAAATTCTGCAAATGGCGTTGCTAGAACCAAAGTTAGGAATTTTGGACGAGACTGATTCGGGTTTGGATATTGACGCGCTCAGAATCGTGGCTAATGGGGTAAATCAACTGGCAAGTCCAGAAAATGCCACAATTTTGATTACCCACTATCAGCGATTACTCGATTATATTGTGCCAGATTTTGTGCATGTAATGGCACAAGGGCAAATTATTACGAGTGGTGGTAAGGAATTGGCACTAAAATTGGAGTCTGGCGGTTATGACTGGGTGCTGGAAGAATTTGCAGCCGCTGAGGTGGGTGTGTAATGAGTATTCAAGTATCTCCTAGTCCAATTCCTAACTCGGATACAGTCAATTTGACATCTACTTTGCTAGAAAAAGATGCGTATCTAACTGAATTATTAGATCAAGTAACGGCAACGAAAACAGAAGGTTGGTTGCAGCATTTACGTGAAGGTGCTGCTAATTGGGTACGCCACTCGACTATTCCCACCACCCGCGAGGAAGAATGGCGATTTACTGATTTGTCATCTCTGCGACAGTTCCGATTTAATGTAGAGACGCAATCAATACAAACTGATATCTCGTCGCTGACTCTAAGCGAAGCGCCTAACAGTCGTTTGGTATTTGTCAACGGCGTTTATGCACCGGAGTTATCCGCAGTTTCAGATTTGCCATCTGGAATTATGGTGAGTAATTTAGCTGGCTTACCTGTGGTTGAGCAGGAGGGTGTACACCAGTATTTAGCTCAAGCTGAGGGAGCGCAGGAAGTTTTTACCGCTCTCAACACGGCTGGGATAAGTGATGCAGCTGTGGTGTGGGTGAAGAAGAATGTGGTAGTTGAGACGCCAATTCATCTGCTGTTTATTTCGGTTGCGGGTGAGACACCGACGATTTCACAGCCGCGTTGTTTGGTGGTGGCGGAAAGTGGTTCGCAGGTGACGTTGGTTGAGGAGTATACGAACCGCAGAGGCGCAGAGAGCGCAGAGAAAGAGGGAGTATCTTTTACTAATGCTGTTACGGAAGTTTGGGTTGGTGACAATGCTGAGGTGAGTCACACTAGGGTTGAGCAGGAAGGTGCAGAGGCTTTTCATATTGGGAAGACTGCGATCGCACAGGCTCGTGATAGTCGATATACTTGTCATGCCATAACTTTAGGGGCGAAGTTGTCGCGGCACAATTTGGAAATTTTGCAAACTGGTGAGCAGACACAAACTACTCTCAATGGGTTGACGGTGATTACTGGTAAGCAGTTGTCTGATACTCACAGTGCGATCGCACTCAATTATCCTCACGGTACAAGTGAGCAATTGCATAAATGTATTGTAGGCGATCGCGCTCATGCGGTGTTCAATGGTAAAGTTTTTGTACCCAAACTAGCGCAGTTAACAAATGCAGCCCAGTTGAATCGCAATTTGCTGCTATCATCTAAAGCCAGAGTTGATACCAAACCCCAATTGGAAATTACTGCGGATAATGTAAAGTGCGCCCACGGTGCTACCGTTAGCCAATTGGAAGATGATGAAATATTCTATCTGCAAAGTCGGGGAATTGATGAAAACGATGCTCGGAAGTTGTTAATTAACGCCTTCGCTGCTGAAGTTATTAACCAAATACCAGTTCCTTCTCTAGGAGAAATCCTGTTAAACACAGTCAATAATCTTAAGTCTCTGACTAATGACTAATGACCATTGTACAGACGCGATTAATCGCGTTTGTACTGACTAATGACTAATAATTAATCTACCAATGACTTTTACTCCTACCAAAACCCTTGCTGATAAAGTTCGCGCTGACTTCCCGATATTGCATCAGAAAGTCAACGATAAACCCCTGGTTTATCTCGATAATGCTGCGACATCACAAAAGCCTTTGTTCGTATTAAATACCCTACGGGATTATTACGAGCAATATAATGCTAACGTGCATCGCGGTGCTCATATCCTGAGTGCTAAAGCTACTGATGCTTATGAAGGTGCTAGAGATAAAGTTGCCAAATTTATTAATGCTGCATCGCGTCAGGAAATTGTCTACACCCGCAACGCAAGTGAGGCGATTAACCTAGTAGCCTACAGTTGGGGAATGAACAATTTGCAGCCGGGAGATGAGATTATTCTGTCGGTGATGGAACACCACAGTAATATTGTACCTTGGCAGTTGGTGGCGCAAAAAACAGGTGCATTACTGAAATTTGTGGAACTAACACCAGAAGAAACTTTTGATTTAGAACAGTTTAAAAAACTGATTTCTGACAAAACCAAGTTGGTGTCAGTGGTGCATATTTCCAATGCTTTGGGTTGCATTAACCCAGTGTCAGAAATTGGTGCGATCGCTCACAGCTACGGTGCTAAATTCTTAGTTGATGCTTGTCAAAGTGTTCCCCACTTCCCTATCGATGTGCAGCAGATAGATTGTGACTGGTTGGTAGCTTCTGGTCATAAAATGTGTGCGCCAACTGGGATAGGATTTTTGTATGGCAAGTTGGAATTGTTAGAATCAATGCCGCCATTTTTTGGTGGTGGTGAGATGATTGCAGAGGTGTATTTAGACCATTCTACTTATGCAGAATTACCGCATAAATTTGAAGCTGGTACACCTGCAATTGGAGAAGCGATCGCACTTGGTGCTGCAATAGATTATCTTAGCAGTATCGGCATGGATAAAATCCACGCCTACGAAGCAGAATTAACAGCTTATTTGTTCCAACAATTAGAGCAAATTCCTCAAATTAGAATTTACGGCCCCAAACCAAATGCTAAAGGTGAAGGTAGAGCCGCTCTTGCGTCATTCACCGCCGGGGAAGTCCACGCTAACGACTTATCTACATTATTAGATCAAGAAGGCGTTGCTATTCGTTCTGGACACCACTGTACTCAACCATTACACCGTTACTTAGGTCTTGCTGCAACCGCACGAGCAAGTCTATCTTTCTACAATACCCGCGAGGAAATTGATATTTTCATCAAAGCACTGAAGGAAACTCTGGACTTTTTTGCGGGTTTCCTTGGTTAAAGTTACAAAATATTCAGATTCTAATTGTGCCAAATATCAGCAATCTATCTTGCTAATATTTGGCACAATTTAATTATCTGGAGTTTAATGAACGTGAGGGCAATAACATTCAGACAAATTATGGTATTGTCATCACTCTAACTAACTAGAAGTTTCTCAAGCTCATTGGGCAAGTGCTTGAAATTGACTTGGGCGAGTATTATATTAATGAGATAAATAAAATCATCGGGATTTTATCTAACATCCTGATGAAAAAAGGATTGTAATATGCTTGTTAAGTTAACCCTTGCAGAACAAAGAACAGTCTTAGACAACGTTAGCTGGGAAACTTTTGAAGCCTTACTGAAAGATACAGGTGAGGATAGAGGTTCTCGGTTTGCTTATGACTGCGGTGTTCTAGAAATCATAACTCCACTTTTTGAACACGAAAATCCTAAAATTCAGTTTGACCGATTTATATTCGCTTTAGCAGTAGAATTAAAAACTAAAATTAGAAGTGCTGGTTCTACAACATTAAAACGTAAACCAATAGCAAAGGGAATAGAACCCGATAGTTGCTATTATATTCAAAATGAGCCACTAATTAGAGGTAAACAAGAATTAGATTTAACAACAGACCCAGCACCGGATTTAGCCGTTGAAATTGATATTACTAGTAGTTCTGTTAATAAATTTAATATTTATGCGGCTTTAGGTGTAGCAGAATTATGGAGATATAACGGTGAAGTTTTAAAATTTTATCAATTAGTAGAAAGCCAGTATATTGAGATTAAGTTTAGTATAGCTTTTCCTTTAATTTCTGTTAGTGATATGAATAGATTTATCCAGCAAAGTAAAACTATGGATGAAATTGATTTGGTGGAATCCTTCCGTGCTTGGGTGCGGGGAAAGATAGGTTAAAGCGTACCTAATTGATAAATATAATTACTGGCTTATTTTTTCTGAGATATGCTTGTCAAGTCAACGTCTGCTGAACAAAGAACAGTGCTACATAACATTAGCTGGGAAACCTTTGAAGCCTTGCTGAGAGATACAGGTGAAGATAGAGGTTCTCGGTTTGCTTATGACTGCGGTGTTTTAGAAATCATGACCCCACTTTTTGAACATGAAAATTCCAAAATTCAATTTAACCGTTTTATTTTAGTCTTAGCTGAAGAATTAGGAATTGAAATTAGAAGCGCTGGTTCTACAACATTAAAGCAGAAAATATCAAAGCGGGGAATAGAACCAGATACTTGCTACTATATTCAGAATGAACTAGCTATTAGAGGTAAGGAAACTTTAGATTTAGAAAATGATCCGCCGCCTGACTTAGCAATTGAGATTGACATTACCAGCAGTTCGGTTAACAAATTGGGGATTTATTCAGCATTGGGTGTAACTGAACTTTGGAGATACGACGGGCAAAATTTGAAATTTTATCAGTTGATAGAGGAGCAATATGTTGAGTGTAAGTTTAGTATTGCCTTTCCTATAGTTTCGGTGAGTGAGATAAGCAGATTTATTGAGCAGAGTAAAAGTATGGGTGAAATTGCTTTGCTAAAATCCTTTCGCGCTTGGGTGCGGGATAAGTTAGGGTAGTTTACAACAGCTACTATAAACTAATAAAATTAACGCTATTTTTGATAAAGTATTGTCAAATACTACAAAATTAGGATATTTTTATAATAACTATTAATTGGAAAAGTTCTTATGATAAAACTCAAGATAGATATTGATTGGATAATAGAAGTATTAAAAAACTATAATGAATTGGGTGAATTGGTTATAGATATGCAATCAAGCAAGGTCATTTTACTATCTAGGGATGGTGAAATTAATGATTTAGATTTTGAAGAATTAGTGTCTGGTAATCCCTATATCCAAATACTAGACTGTGTATGTAATTTTTATCCAGTAGATGAGCAAGGTAATCAACTTGAATTCAAGTCAGCCACAACATTAAAAGATGAACTGGGTTTAACCTCACAACAAATCAAGCAGTTGGGAGAGCCAGATGGGATCAGAAAAAATCCATATTTCAAGAATGGGCATCCAATGAAGTTGTATTCGGTAGATAGAATTAAAAAGCTATTTTCCATTTCATGAGAGGTTTACTCTACATTACTAATCAATATCAATATCAATCCAACGCATTCCAGCACTTACAGGGTCAAACCCTTGAGGAAATTCAGTACGTCTGTTGTAGCAAGCATCTGGAAATTTGGCATCGAAAATTATTGCTTCTTTAAGACTTGCGAAACTTAAATCTGCTCCTGTTAGGTCTGCACCAGATAAGTTTGTCTGTAATAGTTCTGCACTATTAAAGAATACTCCCTTTAAGGTTGCTCCTTGTAGGTTAGCTTTACCCAAATGTGCTTCAGTTAAGTTTGCGCCTGTTAAATCTGCCTCACTTAAATCGACTTCAAATAGCAATGCTTCGACCAGGTTTGCCCCTTGCAATGACACTTTAGGAGCAATTAAATACATTCCAGCAGTAACTGGATCAAAATCTTCAGGAAAACGAGTTTTTTCGTTATAAAAAGCGCTTTGAAAAACTGCATCTTGAAGTTCGGCGCTACTCAGGTCAGCTTCAAATAAACGTGCTGTTTTCAGGTTAGCTTTTCTCAGGTTAACTCCTTGCAGGTTTACCTTTTCTAGGTTTGTCGTCTCTAAGTTAGCGCCTTGCATATCTGCTGCAAGCAAGTCTGCCATACTTAAGTTTCTAACACCTCCTAAATCTGCTTGTCTCAGATTTACCTCTTGTAGGTTTGCTCTACGTACTTCTGTCCCTATCAACTTTGTCCCTTGCAAGTTTGCTTTTCGCAGATAAGCTCCTTCTAAATTTGCTTCTGATAAGTCGGCTTTTTTCAGGTTAGCTCCCTCCAGGTTTGCTCCTTGCAGGTCTACCTCCTGTAAGAATGATAATTGTAGGTTTGCTCCTCTCAGATTCACCTCTGACAAATTTACGACTGCGAGATATGCTTGTTTCAAGTTTATGTTTTGAAAATCTCTTTTTCCGTCTGCATAGAGTCTCAGGAACTTATCTACATTCGTCTCTGGAGTAAACCCTTGTCCCATACGTGTGCCTTCAAGTCTTTTGTAATGGTATTAAATATATTTAACCAGAAAGATTACCAAAATCTACGCTTGTATTTGTTTGTCCGAACTTACTCAACTCAAAGTATTGTATTCTTGTATCTCTAGATTCAGCTTTTGACTACTATAGAGACATAATCAAAATGCAGTATGTGGGCGCAACAAACATTGCCCCAGGAGAAGATGGCTATGTGTTCAAATTCTCAAGAGACAACGCCGCAGCCTTCATCAGAAGACACGAAAGCCAATGGGGAATCCCCACGTTTGTTGACTCCTGAGCAAATCCGGGTGGGAACAAATGTGATAATGACCTATGCTGAACGTCAAGCCTTTTGGAAAAATTCTGAGATTGGTAAGTTACTTGGTTTCGATCGCTGGCCCGATTTGCCACAAAAAAGCGAAACAAGTTTAGTATTCAAGCTATCAGCAGAAAAATGGGTTACTAATAGCAATCAAGGTGAGTTAATAAAATATCCAAATTGGATTCAAATCGAAGCAGCCATCCGCGAGTTAGATGACAAAAGCAAAACTTTAGTAACCTTGAAATATGATGATGAGACTTACATGAATATTGGAGGCGGTAAGTCAGCTAAATATGTTGTAAATGCAACTTTTAATAACAAATTTTTTGAGATTTTAGTTGATTTATCAAAATCTGATGAAATAGAAACATTAGTAGTTGGTGGACAAGAAAAAAATTATCCTGCGAAAATGTGTGTTTATTTGCTGCACTGTTTAGTAGCTGCTAGAACATTTACCGAATCAGGTAAACTAGATGCTTTACTTGATTGGGAAGAAGAGAAGGAATTTATAATCTAAAATAAGATTATATTGAGCAATAACATTAACAATAACCATGCACCCCATATTAAAAGTTGATATTTCAGAACTAAGCGTATCTGAACGTATACAGCTTGCCGAGGACTTATGGGACAGCATTCTTAATACACCCGATGAAGTTCCTCTCAACGATGAGCAAAAACAAGAATTAGATAGACGTTTGGAGATGCATCGCCAAAACCCAAACCAAGGTTCAACCTGGCAATCTGTCAAGCAAAGACTAGGTTTATCTGAATGAACTATCAGTTAATAAAGCGATCGCACCCCACAAAATCAACTCAAAGAATCTGGATCTATCCCCAACCTTCGCAATTCTTGTGCCAGCCTTTGAGCGCGTTGTTCCGCAGTGCCATAATTGGCATCACCTTTTCTTCCCACAAGGCATAACTTAAACGCAAGTTTTCATCAAAAACTCGCTCGACTCCCAAACTTAAAAACCCATCGGGCACAATCGGCGGTAGTTCAGGATCGTAATATATCCCCATATCAACGCCAAAAAACCAATCCATCCGGTTTGTCCACAGCCAAGCTAAGATGGCTTCTAACAAGCCCGGAATCAAATGTTGTAGTTGATTATCCACAGGTTCATCGTCTGAATCGGGCAGATCCTCGGCGGAGGGTAAGCAGTGCAATGGGTTGTAATTTAACATGGTGGGTGCGTAGGCGTAGCCCGTCGTAGACATCGCAGATTCATAGCAAACTTATAATATTGATGATATCTATCCACCTCTGACTTTTTCTTGCGATAATTCCCAAGGGGGACGCGCTCCCCACTGGTCAGTTAAAGGGGGATAGATGACACTCAAGCGGTTGATTTTAATTTTTATACTGACGCCTATAGCAGTTCTGTTGGCAGTTTCAGCTTTATTCGGTAGTTGGCAAGAACCTCAGTTCCAAAGTCGCCTAGAACTATACCAAACCAATATTGCTCTACAAGCCCAAGCTTGGCAATCAGAAGATAGCAGTGATAGCAATCTCCAGGCGATTCGGGACGCAATACTTGGTGAGCAACCCCTGGAAAACGCCACAAAGCAGTATCAAGAGGCGCGTCAATCAGTTGAAGCTAATTTAGATAAAGTTAACAATAAACTTGCACAATTACGCTCTCAACCTGAAATAACTCCCATACCTCCGAAACCTCTACCGGACGTTCCTCCCACTACTAAAACTTCTAAACAAGGACAGCAACAGTTACAGCAGTCCCTCAAGCAATTACAAAAATTACTCGCTGAATTAGACCTGCGGCTAGGAATTTTACAAGCACAGCAAGGACAGACGGATACAGCTCTTAAAACTTGGAGCAAATTACAACAACGCTCAGATATCAATCCAGAATTTGGAGAAACCGCAGTTGTATTAAGTGGACTGTGGAGCAATCCTCCCCGTCTGCTCCAAAATTCTCAAGAACGGATTCAAAAGAATTTAGAAGGTTGGTTCCGCTCTACTGCTTTGGTTCAGCTATACCAACTCCAGCAACGACAAGATGCTTTATCAGCAGTTAAAGCAGCACAACAAGAATCTGCTACTCAAGCGGTGATCAAATTAGCAGTTATTGGCACTATTCCCACCTTGGCAGCTTTAACTGGTCTAATACTGCTGATTTTCTTATTTGCTCAACGCTTGTTGAAAGGAAAAGCCTCGTTACTAGCTCAAAATGCTGATGTCCTTTGGTCAACACCTTGGGATGGTGAAACGATTTTGCAGGTTTTTGTCGTCGGCTTTTTCTTCATGGGGCAAATTTTTGTGCCTTTATTGCTATCACTCCTCCCGATCCCGCGTCCTGTGGGTGATGTGCGACTTCAGGCTTTTTATGTTTTAGTTAGTTACTTACTGGTAGCATCGGGTGCGCTGTTAGTGCTGTATTTTTCTCTCAAGCGCTTTTTTCCATTACCAGAATTTTGGTTTCGCTTCCGTTTTCAAGATAAATGGTTTTTGTGGGGACTGGGAGGCTATTGCGCGGCTTTACCTATAGTTGTGGTGGTATCTTTGATCAATCAACAGCTATGGCAAGGACAGGGTGGTAGTAACCCCCTGTTGCAATTAGCGCTAGAAAGCCAAGATGGTGTAGCACTTGGGATATTTTTCTTTACAGCAGCGATCGCAGCTCCATTTTTTGAAGAAATTCTGTTTCGCGGCTTTTTGTTACCCTCTCTAACTCGCTACTTACCCGTGTGGGGAGCGATTCTGATCAGTAGCTTATTGTTTGCGATCGCTCACCTCAGTTTGTCGGAAATTCTTCCCCTGACTGCATTGGGGATTGTCTTAGGGGTCGTTTACACGCGATCGCGCAACCTCCTTGCTCCTATGCTCCTCCACAGCCTCTGGAATAGTGGTACATTATTAAGTTTATTTGTTTTAGGTAGTAATTAGTACTAGATAATTACTATTGCTAAAAACAAAAATATCTGATTTTATCTGCATAGGTAAGAACAATTTACTAGTTATATCTCGTCATTGGTGCGATGGCGTTTCACGCCCGATGGAAGCGATGTCTACCACGGGCTATTCGGCATCGCAAAAAAATCCGGAAATAATACTGATGGACTTGTAAAAAGTGGTGTAGCAGTTTTCGCTGATTATTGAGGTTCATCCTTCTTAAGATAAATGTCTTATTTAAAAATCTGCAAAATTGCCGCACCAGGGTTTGCAATCATCAAATCTACCAAAAGTTATTAAGGAGCGCCAAATTTTCCGGCATAGCCGGAAGAAATTTTAACGTCTCCTCTGGGATAGAAGTACGCTGATTTTAGTTATTTGTCTTGGGGCTTACTTGTACTGAAAAAATTAAAAATATATTTATTAAGCAAGTAAATGTATTTGCTTTGATTACAATAAAGACTTTATTTTTATACATCACTTATCAAGGAGCAGCACAAAATATGTCAAATCTCAACCCCAGTCACCCTACCAAACAACTTCTAGCTGGTTACTGTGGCATTATCCTTGGAGGATTTGGGGTTCATAAATTTATTCTAGGATACGCTCCAGAAGGCTTTATCATGTTAGTGATTTCTGTAGTCGGAGGTTCTTTCACCTACGGTATTGCCTTGTTAATTATGCTAATTGTAGGTTTAATTGAAGGCATGATCTACTTGAATAAGCCCCCTGAAGAATTTGTAAATACCTACTTTGTGAAGAAGCAGGGCTGGTTTTAGTGCAAGAAGGTAGTTCATGCTGGAGGCTGATTATTTCTCTTTTTATTGATAAAAAGTTTTTGGTACATACCTCGCCCCTTCTGGGCAAAAAAAACTAATAATTAGGATTAATTCAAACCACGTCTCTTGTGGGCGTGGTTTCTCTTGGATTAATGACTAATAACTAATGACTAATGACTTTCGCGTTGCATTTTGATATGCTCATTCTCAAACCTAAACAGCTTAACTGGGGAATATTCTTCTTATTGGGCATAGGGTATTTCAGCGTTATGTCTCATTTGGAAATTAACTATTTCTTAAAAAGCCTGATTGTAATCATGCCAATGCAGGTGGTAGCTATTATCTATGTGACTTATCTACGCTGGAGCCGTCAACCCTTTGTGGGGGAATTTAAAATTCCAAATCACCGTTCGCGTAGCGTCTCCGATAGGAGAAGTTCAGATTTCCGGCGCTCAGAGTCCAGGGAAGCCGCCGCTTTGACTTCTCTCAAAATTAAAAACTAATGTAAAATATTTCTGAGTTGGCATTACATGCAAGGTGTTTAAATTATCTTCTTCGAGAAGATGCTAGCTTCTTGTTTATGAGTAAGCCACCAAGTCCAAAGAAGAAGAGAGCAAGGTTAGTACTGGGTTCGGGTACTGAGGTGACGTTATCAAGTGACTGAAATCGAATAAAATCCAATTGGTAAGCTGAATTCACACAACAATTAGGGAAATCAATACTGTCATTAGACTGGTCGCCAAATGCCACAGTACCAACTATACTTTCGTCTTGTGGTGTTACACCAATACGTGTTAGTACAGGAGTCGCAGTACCTGCAATGATGTCGTCAAAAGAGTTATCCACGTAGACATTCAGGTTGCCATCTATATAGCTAATTGCATATTCATGAAAAACAGAAGTGTCGATTGCAAAGCTATCCCCTACTAAGTCAGACCACTGTATACTTTTTTCGCCTATAGTTAATGAATTAGCACGATCTAGGGTGAAGGGTGACAAACCCAAACCATAGTCGAAAGAGTTGAAAGAAGAACGCAGTACTTTTACACCCATTGAAATTATATAGTTAGTAGCATCAATCTCTCTGGTATACAGATTAATTGCTGTTCCGGTAGTACTAACACTCAAGACATCACTCGGTCTACCAGTGAATTGTGGTGTCACCCTTATCGCACCATTCAGTTGATCTACAGAACTGTATAATTGCCAACCAACAGCTTCGGGTGTGCCGCTCCCGTCAAAGAGGAATGTTGCAGCTTGTGCCGCAGAAGGTAAACCAACACCAGCGCAGCCCAGAACAAGACCAGCAGTAGCAATGCCCAGTTTTTGAGTTAATTTCATTAAAAATTTTCTTCAATTTAAATTGGATCATTTAAGCCTTAAAACGTAGGTTAACACTTATAAGTAACAATGGAATGTGTTACCCACACTCTGTAAGTTTTATAAAGTAACGCGGTATGGAACAGTCATTGACCCTCAGCGAGATCCGATAAATTAAGAAATTTAATAGGGTTGACATACAGTCATAGTTCCATATTTCGCCTACGCTCAAATTAGAGACGCTTTTAGTCAGGCGTTGAATTTCTGTAGCGAATCTAAACACTTGCCATGCAACTTGTCCCAAAAACTAAGCTAGCCCCAGAATTTGACCCAATCCTAGAGAAAATTATTCTCGATGTTGGGGGTATGAAGTGTGCTGGGTGTGTGAATGCAGTAGAGCGACAGCTAACCCAACATCCAGGAGTCAAGAGTGCCTGTGTGAACCTGGCCACAGAGGTAGCAGTTGTAGAGTCAGAAACTGGTGCGGTAGATGCAGATGCACTAGCACAGAGATTAACAGCCGTTGGATTCCCGACTCAACCCCGAAAAACTAGTGGCACAGTAGCAGGCGAGATATCTACTTTACCAGACCCAGCAGAACGACAACGCAAAGAAATGCGATCTTCTATAAGGCAGTTAGCGATCGCTGCAATCTTGCTGTTATTGTCGGGAAGTGGACATTTTGGTAATCTTGGTAGCTCAATGCTACCAGTACTAAATAACATCTGGTTTCACTGTGGACTGGCGACAGTAGCACTATTAATTCCCGGTCGCCCGATTTTAGTAGATGGCTGGCTGGGCTGGCGGCGAAATGCGCCTAACATGAACACCCTCGTGGGATTGGGAACGCTGACAGCCTACATTGCTAGCTTAGTAGCGTTGCTTTTTCCCAAAATGGGTTGGGAGTGCTTCTTTGACGAACCAGTAATGATGCTGGGCTTTATTCTCTTAGGAAGGACATTAGAGCAACAAGCTAGAGGTCGTGCTGCTGCCGCATTTAGGAAATTGTTAGCACTCCAGCCACTCTTAGCGCGATTGATTCCCAACCCAGAGAAAGGAGGAATGGGATCTTCTAGCGTAGAGATTCCTGCTGAACAGGTGCGTGTTGGTGAATGGGTACAAGTGCTGCCAGGTGATAAAATTCCTGTCGATGGTGAAGTAGTGGTTGGTAAAACAACGGTGGATGAATCCATGTTGACTGGGGAAGCCGTGCCAGTAATCAAGCAACCAGGCGATATGGTGACAGGAGGGACGCTAAACCAATCAGGAGCGATCGCTATTCAGACAACCCGTACTGGAAGTGATACAACTTTAGCTCAAATTGTCGCCTTAGTAGAAGCCGCCCAAACTCGGAAAGCCCCAGTACAGAAATTAGCAGATACAGTAGCTGGTTACTTTACCTACGGGGTGCTAACAGCATCTGTATTAACATTTGTCTTTTGGTACTTTTTTGGTACTCACATCTGGACTGATGTCAGCATGTCTAGTGGTATGGAAATGATCAGCCACACTACACATGAAGTTCCCCACTCCCCTTTATTAATCAGCTTAAAGCTAGCGATCGCAGTTATGGTAGTCGCCTGTCCCTGTGCTTTGGGACTTGCCACACCAACAGCCATTCTTGTCGGGACTGCGATGGGCGCAGAACGGGGTCTGTTAATCAAAGGCGGCGATGTTTTGGAAAAAGTACACAAGTTAAACACCGTAGTCTTTGATAAAACCGGCACTTTGACCACGGGTAATCCCATTGTCACAGATTGTCTGTTAATTGAGGAAATGGGGAGTGGGGGATTAGAGGCATGGGGAGTAGGGAGTAAAGAACCCCACTCCCCACTCCCCAGTACAGACGCGATTAATCGCGTCTCTCCCTACTCCCTGATTCAACTAGCAGCAGCCGTAGAAAGTGGTACTCACCACCCCCTAGCAAAAGCGATTCAGCAAGAAGCACAGGGGCAACAGTTATCTATTCCAGAGGCTGTGGACTTTCACACGGAACCAGGACTAGGGGTATCTGCTGTCGTAGAGGGTAAAGTTGTACTGTTGGGTAACTGGGACTGGTTGAGTTGGCACGGCATTTCCATTAACGAAACTGCACAACAGGTAGCACAGGATTTGGCAACAGATGGTAAAACAGTCGTTTGCGTAGCTGTTGGGGGAACTTTAGCCGGGTTAATTGCTGTTTCTGATACCCTCAGACCAGATGCCCAATCTACCGTAGACAAGTTACGTCAGATGGGCTTACGAGTAATGTTGCTCAGTGGCGATCGCCAAGAAGCAGCTAATGCCATAGCCAAACAACTAGGATTAGATAGTGCTGATGTAATAGCAGGTGTTCCCCCAGCGAAAAAAGCGGCTGCAATACAAGCACTCCAGAACGAGGGACTGGGGACTAGGGACTGGAGACTAAGAAAAATTCTTCCCAATCCCCAATCCCCAATTCCTAATCCCCAATCCGTTGTGGCAATGGTAGGAGATGGAATCAACGATGCTCCAGCTTTATCCCAAGCAGATGTAGGAATTGCTTTACACTCCGGGACAGATGTGGCGATGGAAACTGCTGAAATTGTCCTAATGCGCGATCGCTTAAACGATGTCGTCGAATCTATTCAGCTTAGTCGCGCCACCTTCAACAAAATCCGCCAAAATTTATTCTGGGCTTTTGCATATAATACAGTTGGTATTCCTTTAGCAGCAGGCGTTTTGTTCCCTAGTTTGGGTTTTGTGCTTAACCCATCTGGTGCTGCTGCACTAATGGCTTTTAGCTCTGTTAGCGTCGTCACAAACTCAATATTATTACGGCGATTAGCTCATCACCCGTAAAATTTCCCTTCTCTTGTTAAACTGAGTCGCCCCATCAGCTTTTACGCAGCCCATAAAGCCTCTTGGGACGCTTACCAAAGCTATCATAGCTAGTGGAGTAGAACGAATATGTTCTACTCTTTCAAGGTATTATGCAACTTTAAAGCTTATTTGGATCAGCACCACAGACTTATGGTGCGCGAAAATGGCAAGATACGATACTAAACAAATATTGATTAATCACAGTTCCACCAATTTGTCAATGGCAGCAGAAACCAATGAAAACCATCTACTGATTATTGAAGACGATCAAGGTCGCAAAGAATTTTCTCTGGAGCACCCCGTCTACTCTATCGGTAGAGATCGTGAGTGTAATATCCGTTTGATGTCGCAGTTTGTCTCCCGCCGCCATGCCACATTAGTGAGATTGCCACGAGATCATAATAGTCATAGCTACTATTACCGGATTGTAGATGGCGATGCCAAAGGCAAGCCTAGTTCCAATGGTTTGATGATTAATGGACGTAAAATACCAGCTCACGATCTCAGAAATGAAGACGAGATCGTTTTTGGGCCTCAAGTACGTGCTATTTATTACCTTTTAAGAAATACTCAGCGTTTGGGACAAACGGATTCGAGTGAGTACGATATTACACTAATAAACCCCGGTATGGCCGAGGAATTAGAGGATGTGGAAGAGTGAATTATAACCACCAATAACAGCTTGATAATCCCACGACTTGAAGGCGTGGGAGTGTCAATTCAATCACCAAAGCTATCCTGCAAGACTTTCAATCAAATGCCAATGGCGGCTACTTTCAATAGCCTGCTTGATGACTTCAAACATTTGTCGGCAGTAATTATCTAGTTGGAGTGGTAGTTCTTCATTTTTAATCACAATGCTCATCCGGGTTTCTGTTTCAGTAGATTTTGATTTATCAATCAATACTTCTGCTGTGATTAATTTAGGAAAAGGAACATGGCCCGGAACCTCACGAGCGATAATATAATCGCCAGTGTAGTATTGAATATCCAACTGACAGTCCTGTAGAAGTTCTACAAGTAACGGCAACAGATGGTCACTAGGAACAGAAACAGTAAATGAACAGGTATAGCGAGCCATAATAGCCCCAAGCCTTGCAACACTCTGTCCATCCTATAATACCGAAGCATCTAAACGAAAAGTGATTACAAAAGCAAAGTTTTTCAGATTAGGCATTACGAGATATACATTCACATCTGTTCTATGCATAACGAAAGTGCCGTAAGCTGAAAGTTTGATCAAAAACTTTACAATAAAGGTTTGGCAGAGGTAGAACATGAAAGTAGCAATTACTGGAGCAACAGGATTTGTTGGTAGTCTTTTGGTACAACGACTCCACGCAAAAGGCGATCAAATAGTAGTATTAACTCGGAACACCACCTTTGCTCAAAAGGTTTTTCCATCTGAGGCTTTCCCAAATGTAGAAATTGTTGCCTATACACCAAATACATCCGGTTCTTGGCAAAATTTCATTGCTAGTTGTGATGGCGTAGTTAATTTAGCAGGAGAACCCATTGGTGAAGGACGCTGGACACCAGAACGCAAACAAGCAATCCTCAATAGCCGGAAGCTAGGTACACAAAAAATAGTTGAAGCAATAACCAACGCTAACCCTAAACCAACAGTGTTAATTAATGCTTCGGCTATTGGCTACTACGGCACCAGCGAAACGGCAACCTTTGATGAAACAAGCCAATCTGGTAACGATTTTCTCGCCCAAGTCTGTCAAGCCTGGGAAGCAGAAGCGAGAAAGGTAAAAGATGCTGCTGTGCGGCTGGTAATTCTGCGTTTTGGGATTGTTCTAGGCAATGGTGGTGCCTTAGGTAAAATGATTCCGCCTTTCAAACTGTTCGCTGGTGGCCCTATTGGCAGTGGTAGGCAGTGGTTCTCATGGATTCACGTAGACGATTTAGTTAACCTGATTCTGCAAGCTTTAACTAAACCGGAAAGAGAAGGTGTATATAATGCTACTGCCCCTAACCCAGTCAGAATGGCAGATTTAAGCCAAACTTTGGGACAAGTGATGAATCGCCCTTCTTGGTTGCCTGTTCCTGGTTTTGCGATCGAAGCTCTTTTAGGAGACGGGGCTATGGTAGTTTTAGAAGGTCAACAAGTCCTTCCTAAGCGCACCCTGGAAACAGGGTTTAACTATAAATACCCAAAGTTGCAGTCAGCATTAACACAAATTCTTACATAGATTAAAAGGGCTGGGTACTGAAGATTGGACACAACAGGCAGAGGTTCAGAAGAGAGGAATTTTACCCCTGCTAACCTGCTTCTTTCCCAGTCCCCAGTCCCTAATACCCAGTACCCAGTCTATTGACTAGATAGAAATTTTCTGGAAACCCAACTGATAATACCACTAAGGATGGCACCGCCCATCAGGATACCGATCGCTGGGTTAAACACGGGTTGCCACAGTTTATGCCACAAATCCAAACCCAAGTTTACTCCTACAGAATCACCGATCGCTGCGATCGCTAACCAGATAAAGCCAAACAAAACCAAAAAAACATCGGCGACTAAAATCGTGTTTAGCCAATTTAACAATTTATCTTTCATGATTGGAATGGGGAATGGGAAATGGGGAGTGGGGAATGGGAAATGAGGAATGGGGAGTTGGTATTAGCAAGAGACAAGGTAGACAAGAAAGAAGACTTATTCAATAATTTCTCCTTGTTCCCCTACACCGTACGCGATTAATCGCGTCTCTCCCGACTCCCGACTCTCCATCCTCATTCTTCAAACAGCCAATTTTTGACTTTTTTCAAACTCTGCCAATCTGGTTTTCTACTGAAACCGTCTTCAATACTGGTTTTTATTTCATCGCGCCATTCTTCGTTGACAAAAATTAGCTGCTGTGCTATATCAATATGTTCTCGTAAACCTTTTTGACCTGTTTCCAGCATTGCTAAGGCCAGATTGACTCTAGCCTGTGGGTCTTGTGGATTTAACTTGACTGCTTTCTGTGCAGCTTTGTAAGCCAAATTGGGTTTATTATCGAGTAGATATAACCACGCCAAACAAATCCAAGCAGCACTAGTTTTAGGAGCGCGATCGCACACTTCTTTAAACACAGGGATTAAAGAATCTACCGCCTCTCCTGCTTTATAGCGTTCCAAACCTGTATCAAACAGGGATTCAAATGTATTAGTCATTGGTCATTAGTCATTAGTCATTGGTGAGCCAGTGCGGTCTTCTCCCAAAGGGAGAGGCTAGCGCCAAGGGGGTTTCTCCCATGAGCAACTGGTGCTAGCGTAGCGGTAGCGAGGTACGAGCGTCACCCGAAGGGGCATTAGTCATTTGTCTTTCGTCCAATGACAAGGGACAAATGACAAATGACAATTATTACACCCCAAATGACTTGCCGCAACCGCAAGTTTGGTTAGCATTGGGGTTAGTGAATTGAAAGCCACCGCCAATCATGGCATCACTGTAATCGAGCATTAAACCGTAGAGATATAATAGACTCTTGCGATCGCTAACAATTTTGAAGCCATCATAGTCAAAAACTTCATCCTGAGGGGTGATCTTGCTAGTGTCTTCAAAGTCCATCATGTAAGACATCCCAGAACATCCACCCTGACGGACTCCTACCCGTAAGCAGAAGTCTGTGCCTTGCTTGTCCCGGAGGGATTTTACCTGGTGCAATGCGGCTTCGCTCAACAGAATTCCGCGTTGTTGAGCCTGAATAGCTTGTGTCATCTGCTTTTTTAACTCCTTAATTAATCTAAGCGTTACCCTGTATCGGCTTGTTAATGCCTTTGGGTTGCCCTTGGTGTTTTTGTATTCATTCTAGCGGCTTAGATGTCGTTAGATGCCAAATTGTAAACACTCCGTCAAAAGCAGCCAAAGATTTCTATTCTAGAATTGAGAGATTCAGTGTATTTATACATTCGGTATTTCTGAAGTTCAAGTTTTACGGCAGCCTGAGAAGCAACTATCTTTCAGGTGCAGCCATAAAAATTTAATCCGAGGCTAGCTATCCCCCAAAGTTTACTTCCAAATTGCTTCTTTTGATTAACTTACTCTATGACAAGTTTTAATCGCTCTACCAGTCGTCGGTTGAAGAAATTAACTCAAATTCCTTCTGTATGGGAGGGCGATCGGCGTCCGTTGTCATCACCAAACCAGCATTCAGACTCAGAGGAAAAGGGAGAATGCATCCTTTGGGTAGATTACTCCCAAGGTGTGGTTCGAGGAATGGACGTGGTAGCTTCAGATATCGGTCCAGAAGCAATAGTTCGGACTTTAATGCAAGCAATGGAGCATCCCCACAGTCCGGCAAGACCTGCCAGACCTCAAAGAATTGTAGTCAAAGACCGCGAGATCCAATTTTACCTGCGGGGGGTGCTGCAAGATTTAGATATTGCCATTGACTACGCACCAGAACTGCCTTTAATTGACGAACTGTTTCGCGGGTTCGCTGACATCCTCGATAGTCAAACCCCCGACTTACCCCCACAGTATGCACAAATCTTGCGAGAGAAAGCATTTGCAATTTGGCAAGCAGCACCTTGGGAATTTTTGGAAGAACAGCAAATTTTGTCAATCGAGATTAATAAGTGGGATGTTGGCACACTCTACGCCTCAGTTATGGGAATGCTGGGAATGGAGTATGGGATTTTGTTTTATCGCTCAGAAGAGTCTTTAAAACAGTTTCGCGCCGCCGTTTTAACGGATGAAGAATCAACGGAGCATCTAGAAGAAGCGTTCCTTAAGCAAGATTGCTTATTTCTCACCTTTGAGAGTGTTGACGAAACCGATGAAGATGAGGATGAAGAAAGTGATTTGGCGGATCTGCCATTATCAGAAATTGAGCCAACTTTCGGTAATATCCACCCCTTAGAAGGACTACGGTCTGTTTTGTATGACGAAGAAGCACTGGTAATCTTCGTTGCGATCGAAAGCCTGATCCGCTTTATTCGCGATCACCGTCGCCAGCTTCATGAGGACATTTTCCCTCCCCTCAGCCGTCGCTATCGCATTTCTCTGCCACAGTCGGAAGAAGCAACTAAATCTCTGCCTGTTACAGTCTCTACCATGCCGCAGTTAGCAGCAGAATTAGAGGAAATGGCAGGCTTTGATGTCGATGATGAGGACATTGGAAATCTTGACTCCCCAAATTTCCAATCATTGCAAGATGACTTAATACCAGAAGATTCCTTCCTCAGCTTAGGTGTAGTGTCCTGGGAAATGTTGGAGTACTTGCGAAAGGGAGTCAGCTACCATCCGGCTGGTGAAATCAAACAAGTGGGTGACGGTTTGCCGGTGATTTTAATTCAAACTTCCCGACCTAAGGCTAAGACTGTAATTGAAAGAATTGAAGCAACAGGGGGACTGAGAGCTATTTGCTTTAATCCAGGTGCCGACCCTTTGGATGGCGATCGCTACGACCTGGGTTTATTACAAACTCAAAATGGCGAATTGTTCCTATTCGGTGAATTCTTAGATGAAGATCCTATTCATGTAGAAGCCCGGAAAAAATGGAATCAGCGCTGTAAAAACACTAAGGGCTACTGTGGCTTAATCATTGCCAAAGGGCTAACCGGAGCTTCCCGTGGCAATCCTCAGTTACGAGATATGATGGCTTTGTTTGAAGCGCGATCGCTTTCACCTAAAGATTTAGGTATTGGCACTCTTCAACTGATGCCCCAAGTTAAATTTGAATAGTTGCACCAATTCTCCCAATTCTCAATCTTAAATTGTGGTTATGAGAAATTACAGCAGTTTTCCTTTACATGAAGTGCAAAGCTACGGGTTTTGAGGCAGGAGGTAGAAACTCTTTATATCTGATGCGTAAATCCTACACTTTGTACCTCACTTACTTGCAAACTGCTCTTAGTTGATGTGTATTTGATTCACATATTGATTAAAACTGTATTCGGGAGAGAAAAAGGGAAAGGTTTACCCCTCTTCTGTTGACAAACTGAGTGCTGAGTGAAGTAAAAAGTACTCAGAATTTTTGCATTTGTATATACCTCAACCTTGGTGGGCGATCTTTTCACTCAGCACTCTTCATTTGCGTAGCTCTTAGAAGATGTTTGAAAAATATTATGGTAAACATCGGGAGCATCCCAATTTTACAAGAACATGTTTGTCATTGCGTTCGCCTTTAAAGAACCCGTAGGGTAGGAAGCAACAGCGTAGTGAAGCAATCCCATATCTTGCGATTGCTTCGCTCCACCCAAACATCCTCTTAGGGTGCAGCACTTTGCAATCCGCATTTACAGTGGATTTAAAGTCGGTGAAGTACACCAACTACATCCATTCAGTAGACCTCTTGCATAAATCCAAAATAATACCAATTTGAAAAATGATTGCGACAGATGGATAGAGAAAACCCAGATACAGTAAGCGCTTTCCAATCCAAAATCTAAAATCGTTCGACTTGGCGTTCGCGAGTGCGTCTCCAAAAGTTGCCGAACGCGAGTGCGTTTTGCAGGAAAGTCTAAAATTCAAAATGGTATAAGAACCCCACCCCGCCAAAGCTACGCTTTGTCTCCCCTCCTCTTATTTTTGAAGAGGGGTTGGGGGTGGGGTGTTAGGAACTTTTGCAAGAGGTCTAGTAATGCTGGAGGAACCTTTAGGATTACTGAATTGAAAAATCCAGAGCAAAGGAAATCTCCGCTCTGGATTTTCGAGATCAAAGTTCTCTCTGAATTCTGCTGTATGTCAACAGCAATAGGTAACCAATGATTAGAAGCTAACTTTACCTCAATTTCATGAAGTAGCTGTATTTTGAAATTTTTTCAGTCATTTCATCTGGATATATATTCGTATAAATAATTACAAACTTCTAAAAAATTCTCTGCAAGGTTCTGTTTAATAAAAGCTAGGTAACGTACTTAGATATCGAAATATTTTTTTAACCATTTTTTGAGTTTTGCATCTTCTTATGTATCAATATAATTAAGCAAAATTTCATAAAACATCTTTTTCTTTGTAATTTTTTTATAAAGGATGAGAATGAGTTTATTTAGAGACTAAATGAAGATTATTTAAAGTGTATAAACAATGGCTAGAATGAACACATAATGGAAGAAGTAAAATCTACAATTGTTTTTATGAGTATACCTACTAAATAATAAATGTTTGCAAATTTAAAGTTTATTGGCAGGAATTTATGTTTTATTTGTGAAAAACTTACTGCCTTACTTCTAGGACAAAAATTGGCAAAAAATGATTTATCTAACCTGACAATAGAGAAATACTATGAATATCAAAAAAAATCACTGAGTTTAAAACAAACTATATCGCTAGAGAGAAGATAAAACACATGTCAGATTGCATCGTATTTTTACGGCGAGTTAGTCTAAAAGTATGAAACAAAAATAAAATATTGTTATGGGCAACAGTCAAGTAACATCATATCTGTTTAGCGAGCATTTATCTGTGTAAAATTACAGATGATGCTGTTAGAATTTACCAAATAACTCAGCTATATACACCCAGAAAACTCAGTTTTATACCCTTTTTGGTGGTTACTATATTGGCGCAAAGAAGCAATCAGCTTGATAGAGGGTAGCCAAAATTTATAACCGTTCAAGTAGCTCTTAACTTCGTGGTTACAGTAATGGGTGCAGATGGGTGTTTGTTTTAGAGCGATCGCTTATTTGCCTACTTTTAAGTGATTATTCACGACCTCTATAGACGATTGTAACCCGCCTTTGGGCAAGCATTTCAGCATGATAATGATTCTGAAGTTTTATTTTCTGGTGTTATCCTAGATGTTCTCTCCAAGTGGGTTTGGCGAACTTGGTTAAGAGAGAAGGTCAAATACTTCCGATGGAGAATAACTTTGGAAATCTTGATTGAGTCAACAGTAGGTGTCTCAAATTCATTTATAAAATTTCATTGTCAGGCTTTACTCATGCTGTTAGTAGCGTTATTATCTTCAAAAGCAACTATGTGGTCTTTATCATGTCACAACAGTAACAAATAAAGTGTCTTTTTTTAATTTTTTTAGGAAATGATGAATACTTTGACAAAACGAACATTTTAATATTAATGATATTACTTGTTTCCTGAGACAAATTCTGATAACCTTATCGGTTCCCTCTTTAATTTAGACTTTTTCGACGATGTAAATATCCAGCAGATAGCATGATAATGACAAATAAAAAATGGGCTGTTAAACGTATAACTGTCAATCTCGCAACACAGGAAGCAGAAAAGCTAGAAAAATATTGTCAACAAACAGGTAGACCCGCAACCGATGTGATTCGCGAACTGATTAGAAGTTTGCCTGTCTCCGATGACGACAAAGATGTAAATAAGTAAGAAGTTGCTTTTACAACTTACCAGATAACTGCTTTGTTACCAAAAAATAGCTATGATACTTTTTTGAGTCCGCCGCTATGGACAAGAGTTTGTCTAGCTGATACAGACGCGTTATTCTCGCGTCTGGTCAATTACCGGGACTAAAAGGAGTGATCAAAAAGGTTTTAGTATCGACATTGCCATGCTTTAATATGCTGGTGGAGTTGATATTAAGTAGCAAATTCCGACACCAACCCAGTTACAATCTGTAAAGAAACTGAAAAGGAACGACGGAATGCGTGTTGCAATCGTAGGTGCGGGACTGGCTGGGCTAGCAACCGCAATAGATTTAGCTGATGCTGGTTGTGAAGTAGAGATTTTTGAGTCTCGTCCGTTTGTGGGTGGTAAAGTTGGCAGTTGGGTTGATGGAGATGGCAACCATCTAGAAATGGGTTTGCATGTATTTTTCGGCTGCTACTACCAACTATTTGACTTGATGAAGAAAGTGGGGGTGTTAGAAAACTTACGCCTCAAAGAACATACCCACACTTTTATTAATAAAGGGGGGCGCACTGGTGGTTTAGATTTTCGCTTCTTTACAGGTGCGCCTTTCAATGGCTTAAAGGCATTTTTCACTACTTCCCAACTATCGTTGCAGGATAAGTTGCAAAATGCGATCGCTTTGGGTACTAGTCCAATTGTTCGCGGGTTGGTAGACTTTAACGGGGCAATGAAAACCATCCGCAAATTAGATAAAATCAGCTTTGCCGACTGGTTTCGCAGTCACGGTGGAAGTAATGGCAGCATCAAACGCTTATGGAATCCCATCGCCTACGCATTGGGATTTATTGATTGCGAAAATATGTCTGCCCGTTGTATGTTAACGATATTCCAGTTATTTGCAGTCAGAACTGAAGCCTCTGTTTTGCGAATGCTGGAAGGTTCTCCATCTGAATATTTGCACAAGCCCATTCTGGAGTATTTAGAAGTTAGAGGCACCAAAGTTTACACGCGTCGGCAAGTGCGAGAAATTCAATTTACTGAGTCAGCCGAACAAACCCGCGTCACTGGTATAATAGTTGCCCAAGGTGATACCGTCGAAACTATAACTGCTGATGCTTACGTTTTTGCCTGTGATGTTCCAGGAATTCAACGCATCCTACCCCACGAGTGGCGTAAGTGGTCAGAATTTGACAATATTTACAAACTGGATGCAGTGCCAGTAGCAACAGTGCAGCTACGCTTCGATGGTTGGGTAACAGAACTGAACGATGGAGAGGAACGTAAACAGCTTTTGCACGCGGCTGGAATTGATAATTTGCTGTACACAGCCGATGCAGACTTTTCTTGTTTTGCTGATTTGGCGTTGACTAGCCCTGCTGATTATTATCGCCCAGGACAGGGTTCATTGTTACAGCTAGTGCTGACACCGGGAGATCCGTTCATTGCACAAAGTAATCAAGCGATCGCACATCATGTCCTCAAGCAAGTCCATGAACTGTTCCCCTCGTCACGGGAGCTAAATATGACTTGGTACAGCGTGGTAAAACTTGCTCAGTCTCTCTACCGAGAAGCACCAGGGATGGATGCATACCGTCCCAACCAAAAGACACCAGTAGATAATTTCTTCCTTGCCGGGAGTTATACTCAGCAAGATTACATCGACAGCATGGAAGGAGCGACTATTTCTGGACGGCGGGCGGCTAAAGTGATTTTGGAGAGTTTGAAGAGATAAGGAACTGCAAAAGCCGCAAAGGACGCGTACTCTTGCAAAGAAGCAAGCTACGCAAAGCATCTTATAGAGAAGGAAGAAGAGAGAATGTCAGATTGGTTAGAGCATACCGTGCAGGTAGAAGTAGAGGCTCCCATAGATTTAGTATGGAGCCTCTGGTCTGATTTAGAGCAAATGCCCCGGTGGATGAAGTGGATTGATTCGGTGAAAATCCCGCCAGATAATCCAGATATATCTCTTTGGAAATTAAAAACTGGCAGTCTAGAATTTAATTGGCAATCCCGAATTCTCAAAGTTATTCCTAACCAAATTATCCAATGGGAATCGGTTGATGGTTTGCCGAATCAGGGAGCGATTCGCTTTTACGATCGCCAGAATAGTAGCATTGTCAAAATGACCATTTCCTACGCCATCCCTGGCATTATTGGCAAAATTATGGATAACTTGTTTTTGGGACGCATAGTTGAATCGACGATTCAAGCTGATTTGGAAAGATTTAAAGAATACGCACTAAATGTTAAATCTAGTTAACGGGACTTAAAGATACATACGCCAAAATTTCATGTAAGTGTCAATCTTACTTAAAAGTAGCTAAAGACTATATATAGCAAGGGTTTTGTTCCCCGAAATGCTGGTTTTTACACGTATCTCGGCTCAATGCCATATTATTGCCATAAATAAATATACTTAAAGACATATTAAAAAATACGTGTATCTCTTGCTTAGGTTTGAAGTTGTCAACAAATATGTTGTTATAAACTACAATTCGCGGATTTTCTTTGGCATTAATCTTGCAAAAATTTTACACAGTTCTAAAAATAGAACTAGAGGAAAAAAGCTGCGATCGCTACACTTAAAAATCTGCTTGTATAGGTTTAAAGGGTTGAAAAATTACCAAGTTGGGTCGCTAAACAAATTAATTGTCAATTCTTCGCGTGGCGGTACTGGCGTGATACAAGCGCGGATGATCTCTCCATCCTCTAATTCGACGGTGCAAGCGTGACAAGACCCCATGAGACAACCGGTGGGAATAAATACCCCAGCCCGATCTGCTACATCTAATAGGGCTTCTCCCACTTCAGCATCTACTGTGACATCATCTGGTAAAAAGCGGATACGAACAATCATCAATGTTACGCATTTAATTTAGTATTGTCCTTCGTCAGTAGTCCTTTGTCATTTGTAAATGACCAATGACTAATGACTAATGACATTTCAACGCATTTTAGCTTAAGACAAAAACAGACTTAAGTCTAAATGGCTTTCAACTTCAGTGGCTAGGGAATCCAAAATCTGCTCTCGCTGGTCTCGGTAGTTAGCAACACCTGTGGGCAAAGATTTTAAACCGCGCTGTTGACGGAGGCGATTTAACCAAGCGCGTCGCCAAGGGCCGTTGTCAAAAAGTCCGTGGAGGTAACTTCCCCAGACTGATTGACAACTATCCACTAACCCTAAATTAATATCGTCAAATAGGGCATGGTAGGATTGAGGGTCTATACCTTGCTGTTCGATGCGCGATCGCCCTTGGTGGATTTCAAAGCCATTGACTGGCAAGCCCGGTTGCGGATAATTCGAGCTAACTTGGCGCTGGCGGGCAATTTTTTGTCCTGTAATTACAGTTCTGATTGGTAAAAGATTTAACCCTTGAAATCTGCCAGCTTGTCCCTCTATCCCTTCAGGATCAGCGATGATTTGACCGAGCATTTGATACCCACCGCAGATACCTAAAACCGTTCCACCAGAAGCAGCATAGTGTTGGATAGCTTCTGCCATACCGCTTTTTTGCAGCAGTAGCAAATCAGCAATTGTGGTCTTTGTACCTGGTATAATTACTGCATCGGGATGTCCTAAATCTTGCTTGGGACTTAGATATTTTACTGAAACAGTGCTTTCTGATTCGAGTGGGTCAAAGTCGGTGAAATTGGCAATTCTGGGTAAGCGAATGACGGCAATGTTGAGGTCAGTTTGGCCTTTATGGGATTCACGTTCTAGTAAATCAAGGGAGTCTTCTGCTGGAAACACTTGTTGTAAGTAGGGTATAACACCGATAACGGGGATACCTGTGCGTTCTTCTAACCATTTTATCCCCGGATCTAAGAGCGATCGCTGTCCTCGAAATTTATTAATTACTACACCCTTAATTAAGGCGCGTTCATCTGGTTCTAATAACTCCAAAGTTCCAACGACATGGGCAAAAGCACCACCCCGATCAATGTCAACGACTAACATCGTTGGCGCATTTAAATGTTTTGCCACCCGCATATTAGTTAAGTCGCGGTGCTTGAGGTTAATCTCTGCTGGACTACCGGCACCTTCACAAACCACCATGTCAAATTCTGTTCCTAAATGCTGTAGTGATTCTTCAATTGTCCGCCACCCCAGTTCAAAATATTGCTCGTAGTAATCTGAGGCACTAACTTTACCAACAGACCTACCTTTGATAATTACTTGGGAAGTCATATCCCCTTGGGGTTTGAGTAAAATTGGGTTCATTTCTATCCAAGGCACGACTCCCGCCGCCCAAGCTTGCACTGCTTGGGCATAGCCAATTTCTCCACCATTGGCAGTGACATAAGCATTTAAAGCCATATTTTGACCTTTAAAGGGAGCCACTCGCCAGCCACGCCGCGACAGAATGCGACAAATAGCTGTAGTTAAAAGTGATTTCCCTGCATGGGATGTTGTCCCCACCACCATAATTGATTTCATAGTTGTTATTCGTTAGTTTTTCAGGATACAGGGTGAATTTTTAGGAGTGAACAATTATATGGCAATTCGTCCATCAGTTAAAAAACAGGGGAGCAGGCTTGCCGTGAGCGTAGCCGAACGGGAGCAGATAACAGGAGGAGAATTCCTGTATAATTTATCCCCCTTGCAAGAGCAGCACCCTTCTCTCTGCCTCATTTCTTTACTAGCACCATCAGAAATTTCGATTATTTAGATGATTATCGTAAAGACTTCATGAATAGATATGACGTTTCCGTATATATTGTTCCCTTTGATTCCCTAATCCTAACTCTTTGGTTTTTTATTCTAAAAAGGTATCCGCAACCAACGAATCACAGCATCGGATAAACGATCGCGCCATGAAGGTGTCCGCCAATTTTTTCCCTGATATTGTTCCACCAACTGGCGACCCAAAGGAGTGAGGCGAAAACTATCTGTAATTCCCTGACCATCGACTTCTCGCCGCAATACACCTACTTGGATCAGCCAACCCAAGGCGTTGTCACACGCTAATTCTGATAAAGGGCGTTTAGTATAGCCCTGCTTGAGGCCATTTTCTAAGGCGATCGCAGTTATTGATACACTCTGGTGTCCCATCACTTCAAATAAAGATAGATTAAAGGGTGAACACACTAGCGATCGCTCGGCTCTCTCTACTGTGCTTTGAGGATAGACAAAAATATTTGGGTTTTGGGAATCAACAGCAGGCATTATGTATGGGTAGAAATTTTTCTTCTGATAAAAATTAATATAAGAATATATTTTTTCTTGTACCAACTACCTCATTTAACCAAAAATTGCTTACCTAAAGTATAGGGTTGCTATTTTTTAGTAATTATATTTAATGATTATAAATTAATGTAAAATTTCAAGTGCATCAACAATCTTAAACAGGAAAGGTTAATTATGCCTCTAGCAGTTGGTACGGATGCACCTGCATTTACCGCCAAAGATACAAAGGGCAACACAGTCTCCCTATCTGATTTTGCCGGGAAGACGGTCGTTTTGTATTTTTACCCCAAAGATGACACGCCAGGCTGCACCAAACAAGCCTGTAGTTTTCGGGATGCCCAGTCTCAATATCAAGGTAAAGATATTGTAATCTTGGGAGTCAGTGCAGATGATGAAGTCTCCCATCAGGCATTCACCCAAAAATATGATTTGAATTTTCCCCTACTGGCTGACACCGACAAATCCCTCATCAAAGCTTTCGATGTGGATGGCGGCGGTTATGCCAAGCGCGTCACCTTCGTAATTGACCCCAACGGCAAAATTACCCATGTTGACGCTAATGTAAATACCACCAACCATGCTAGCGATATTTTAGCTGCACTTGGGCTGTAGTTTTTTACCTGATAACTAAGGATTTTTTAAATAGTCTCAGCCCCAAGCCCTACAGGCTTGGGGTTCTTTGCTTGGAATTCACTTACCTGATTGTGGTGTAACGGATGGTGGTGTAGCTGATGGTAGTGTAACCGATGGCAAACTAAGAGTTGGTTGCTGTTGTTGACCTCGAATTAGGTTTTGTTGTCTGGCTTTAAAGGCTGCTGCTGCTGAGTCTAATTGTTCGTTCTGTTGGTTAGAATCCCAGTTGAGAGTCCCGAAATTCGCCCGATGAATCAGGTCAAACATGTTGAAATTATCTGAGTTTGAACGGGAGAAGGGATCGGTATTTTGGTCTGTTGTACTATTACTGGGAAAAGAATCCGTTGGGCTGCTGATTTGAGCCGAACTGGGTTGAGCTATGAGTAAGGAAGCAAAGCTAATTCCTGCCACGGTAGCGACAAAGAGTCTAGAAATTTGTAAAAATGGTTTTTTCATGGGGTTTTGACCCTAAAATTTCTCTATTTTATCTTAAGCAAGAGTCCGACGCAGTTGGGGTTGAATACTCAGTAAGGCGACAAGGGCAAAGCCAAACAATACTAGCAACGCTCCCCCGAAGGTTACATCACCCCAAGGAGCTTGCATTACTACGCTACCTAGTTCCCAACTACTGTGGAGATACAGATAGCGAATGGGTTCGATCGCATAGCTGAGGGGATTTAGGGTAGCTACAACCTGCAACCACTGAGGCATGAAGGATAGAGGAGCCAAAGCAGTACTAGCAAACAATAATGGTAAATTAGTGACGAAAATCACTGCAATCAATTCAATGTGTCCGGGTAGAGCGAAAGCTAAACCAAGGGAGATGGCTGTTACACCCAAAGCTAAGAGGAAGACAATTAGAGCGATCGCACATAAACCCGTTGCATCTGGTAGTCCAGCCCCAATAAACGCGGCTGCTGCAACAATCACGGCTGCTTGCAGCAAACTTTGGCTGATGATAAAGATTGCTGAAGCAAAGACAATGGAAAACCGTGATGCTAACGGTGCTACCAACAAACGATTCAAAAAGCCGAACTCGCGATCAAACATTACGGGCAAACCAGCATTCAGCGCTCCAGCAAAGGCTGTAAACACAATTACTCCAGCAGCCAAAAATTGCCCATAATTTGTCGTACTGCCGAACAATCCCTTAGGTGCATTTTGAAATAAAGCACCAAATAGCACCAACCACATCACTGGCTGAATAATTCCGGCAACCAATGTGGAGGGACGGCGTTGCAACTGAATAAACAAGCGACGAGTTAAAGCCAACGTCTCTTGTACCAATTCACCGAAAAAGTTAGGTGCAGCATTCGCATCTGCTTGTGGCGATGCTAAAGGCTGCCAATTGATATCAGATTTAGGAGTAACGCTCATGATTGGGGATTGGGGATTGGGGATTGGGGATTGGG
>NZ_CAXTNP010000002.1:67210-78269 GCF_964245575.1 uncultured Nostoc sp. | reverse complement strand
CCCCTGCTTTCCCTGCCTCCCCTGCCTCCCCTGCCTTTCTTCCTCTACACCTCTAGAATGTAAATTGCGAACCGAGAATCATCGTCCCAATCCCAACATCAGTAAAGATTTCGAGTAACAGCGCATGAGGAATGCGACCATCAATGATGTGTGCTGCACGGACTCCTTGAGCAAGCGATCGCACACAGCAATTCACTTTAGGAATCATCCCACCGCTGACTACACCATTAGCAATCAACTCGCGGGCTTCGCGGATATCTACTTTTGGAATCAAAGTAGATTGGTCTTTGTAATCTTTTAAAATTCCACTGGTGTCGGTCAGTAAAATTAACTTTTCTGCCCCTAATGCTGCGGCAATTTCTCCAGCTACAGTATCAGCATTGATGTTATAAGCTTGCCCCGTCTCGTCTGCGGCGACGCTAGATACTACCGGAATATAGCCATTGCTAGCGAGGGTGTCCAAAATCTTGATATTCACATTGCTGACTTCCCCCACAAAGCCGATGCCTTCTTGACCTTGGGAACGGGCTGTAAATAGATTACCGTCTTTACCGCAAAGTCCTACAGCCAATCCACCAGCTTGGTTAATCAGGGAGACAATTTCTTTATTAACTCGACCAACTAAAACCATTTCCACCACATCCATTGTGGCGGCATCAGTGACTCGCAGACCATTCTTAAATTGTGGTTCGATGCCCAGCTTATCTAACCAACTGTTAATTTCTGGGCCACCGCCGTGGACTACAATCGGACGCAAGCCCACGCAGGATAAGAATACAATGTCGCGGATAACTTTGTCTTTGAGTGTGCTATCTTTCATCGCTGCGCCACCGTATTTGACAACAACAGTGCGACCGGCGAATTGTTGAATATAAGGTAGTGCTTCGCTTAGTACACGCACACGAGTGGCTTCAGCTTGCCTGATGTATTCAGAATCGTTGTCCGTCATGAGGAGCCTAACACAGAGAGTTAAAACCTATTTCAGTCAGTGTAGAAGACTTTGTAACCTGTAACAATATCTCATAGCTGCCAAGACTAAAAATAGGCTTTTTGTATAGGTCAGGACTTACGCAAAAACTCTCTGAAACTCCTATTCCTCCGTGTCCTCTGCGACCTCTGTGGTTCGATTTTCCGTTACCTTTGCGTAAGTCCTGTAGGTATCACTCACAAATTATCTTGTTTGGATGTCCAGACACCCAGAAGCAAGTCAAGAGACATCGCAGTAATGCGATTCTGCTGGATGAAAAAGACTGTTCTGCTATTAAGGAAAATCTTTACTTATTATCTGTCTCAGAAATGTGAAAATCTATAAAATAAGGACTAGCAACCAGAATCGAAAATTATCAGGATAAATTGAGGAATTTATTGCCAGAAATGCTCCTTCAAACCTCTAGAATTGAAATCATTCGGCTGAAGCTAGGGAATGAAAATGACAACGCTGCTAATCCAAACTGAAAGCACACCCCTAACGGTAAATTTTCCTTCGCTGGTGCAGATGACAAATGAGCAGTTCTACGAATTTTGTCAAGCTAATGGAGATTTACGAATTGAGCGTACTGCCAATGGGGAAGTCATCATCATGCCACCAGCTTTTTCAGATACGGGCAACCGTAACTTTAACATTGCTGCACAGCTGGGGAATTGGACTGAACAAGATGGCACTGGGATAGGCTTTGACTCCAGTACAGGTTTTACGCTACCCAATGGAGCAATGCGTTCCCCTGATGCTTCTTGGATTGAACTGGAGCGCTGGAATGCCTTAACAGATGCACAAAAAGCTTCATTTGCACCAATTTGTCCCAGCTTTGTGATTGAGTTACGCTCCTCTAGCGACCGCCTGATAAAATTACAAGACAAAATGCAGGAGTACATCGATAACGGTGCATCACTAGGCTGGTTAATTGATCGGCAGAATCGAAAAGTCTACATTTACCGTCCGAATCGAGAAGTTGAAATTTTGGATAATCCCGAAGCAGTTACAGGTAATCCAGAATTACCAGGGTTTATCCTGCGGATGGGCAAAATTTGGTAATTTGAGTCTTCTTAATGAGAAACTTGTGTTTTGAGAACGCTAGGAATTGCCTCAATTACTCGCTTGGCAACGTCTTGGGGTGTATCTCCCTCTCGCTCGATGATGTGCAAATCGGCTTGAGAGTAAAGTGGTGTTCGTTGTTCGAGGAGCGATCGCAATTTACCCTTGGGATCGGCATCTTGCAGCAGTGGTCTTGTAGTATCCTCAGCTAAACGGCTGTAAATTATTTCCACTGGCGCATCTAGCCACACTATCAAACCGTGGTGCAAGTAACCCCAGTTTTCTCGCCGCAGTATAATGCCCCCACCCGTTGCTATAGTCAACTTTGTAAAAGCACAAACTTGTGACAGCACATCGCTTTCTACCTGGCGAAACCCTGCTTCACCTACTTGAGCAAATAACTGATTGATAGATTTACCTGTTGCTTGGGCAATAACATTATCGGTATCCACAAACCCATAACCCAGTTCCTTTGCCAGTAAGCGCCCTACTGTTGTCTTACCAACGCCCATTATCCCAATTAAGTACAGGTTAACTCCTTGTAATAAGCTGCCCACCAGTCGATTTGCTCCAATTATAAATTTTCTTAACTTCTAAATCCTAACTTTTTACTCTACTTTAAATTTCTGAGTTTAAGTTTGGGATGCTCCCGCTATGATTGCATCAATGGCTAGGCGCAGGCATATACTTGATGGTCTATCTGTTGCCGGATTTTAGAGAATTGGTAGTAAATCATGGCTTGGGAAATTACTGCTGAGGAGCTGTTGGCTCGGTATGCTGACGGAGAACGAAACTTCGCGGGGATTGAGTTGATTCAATCCGAGGGTGTTCCCCTCGACAGTTCGATTGACCTTGAAGGCGCTATTTTGAGAGATATCAACTTGCGCGGAGCCTATTTGAGACAAGCCGATTTGAGTAAAGCCGATTTGACTGGAGCCGATTTGTTTGGTGTTTCCTTGGAAGGCGCTTGGTTGAAACGTGCTATTGTCAGGGATGCTAATTTGTATTCCGCCAACTTGAGTTGGTGTGACTTGACTGAAGCCGATTTGAAAGGAACCAATTTGGCTCACATTAATGCTACTTATGCTATCTTTTGTGGGGCTAATATCGATAGTTTCGAGTTCGCTATTTTGATTGAAACTAACTTCCGAAATGCTTACATCGTTCCAAACATTATTTGGAGTTATGGAAATTTTGTTTACAATACCACTATGCCTGATGGCACTATCAAAACCGGGCCTTTTTTCGGGGAGTTTTAGCTCGGAGGTCGGGTTTCGTGTCTCAACCAACATTATATGACTGGTATCCAACCAAAACACATCAAAGGCGCAAACAATTTCTTGTCCTTTGTTAGTTTTTAGTCCAGTAATTTCTGGTTGCCCTTGTAACCAATCTTTTTTATACCCAGCTTTTTCTAGTAAGTGTGTCACGCAACTCCAGTTTTTTATCTTAGCTGAGTATTCCGCCTGGTTACTCAGCATTTATTTTATGTATTTATATAATCAATTAGAAAGATAAACTCTAACAGTACTGCTATTAGGACTTTGATAAACTATATTAGCAATTTCCGCAGAACTACAACTGCAAAGGAAACATCTCAGGAATTTATTTTCAACGGTCGTCAAGGCTTTTTCCTTTGCAAAGACCAAATTTACGTATAACTTTTCTAACTTTATATTGTTTTTAGCTTCTACAAAGTCATCTTCTCTTTGAGTTGAATTAATTGCTATTATTACTGTTATCAATGTATTGAAAGTAACTTATGCAAGAGATTAACATACCTCTTGCATAATTATTTTGTGCTATCATAAAGGGTTTTATAAAAAATGCATATCAAAATCTATACTGAGAACCTATGTTACCTCATTAGTATGTCTGATTGAGATAGAAAGCATATTTTTAAAACCTCCTATTGTACCATGAATTATTTTTGCAAGAGGTCTAACGATTATTCTGTGAAATAACCATAAATAATTTCTAAGGAATGTAGTAACTTTCCTGAAGTAACTTGGTAATTGCTGCATAGCAATTGCTATGCTTAATGAAAAAATTAACATAGCTTGTTTGAAACTTTATCCACACAATTACTGTCTATCTAAATAATCCAAGTTTTCACTCTGGTGGGTAATTTTAAGTATAGACAATACTGTGTTTCTAGTAGCACAGGGTGGTTATTCTAAAAGTTCAGTTATAACAAGCCCCAATCAATTAAATGTTTCCTATAAAGGTGTAAATAATGACTTATATCCTGCGATCGCCCAGAAAAGCTTGCCAAGTTGAAATTTCGGCACAAAGACTACTGCATATTTCACCCCAATAAGCCTGAATGAATAAATATAGGATGGATGAGGCGTCAACTATGACTCGAATTCGTGATGTTGTACAAAAAGCTTTAGTAACTGGCTATTTAACAGTAGAAGCTGAAAATCAACTACGACAACTGTTGGCTACCCGATATGACTTGGAAGATTTTAATGCTTTCATGACTTTGCAGGAAGCTGCCATGACTGGTAAGGTCAAGCAAGAGTCTAGAGAGCGGTGTGGCATCAAGTAGAGACGTAGCCTGCTACATCTCACCGACGGGGGCGTTTACCATCATCTTCAAAATCATCATCATCATCAAAAAATTCCCAATCATCATCATCGGCTTGATTGGTAGTTGGCGGCTGATAAGGGGGGATGATTACCCGGTAATCAGCATCATAAACGGATTCAGTTTTTCCCGCAGCCGTATTTTTTGGTTCCTGGTAGCTGTAGGAGTAAACTGAACCAGACTGAGAACTGCTTTTGGCTTCTGATTGACGTTCGTAAGTTTTAGAGTCTTTAGGCTGTTGACTTTGAGGATTACGGGTAGATGTTTCCTCTGACTTTTCATCAAAGTTCCAATCATCATCTTTACTGCCATTTGTCTCCCAATCATCAAATACATCACTAGTAGGTTCTTCTTTTTTACTAGCTGGTGGTGGAGAATTGGCAGGGCGAGATGTAAATTCTTCTCTACGGGTTGCCTTCGCACGAGGCGTTGTACTTCGGCGGTCAGGAGTTTGGCGTTGTCTTCCCCCAAAATAATTGGATAAGTTAAACAAGGTAGCAATCAATATAGATGTGAAAGCACCAGTGGCAGTACTAAACAAAATCCATATAGCTAGTGGTAATGGTTGAGTTCGCACGCCCAAAAATACTAGCGATAGGGCAGGTGAGAAATTTTGGACTAATAACAGCGTTAGTCCTCCCAGTACTGCCACCAATAGAATTAAGCGAATTACAGCCATAGCAATTTTGTCAGTTGTCAGTTATCAGTGGTTAGTAGTCAGTGGTCAGTTATCAGTCTGATTATTCTTCGCTAATTACTGTTAACTGACTACTGACACTATCAGCCATCTCTATCATTACCTTTTTAGGACTATTGTGAAATTTACAATATAATCCACTGAGGGTGTTAGCGACGACCTTGCCACCGCTGAATTGGGATGCAGTCAATATCTAGTTGATCTAAAGCACGAGCAACGACAAAATCAACTAAATCCTCAATGGTTTGGGGATTATGATACCAGGCAGGAATAGCGGGGACAATTCTCACTCCAACTTCTGCTAGAGAGGTTAAGTTACGGAGGTGGATGAGGCTAAAAGGGGTTTCACGAGGAACAATGACCAGCTTTCGTCCTTCTTTGAGTTGGACATCCGCGGCTCGTTCTAGTAAATCGGAACTCAAGCCAACCGCTAGCTTTGCCACTGTGCTCATGCTGCATGGAATAATTATCATCCCCAGAGTGGCAAAGGAACCACTGGCAATCCCGGCTCCAACATCACTCCAAGGATGGCAGCGGAGTTTACCCGAAATTGCAACTCCAGCTTGCTCTCGCCAGAATTGTTCTTGCCCAGTTGGTTCTGGTGGCATCCGAATTTCCTGTTCTGCCTGCCAAACCATGTAAGTTGATTTAGAGGCAACCAATTCAATACTATACTCCGCTTCTAGCAAAAATTTGATTGCCCGAACAGCGTAAATCAGACCAGATGCGCCCGATACGCCTAAGATTAGAGGCTTTGTGTTATTTGACACGGAAGTTTTACTGAATTTTACTCGTCCTCAGAGTAAGGATCTAGGTCATCAGGCTCAATGTCATTTGGTAAGTAGAGGTCTGAAAGCTCCTCATTGGAAGGACTGCCAGTTAAACCTCTGGCTAAACCATCGCTGCCGACTGTTACCAAATCAATTTGCTGACGGTAGTAATCGACACTTTTGACTTGGACGGCGACGCGATCGCCTAATCTGTAGGAAGCGCGATTTTTGCGACCAAACAGTGCCTGTTGTCTGGCGCGATATTCATACCAATCGTCTTTGAGAGAACTGACGTGTACCAATCCTTCTACCCTCAAAGGCACACCAGGATTACTGCTGGACTCCACTTCGGCTGCTGGTACTTCAATTTCCACAAAGAAACCGTAGGATTGAACCCCAGTAATCACGCCTTGAAATACCTGACCGATGCGTTGCTTCATCAGTTGGGCTTTTTGCAGTCCAGCTAAATCGGCTTCGGCTTCTTGGACTTCTTTTTCTCGGTCGTTGATTTGGACAATTACCCTAGTTAAATCGCTTTGCAGTTCTTGTTGCAATTCTGGGGGTAAAACGTTCCAGTTAATTTCCTCGTGGCTGGAGGAGTGGCGCAGGTTAACGCGCTCTCTCACACGGGTATTGCGGCGATCGCGTCCGTTTTCGAGTAGCGTGTAATACACTCTCTGCATGAGCAAATCTGGGTAACGCCGCAAGGGAGCGCTAAAATGGACATATTGCGGTAGTGCCAGACCAAAGTGAGATCCTTTGGTGGTGCTGTACGCAGAGGGCTTTAGTGTATCTTGTAACAAATAAGTAAGAACTTGCTCAGAGGGAGATTCGGCAAAAGCTGTGGTCAAATGTTGGTAATCTAAAGGTTGGATATCAACTTCTGGATCTAGTGTGAGCTCAACGCCTAAATTGACTGCCAATTTCAGCATTTCCTGGACATCTTCCACATCAGGTGTGCCTTGGACTCGCCAGATGGCGGGAACACCAAGAGCATTTAAGTGAGTTGCTACCAGTTGATTAACTAATAGCACCAACTCTGTGAGTAGCGATCGCACTGGTAAATCATTCACCACCACAGCGCCGAGAATCCCCTCATCATAATAGGCGTTTTGGCTGGGCGGCAGATTCAACTGGAGACTACCACGAGTCAACCTTACCTGTTTCACGGCTGTTTGCAAGGCTTGGAGGTCTTGCAGTATTTGGGAAACCTGTGGAGATTGCTCAAAAGATTCACCTGTGAGAATTGCTTGGGCAAGTTCAGTACTCAGTGCAGTCTCGACGTTAATCACACTGGGTTGAATTTCCCACTCCAGGACTTGTCCAGATTGGGGATCAATGGTAATTAAAAAAGAGATGGTTAAGCGATCGCTCCCAGGTACTAAAGAACAGCGTTCTGCCACACCTGGGGGCAAAATTGGCAGCACTAATTCTCCCAGATACACTGATTTGCCCCGTTTGAGTGCTTCTCTATCTAGGGCTTCGTCAGGTTGGACATAGTGAGAAACATCGGTGATATGAACGCCCAAAAGCCAATTTCCGGCTAGGTTTTTTTCTAAACTAAAAGCGTTTTCTATAACTTTGGTATCCCCATTTACCCCTTCAATGGTGAAGGTAAATAAATTACGCAAATCCAGCCGATTTTTCACGTCTGCTTTGAGTAGCTTTTTGGGCAACTTAGCGGCTGCATCTAGCACATTATCTGGAAAAGTCCGGGAAAGGTCGTGTTTGCAAGTAACTAAATCTATATCAGCAGCAGCTTCGGCATCGCTACCGAGAATTTGCACCACTCGACCGAGGGGAGGATATTGTGCCAATGGGTAACGCAAAACTTCTACATGAACCAGGTGATCGATCGCTTCTTCCAATTTCGCCCCGTTAGGCTGGATCTTGAGTTCAAACAGCAATCGATCATCTAAAGGCACAGCCCGGAAACCAGCTTCCACCTGCTTAATTCGTGCCAGTAAAGTGTGGTTGGAACGTTCTAGAATCAGCTTCACCTCCCCTTCGGGAGAGCGACGGCGACTGCCTTCTTTGAGAACTCTGACCAAAACGCGATCGCCATTCCAAGCATTACTCAGATGACTTTCGCGGATGTAAATATCCTCAGCCCCTTCCACATCTTGAATAGCAAAGCAAAAGCCTTTACTAGAACAACGGAGTTTTGCCTCGATTATTCCCTCTTCTGCGACACGGCGGTACTTGCCCCGTTCTTTTACTAAAATACCGATTTTTTCGAGAACATCTAAGGCAATGTGAAGTTTTTGTAAACTTTTTTCATCTTCACAGCCAAGTTTCTTTTCTAAAACCTTCCGAGCTACCAATTTATCATCGGTGAAATTGGCAAGGAGTGTAGCGATTGAAAATTCCATGCAGTGAACCGACCTTTGGTCAAAACATCATTTGTTGTTTAATCTGGTTCTTTTCTGTATACCCTCACGGCTTACAGAAACAAGTTGGAAACGAATTGCTCAGAGGCAAGACTTCCTAAGTTCTAAGGAAAGGAAGCCCAACCCCGCAAGAGCGATAAACTACTCCCGCAGTTCCGAGCAAAGGAAGGCGACCCACAGACAACTCTGGGCGTCTACGAACTTCTCACTGCACGATGCTCTCAGAGTTCGCCTGCGTTCAAGTCTCTTCACCTAACCAAACTTAAGATTACACGCCTGATTACAATTTAGCCCCGCTAAGTAATTACGCGACGGGTTTTTGAGAAGCTGGGTTTAGAGAATCCATGCTGCCCAAAAGCGCTATGCAGGGGAGCCACTGCCGTGAGGCAGCCCCCGTCTTGGCGGTTCCCGTCGATAGCGCCACGGAGAGCGAGTCTTCTCCCAAGGGGAGACGCTAAGAGCGAACGAGCGTCTGGGGGACTGCCTCACCCGAAGGGTCTTGGGGTTTCCCCAAGTGGAGCAAGTGGCGTGGAAACTACAGGTGTTTGATTGTCTAGAGTGAAGGTAATTTTACGACATTAGACTCTGATTTTGAACTAGGCGGAACTGCCATGAACCCAATTTTCCCACATGTAGAATCGGTAACAATTAGGTGAGCAGCTTAATAAGCAGTGAGGGCGAACCTTATCTCCATTATTGTAGATTTAGAGCGCACTTCCAGAAAATACTTCTAGATATCGACTTGGGTAATCAGTATAGCATTGCGGCTAAGACTACCCAGGTAAGTTAGCACTTGCTAAAAATTTCATCAAAAAAGAGCTACTGCTACAATTGGGACACAAGACAAAGCAAGAATATCGCCTTGATAGAGAATTATGCTTACTCATAGCCTGCCACGAAAGTGATTACACATAGTAAGCAATTAAAAATGAACGCGAACAGCGTCTCGTAGAGAAGAAATGCAATATTGGCAGGCATTCTGGGTATCAAGTGGATGTAAATTAAAGTAAGGGCAGCTGATCTCGCTTAAACATACAGGCAGTATCAACCCTGTTATTAAAAATATTTAGATTGGTAGCAGTATTATGTTGGCTCAATTCCAGAGCTTGTATCCCAAAGGCAGTCTGATTTCTGAATTAGTGCAAATTTTTCAAGGAAAATATATTGTCCGGGCAAGCGTGCAAATAGAAGGCGTAACCCGTGCTACTGGTATGGCAGCAGCAGAAACAGTAGAAGCAGCAGAAGACCAAGCCAGAACCAGGGCACTGATAGTTTTGGGTATTACAAATGCGCCACAGCAATCAGTGGCATTTAGCTCAAATCCAATTCCCCCAGCGCAGCTAAACCCTTCCTTGAATACCAAAGGTGGATTGAATGAGTCTGCTGCTTATTCCTCTGCAAAAGATGAGGATTTTGTTGGTAGTCAGTGGCCAGTGGTCAGCGACAAAGAAATATCGATACCGCCTTCTAAAGTACGGAACATCAAACCAGAAGTAGTAACAAACAATAACGAACAGTACGGGTACAGCAGTGGTGCGTCCCTACCAAGCGATACCTATAGCCAGGATTTAGGTCAAAACTTTCCTGTGACTGCTAACCAGGAGCTAGAATTTGATCCTCCAGTTGAAAACTTGGAAATAACTTTTGATAACCAGCTGGAAAATCAAACCTTTCCAGCAATTTCTGCCAATAATGTCACACCATTTACACCTCGAAGTTACAGCCCTCAAGAGGATGTCGTCACCCCGTCAGTGACAGGAAAGAGAAAGAAGAAAGCTGAACCCGTGGATTTATCGGATGTAATTGCTAAAACAGATGTCGAACTTCAGCGCTTAGGCTGGACACCAGAACAGGGGCGGGAGCATCTGATTAAAACCTACGGTAAGCGGGGGCGAACTTTGCTGACTGAAGAAGAATTGCATGGATTCCTTAAATACCTCCAATCTGAGCCAGACCCATTAGCGGGATTTTGATTAGTCATTAGTCATTAGTCATTGAGTAAGGACTAATGACTAATAACGTAGGCTGTTGAAACTGTGACGAAGTTATGGAACCTGTGAATTTTGCTAAACTACTTGCTCAAATAGATGCCGAAATGCAGCGATTACGCCAGACAACAGAGCAGAGACGGTAACATCTCAAAAACTACTATGAGAAGCGATCGCTTACTTTGCTGACAGAAGTAGAATTACTAGACTTCCTCCAATACCTTACATCTCAACTGACACCACCATTAGACAAAGTTCTGATTGCTCAAACAGATAAAGTTCTGATTGCTCAAACAAATGTTGAACTTCAGCGTTTAGGCTCGACACCAGAACAAGGACGGGAACATCTGATTGAAACCTATGGTAAGCGATGTCTACGACGGGCTGCGCCTACGCGTTTTTTCCTAAACGATGAGGAATTGCATGAATTCCTCCAATATCTCCAATCTCAGCCAGACCCAATAGTAGGATTTTGATTTCCAACTCGTAAATCAAGTTTTGAACTTCTAAATCAAGTTTTGAACTTCTAAATCGAGTTTTGAACTTCTAAATCGAGTTTTGAACTTCTAAATCGAGTTTTGAACTTCTA
>NZ_CAXTNP010000002.1:0-66970 GCF_964245575.1 uncultured Nostoc sp. | reverse complement strand
AGTTTTGAACTTCTAAATCAAGTTTTGAACTTCTAAATCAAGTTTTGAATTTCTAAATTAGCTTCAGAACTTGTAAATCAGGTTTTTAAGTTAAAAATATGGTTTAAAAATCATCAAGCTCTTAGTTTATACAAATTACAGCAAATGTATCTGCATTTCTCCTGATTGCTAATTTCAAGGCTCAAAACCTTAAACTGCGTAGGTTGGGGAGCCATTGCGCTCTTGCGGTTTCCCGACTTAAAGCAAGTGGCGTTTGAGGAACGTAGACGCCCAAAGGGGGACTTCCCGAAGGGTAACCCAACATTTCCAGGGCTTTGTTGGGTTGCACTTTGCTTAATCCAACCTACAATTTTTCTTAGAGACCATTTATAAAGTAAATCTTAAGTAGGGGAGGCAAAAAGCGGTGTGGATGTTCCTCCCGCTTTATTGCCGTTGTGTTATGCCGTAGGCTAACGCACCGCTCATAACATGGTGCGTTAGGCGCTCATATCATGTTTCTCGTGAAACTTATATCGAAATATGTACCTAACACACCCTACAATAATTTTATTTTTACTTTATAAATGACCTCTGATTTACTTTTGTTCATTTCTTAAATTTTGTCTTAGCTCATCTTGACGTATTCTTAGTTTATATTCTTCAACTGCTTGTTGATAAAGAGCTGAACCCTGGATAATAAAATTGGCACTAAGTATAATATTTTTCTGTCCACAAGCATTATTGATAAATTTCATGTTTCTTACTTGAGCTAGAACAGTATTATCTAGTTGGGCATTACCGCTAGAACTATTCAAGTTTGCTTTAATAACATTACCTTGTTCATCAATATCTAAAGCTACTGTTGCTCGTCCTTCAATGCCTTGATGTCTTAACTCGTCTGTATATTTAAAATTGCATTTTATACAATCAACTTTAGCTGGACTTACAGTTACGAAAACTTTTGGTAAGCTCTTGTTACCTGTTACTATAACAATAACGTGATCGCTATTCTCAGAACTCACACTAATAGATTGAATTCCTATTACTGGATTATCTCGACTGAATCTACTACCACAAGGTAAAGACAATTGAGCTTTAGGTATATTAAATATACGTGTGTTATCTTGTATTCTAGGAAAACTTAGCAAATTTGTCAGCGTAGGAGTAACTAAGATAACTTCCAGACCTTTTTCAGTTAATTTGTATTTAATTTCAGTAATTTGTGTAACTTGCGCTAATGCAGGTTGAGCAATCAATACTAAGAAGCTAGTACTCAGATAAAGCAAAGAAAATAGATAATATTTCATAATTGTTTACCTAAAATAACATAGTAGTACGAATTTAATCATCTCAAATTCTCAAGAATAATTTAGGATTGCTATAGTAATCCTATTCGATTTGTGAAAATCGCCAGTTTCAGAGCTGATTCGTAAACAAAAGCTTAAGATGCCATTCGCTTTACCATCAGACGAATCAATGAGCCATAAATCATAGCTTCACTTAGCTCTGTGTACAATTCATAATCCTTGCTCAAAGGCCGAAATCGATTGAGCCATCCGAATGTGCGTTCTACAATCCATCGTTTCGGCAAATTCCATAAATAACCCCTCTCCATAAGTGAAGAGGGGCTATTTGTGGGGTTTAAGGGAATTAAAAGTGGTAAATCACCATTTACCAATCGTGACTATTAATTAAGAACAGCAACTGCTGGACGGCTACCAGCAGCGTGACGGTCAATTACTTGGTCAATCAAACCGTATTCCCTGGCTTCCTCTGGTGACATGAAAAAGTCACGTTCAGTATCTTCAGCAATCCGCTCAATTGGTTGACCTGTATGTTCAGCTAAATAGTCGTTTAGCCGCCGCTTGTGGTAGAGAATTTCCCGCGCCTGAATTTCAATATCAGTCGCCTGTCCTTGAGCGCCGCCTAGAGGTTGATGAATCATAATCCGAGAATGAGGTAGACTCATCCGCTTACCCTTAGCACCCGCGCTGAGGAGAAAAGCGCCCATACTCGCCGCCAATCCGGTACAAATGGTACAGACATCAGGGCGAATATGTTTCATAGTGTCAAAAATGCCCATACCAGCCGTCACCGAACCACCGGGAGAATTGATGTACATATAAATGTCTTTCTCCGAGTCTTCGGCATCCAAATACAGCAGTTGGGCAACAATCAAGTTAGCAAGGTTGTTGTCAACTTGTTGTCCCAAAAAGATGATGCGCTCACGCAACAGCCGTGAGTAGATGTCAAAGGCGCGTTCGCCTCGACCCGATTGTTCAATAACGATAGGAATCATGGAAGCGTGTTTGTGGCTACTTTAAATACATTTTATCGGTGACAGCACGAAACTGGGGTTTATCTCTACTGTTCCCAAGCAGATAACTTAAACCTTTATCGTTTTCTCTTGCCCAAAAACAGTACAAAAGATGATTTTGCGATAAATTCAATCCCCAAGGGCACTTTTTAACTGCAAAAGGTGTCTAAGAAAATATCCCATGAAGAACAAATCAAAAAACTCTAATCATCGCCAACCTCATATCTCGGCATTTGCTGGACAACTTTGGTGATGTGGTGATTAGACCGATAACTAAAATCAGACTTGCTTAAGGAATTGTGTTAATACTGTAACATTTTAAACATTTTTTTAGGATTTCCCTCAGCAAATATCAAATTATTTTTGTTACATTCAGTAAGTCTCTAGGACTAAATGTATTTAGAATAACTAGTCATACTTGAAATGCTATCCAACCAGAGAGACGTGCCATGCTGGAAAAACTTGTACAAGCCGCCATCATCACCTTCTTGCTCCACCTGATAGCAGGACTTAGCCCAAATACTTTAATTCAGTCAAAGACAGCATCACCTGTGCGAGAAACGCCACCAAATATTGTTAGCTTGCTTTTGCGATCTTTTCAGTAAAAATTTTTCATAAGTTGCATAGGTGTCAGCCCCTTTGGGGAAGTCAAAAGTCAAAAGTCAAAAGTCAAAAGTCAATAATTTTGAACCCCATACTTCGGCTACGCAGTTCAACTGCGCTCACAGTAAACTTAGTAACCATAAATAAATTTAGTTGCTCTGCATCCAAATTATTTTTTGGTTAGCTATATCACAGATATGCACTACGACCTCTTACCCAAGAGATAATTCGCTCGTAGGATTTCTTGCTTATCTATATAGCCGTCTAGCCTAAGACTCCTGAGAAGAGGATAGACTGAGCAAAGAAGGCAACTACTTGCATTTGATCATGACTAATCGCCTTGCTGAAGCTAAGAGCCTCTATCTCCGCAAACACGCCGAAAACCCCATTGATTGGTGGTCTTGGTGTGACGAAGCACTTGCAACTGCAAGGGCGCAAAATAAACCGATTTTTCTCTCCATTGGCTATTCTAGTTGCCACTGGTGTACTGTCATGGAAGGCGAAGCTTTTTCTGATATTGCGATCGCTGACTACATGAATGCTAATTATCTTCCCATCAAAGTAGACAGGGAAGAAAGACCTGACCTCGATAGCATCTATATGCAAGCGTTGCAGATGATGAGTGGTCAAGGGGGTTGGCCTTTAAACGTATTTCTTTCCCCAGAAGATTTAGTGCCGTTTTACGCTGGTACTTATTTCCCTGTAGACCCGCGTTATGGTCGTCCTGGATTTTTACAGGTGTTGCAAGCCCTTCGCCGTTATTACGATACAGAAAAAGCAGAATTACAGCAACGCAAAGCCTTAATTATTGAGTCGCTACTCACGTCTGCGGGGTTACAAGATGTTACAACAGATGAGCTTGAAGACCATGAATTACTCCGCCAAGGTTGGGAAACCAGCACAGGTGTAATCACTCCTAGTCAATCTGGTAATAGCTTTCCGATGATTCCCTATGCAGAATTAGCACTGCGGGGAACTCGATTTAATTTTGAATCTCGCTATGATGGCAAGCAAGTTTGTACCCAACGGGGACTAGACTTAGCGCTGGGAGGCATTTACGACCATGTGGGCGGTGGCTTTCATCGCTATACTGTTGACGCTACTTGGACAGTACCCCACTTTGAAAAGATGCTCTACGACAATGGACAGATTGTGGAGTATATAGCTTCTTTATGGAGTGCAGGAGTAAAAGAAGCAGCTTTGGAGAGAGGAGTTGCTGGTACTGTACAATGGCTGAAGCGGGAAATGACTGCGCCTGAAGGTTACTTCTATGCTGCTCAAGATGCCGACAGCTTCATTGACTCCACGGCAGTAGAACCAGAAGAAGGAGCCTTTTACGTCTGGAGTTACAGCGAACTACAAAAACTGTTAACACCTGAAGAACTAACGGAATTAGAACAGTTTGGGGTGACACCTAACGGCAACTTTGAAGGACGTAATGTTTTGCAAAGGCGCTATTCTGGGCAACTGAGTGCAACGGTGAAAAAGGCTCTGAGCAAGCTGTTTACCGCTCGTTATGGCGTTAGTTCTGAGTCTTTAGAAACTTTTCCCCCGGCTCGTAACAACCAAGAAGCAAAAACCACTAACTGGCCAGGTCGCATTCCCTCGGTGACAGATACAAAGATGATTGTCGCTTGGAATAGCTTGATGATTTCTGGACTGGCTAAAGCTGCTGGGGTTTTCCAAGAACCGTTATATCTAGAATTAGCAGCACGAGCGGCGAATTTTATCTGGGAAAATCAGTTTGTCGATGGACGTTTCCACCGACTCAACTATCAAGGAGAACCAACCGTTTTAGCACAGTCTGAAGATTACGCTTTTTTTATTAAAGCTCTCCTGGATTTACAAGCTTCCAACCCTGAGCATAAGCAATGGTTAGAAAAAGCGATCGCTATCCAAGATGAATTCAACGAATTTCTCTGGAGTGTAGAGTTAGGTGGATACTATAACACATCAAGTGATAAGAGTGAAGATTTAATTGTACGGGAGCGCAGTTACGCTGATAATGCTACACCATCAGCGAATGGAATTGCGATCGCTAACCTTGTGCGTCTCGCCCTACTCACCGATAATCTAGATTATTTGGATTTAGCGGAACTTGGCTTAAAAGCTTTTAGGAGTGTAATGCATCGCGCTCCCCAAGCAAGTCCTAGTTTATTTACAGCGTTGGATTGGTATCGGAATTCTACCTTGATTCGCAGCACAACTGAGCAAATAAGCTCTTTGATCCCCAAGTTTTTGCCGGTGGCTGTGTTTACTATCACATCTGATTTACCAGAGGGAAGCGTTGGGTTAGTTTGCCAAGGTTTGAAATGTCTTGCACCAGCAGCAAATGTAGAGCATTTATTGCAGCAAGTCCAGAAAAGTCAAAATCGGGGAGTGGGGAGTAGGGAGTAGGAAGTGGGTGAAGATGAAGAAGGCGGTGATGCAAATTACACCTATTTTTAGGTAAATAGACCACGCAGTAGGGGTTTAGCATTGCTAAACCCTTACGACAGATGTAGCTCAAATAGATGAAAACTGCTATAACCACAATTGTATTAGCCGGCGGGAAAAGTTCTCGGATGGGTCAAGATAAAGCCCTGATTCCCATTCAAGGAGTGCCGTTGTTACAGCGAGTTTGTGGGATTGCTCATAGCTGTGCTGATGTTGTTTATGTAGTAACTCCCTGGCCAGAACGCTATCAAGACTTACTTTTGCCTGGTTGTCAGTTTATCCGAGAAGTACCTTTATCTGGAGAATCTCTAACCCACGGGCCTCTAGTTGGGTTTGCCCAAGGGCTAGCCGAAGTTAAAACAGATTGGGTGCTGCTGCTAGCTTGCGATTTGCCGAGGTTGCGGGTTGAGGTGTTGCAAGAATGGGTAACTAGACTTGATAGCGTGGGCGATAATGCGATCGCAGCTTTAGCTGAACATCCTAAAGGTTGGGAACCTCTGTGTGGTTTCTATCGCCGTCGCTGTTTGCCACAACTTTTAGAGTTTATCAACCAAGGGGGGCGATCGTTTCAGCAGTGGCTTCGGCAATATCCTGTAGAAGTTTTGCCTTTAGCAGAACCCGAAATGCTGTTTAACTGTAATACACCAGAGGACTTGGCTTTAAGTTAACGTCAGTCTCCAACAGAGGCGCACGTTAAAATTAGCTTATGCTTGCAGCACATTAACCGCGATCGGGTATAATCCAATACGCTTGGGTTAGCGCCAAAAACCTTAAACTGCGTAGGTTGGGGAGATAAAAGAAATTTTCCTTCTGAATTCTGCTGTATCTGCTGTTTACCGAATGCGACAAAATTTGCGATCGTTATCATTCTCAGGATATTGCCAAGAATAGGCAAAATGGCTAACTCCCTTCAGTTGGGGGGCGTATTGGCGAAGTGCTTGCATTTGCACTTCTAGGGATGGACGATTACTAACGGATTTTCCCCATTGACCAGCTAAAGCAGGGATTATCTGTGTACCCGGTTTTGCCATACTCAAAACCCGTTGCACTTGCGACACAATACAACTGACATTACCGCAATTCCCATAAGCCATAGGATGCCACTGCAATGTAGTGGGGAACCGATCCCAAGGTTGCAAACGGGAATCATACCCTTGTCCTACAGTTTGGTTGCCATCAGGGAAAAACACCACTCCCGTGGAAATACCTTGCTGCTTTGCTGGGTAACTGGCTATGGTGACAAAATCTAGAATTCCTTGCATGGCGTGGGCAACAGCAAGCTGCCATAATTCCCATTGTAAAAGCGGCTGTCTATCGGTTGCAGACAGAATTGATTTTTGGGCTGGTCGAGGAATGCGTCCTTGCCAGAGGGGTTCGCCTTCTTGAGGATAAAGTTTATCAACTTCCGCTATATCTCTGACGCCGACGAATCCCTTACTTAAAAAGCGCCGAATCAAGTCCAGCCCTTTGTAATTTAGTGCCCGTTTAAATAAAGCTTCTTGGGTTGCAGGACTAAATAGCCATAAATCTGAAACTTTGGTGGCGATGGAATCACTTCCTGCTTGTCGGGGATAGCGCACATAGTCTAATAGCAAGCCATCTGGGCGACGGCGCAAAATTTCTTTTACTAATTGGTAGTAGTCGCGTTTTGCTTGCAAGTTGTAGGGGTCGATAAATACTTGAGAGCCGTTATCTACCACATATAGGCTGGTTTGACCTTTGCCATTACGAGCGATCACACTTTCTCTATCTGGGCGCTGGGCGTAAGTATAGCCGAAATTGGTAGTAAACATCCAGGTGTAAACCTTTAAACCGCGTTCCCGACCTTTTTGAATTGCTGTGGCGAGTATATCGGCGTTTTCTGCCCCTGGAGTGCGAATTACAGAAGGCCAAACCGTCGGGTTAGCTTTTGCTGGCAATAATGCTTGCCCGTCGTAAAATACTTCTAAATAAACTTGGTTATAGCCACGGTTGACAATCCGATCCATAATCTGATCAATTATTCCTGGCTGAATGTCACAGGGATACAAGCGCAACCAAATAGCTTGTATTTGCGGCCAAGTCCGCGTGCGGCACTCGTGTAATTCCTGTGCCTGTTCTTGTAGCATCTTTTGATAGCGGGTTTGGGCATCTGGTTTGCCTTTGAGGGCTGACAAACGTAAGTTTTCTTTTTCTTGTGCCGCCGTTGATGATAATTGACAATACTGGGTTACTTGTGCCCTTGCTGGTTGGCTTCCAAAGTTGGGGAGTAACGAACTACTAGTGAAAACAATAGCGAATAGACGCCGCCAAAATAATGTTGATCTTGCAACGTTCAAGGGATGGTTAGACATATCTAGCAGTAGATGGACACAATAATCATCGACCCCAATTCAGATAATTGCAGGTAGTTTGTATATAATTATACATTTAAATAAGAGGGGGGTTTTTAAACCTATTTTTTTAAGACTACCAAAGGCTTGTTTGTGTTGCTGAATTTTTTGATAAAGACATAAACACATATAGGGCAGTATAAAACATCTGAATACACACCAAGTTTAGTCTGTTATTGGGTAGATTCTGCCTGTACCTTAGTTAGTGAAAATCTGCTTATGCTATTCTTACCCCAAAAGGAATTTTAATATGCATCGTCGTTGGCTTTTATCTGCTTTAGCACTTTTGATGAGTATACTTTTAGCTGCTTGTACGACTGCAACCACTCAGCAACTACAAACAAAAATCACAAACCCTACTGAGACGACAAACACAAATTCTCAGCAATTACCAAAAGGATCAGCAAAAAGAGTTGTTGCTCTTTCTTCTCTTTCTGCTGATATTATTTCTCAACTCGATCAAACAAAAATTGTCGGAATCACTGGTAGTAAATTATTTAAGAATGACTCAAGATTCAAGGATATTCCCCGTGTAAGTGAAGGGCAAAGTCCGCCAAATTTAGAAAAAGTGGTAGCACTCAAACCAGATTTAGTTATTGGTGCAGAAGGTTTTTCTAACATCCCAATTCAAAAACTTCAGCAGCTAGGAATTCCGACCTTTCTCACTAAGGTGAATAACTGGGAATCTCTAGAAGAACTTACTAAAACACTTGCTAAATCAATTGACGCTGATCCTCAGCCTTTGTTAAATCGTTACAAAACTTTCTTGCCAGAAAAGCCAGCTCAAAGTATTTCTACTTTAGCGCTGGTTAGTCGTCAACCAATTTTAGCCCCGAATAAAAATAGTTGGGCAGGGGATTTGCTGGCGAAATTCCAGGCGAAAAATATAGCAGCAGATTTACAAGCAAAAAGTCCAATTGCTGGCTATGTGACGCTTTCGGCGGAGAAAGTTTTAGAAGCAAATCCAGAGGTGATAATTTTGGTTAATCCTCCGCAAGGAAATTCGGAAGCAGCGCTTTTAGATTCGTTGAAAAAAGAAGCTTTTTGGCAGCAGCTGCAAGCAACTAAAAATAACCGAGTCTATACGTTTGATTACTATGGTCTAGTGAATCCAGGTAGTATACATGCAATTGAAAAGGCTTGTCAGCAGCTTAAGCAAGCGTTGTTTGCACCACAGAATACTTAAACCAATTACTTGTAAGGTTGCATAGAACAAGGGGCTTAAGCCCCTAGTCTGGCTAAACCTAATTTTGTACATTTTCACAAAAATTGATATTAGCTCAATAAATATAATTTAAAATCTTGTTTATGAATAGGGGAGGCGCAGCCTCTTAATAGGCATTCCCAGTATCTGACTGGGAACAAGGAAGGAAAAAAATATACAATTGACTGTGCTTTTAATCTTTTGCAGAACTAATTTATTTTTGAACAAAGGGGACATTTTTTTTCCCTTCAGGAGAAGCACCTCTAAGGCTGCGGAAATACAGTCCTCCAATAGTGAATAAAAATGCCACATATCCCACTGCTTGTATAAGATAAAGATTCTCTGTGTAACCAAATAAAGATTTGAGAATAATGCCAGGAAACTGTTCGTCAGGCAAGATTGTGGAAGTATTTGAAACCATTGGCCCCAAAATACAGGAGTGGACTTTAGTAAAGCGTTCGTAATAGAAACAAAGACCTTGTGTAGCACGACTGCTAAGGGCAAAGTTAGCTACAGCGTCGTCAAAATGTTTCAAAGCTGAAACTACCAACCCAGCGACAATCAACACTAATAAAACGCCCATTACCTGGAAAAACTGGCGGATGTTAATTTTGACACCCCATTTAAATAGCAGCACCCCAACCGCAGATGCCGCTACCAAACCACCAATAGCACCCAACGCTGGCATTAATCCCTGTTGAAAATTAGCAGCAACGAACAGAACAGTTTCAAAGCCTTCGCGGACAACGGCAACTAAAATTAAAGTAAAAACACCCCAACCAGCATTTGAGTTTTGTGTCAGTGCTTGTGTAACTGCTCCTTCAACTGTAGCTTTCATAAATCTGGCTTGTTTGGTCATCCAGATTAGCATCCAACTGAGCATTGCGATCGCTAACACACTAAACACACCTTCTAACCCTGGCTCAACTACGGAGGTGTATTGAGGATTCACTGCTCCCAGTATTTGAATTATCCAACTGAATAGCACACCGATTAAGGCACTGATAACAATGCCAACGCCGACACCAGCATATACCCAAGAGTTGAGTCGGGATTGTTTAGCTTTTTGGAGCAAAGCTAGCACAATGCCAACAACAAGGGCAGCTTCTACTCCTTCGCGGAGCGTTATTACAAAAGTAGGTAGAGCAGTACTAAAATTCATCTTTTGTCCTTTGTCTTTTGTCCTTAGTCATTAGTCATTTGTCCTTTGTCAGTTAACTAATGACTAATGACTAATGACTAATGACTATTAACCAAAATCGCGTAGCATCTTTTTCAGTTCGAGATTATGCATCTCTTCTTGTCCAATCATGCCTCGAGCGAATTCTTCAAGATAAATGCTGGCATTGGTGACAGTTTCGAGCAGATCTTTATACAGATCCAATGCCTTTTTTTCATGAGACAAGCTTTCTGCCAAGATATCCTTGACTTTATGCTGGTAGGTTTCTTCCATTGGGGCAATTTTCAGGGAGGGATGCCCATCTAAACCAGTGAGAATTTCTCCCACTTGTTCGGCATGAAGTAAAGACTCACTTGCCTGTGCTTTGAAAAAAGCCACAATCGGAATACGGTTAGGGCCAGTTACCATCAAAGAATAATGTGTGTAGCGCACTACTCCTGCTAGTTCAAATTCCATGATGGCGTTCAGCAGGTCAATGGTCTTTTTCTGGTCAAGTTCTTGCATCAGTTGTTAGTTTAAGTAACGAATGGAGTGTAATGAGTTAAGAGTTCCTAATTCGTAATTCGTAACTCCTAACTATTTCCTCATTTTAAACTCCTTACCCTATGCTTCCCATTAAATCAAAGTGTTATAGCTGTGCTTGAGTATTGGATTTGTCAACGACTTTTTGAGAGTTTTCCTCAATGGTTTTTACCAGCTTGGTAACATCATTAGGGGTTTTGACTGCTTTCGCTGGTGGAATGGCGGCAGGCCAAACTTTTATGAGTTCAGCAAAACTAGTGTTGATCGCTTTGTGTGCTTCGGGATCTGCTTGAGCTACTTGACTAGAAATTCCTTTGTATAAATCATTGGCGTAAACCACAAAACCACGAGAGTCTTGATACTCAATTGGCGCGGTTATTTTACCATTTGCGATCGCAGCGCCATATTCGGAGTTGGCTGAATCTAGTAGTTCGTTAATTACCTGTAGCACAAATCCTGGTTTTGAGCGTTCATCTGCTGGCAAAGCTGCGATCGCGGAATCAACTGCTTGCACTGAAGAAGTAAAATTAGTTTTAACTTTGTTATCCTTCGGACTAGATTTCACTAAGTCTTGCAAACTTACCAATGTTGTCTTAAATTGTTTGACTTTGCGCTCATTCAATTGTTCTTCTACGTCAACGTAAATCTCCTCAACTGGATGTCCTATATGAGGTTCTGCCTGTTTCGGCTGATTCTGATCCAGAAGTTCTTGTGCTACCAAAAGATGCCCTTTCATTAAGCCTAATTTAGACATATAGTCAACATCTTTTGCCTCACCTGAAAGTACCACTTCTTGAACACCAACCTGGTCTTTAATTTGGTCGAACTGTTCTTGAGTAATTACTTTTTTACTAACTAAATCTTCTGGTCTGCCATAAGGACGACTTGCCTGAATTTTGTTGGATAAAGCCGGGACACCTAGTTTGGCTTCAAACTTATCCAATTCTGATAATATAGCACTGTTAATGTTAATTTTTTCTTTGCCACCGTGACCACTATGACTGTTTTCACTTACTGCCTCTGTAGCTTGAGGGCTAGTAACTGGTGCTGAGGGATTTTCTGCAGTTGGTGTACTACTACAGGAACTCAAGGTAACTATTACAGCTGCTGCTGCTGTTAAACAGATATAACGAAGTTTTCTCATCTTTGCTCCTCGCACAATTAAAAAAGGTATTAATTGAAACATTTCAAACTATTAGTAGAAGCTAGTTTGTTTGATACATTTTCATAGATTTTACTCTCGCATATAATGAGATTTTTTATCAACTATTTATCTAAAAATTTTTAATAATAATATTGTCAGGATTTTTTAACAGAATTTTGAGAGTTGCTCTGGGCAAGTACTTCAAATTGACCCATGCAACCGTTTTCTGCGATCGCATCCTGATGGGGATGGAACATATACTTACCTGGGTAGCGAAAAGCAAATTCCAAAATGTGCCTTTCTGCCATACCCATCGTAATCACATCAGCTTTCTCGCTAGGAGTCATACTCATGCCATAGCGATAGACATCAAAGAAGTTGGCGTGGAGATGAAACGTCACCGCCGGATCGTATTCAATGATGTTGAGAACATACAGCCGAATCAACTGATCTTTGTAAATGCGAATCGGGTTATGCATGTAGTAATGAGGCAGACCGTTGAAGGCGTAATAATCATTATGGCTATCATCATTCACGTCATACCCAGCCATCACTAGTACGATTTCATCAGCCGGGGGACGGGGAGTCGGTGGATCGATGATAAACATCCCGTACAGTCCCTTGGCAATGTGACGGGTAACTGGTTCAATATGGCAGTGATATAAGTGAACACCATAGGGTTCAGCATCAAATTCATAAATTGTGGCTTTGCCATTGCTGATTGGGCGAACACCATCCATTTCTGCCGGATGAACGCCATGAAAATGCAAAGAGTGAGAATGTCCGGCGTTGTTGAGAAATAGTACTCGGATGCGATCGCCCTGTTTTGCCCGTAGCGTTGGCCCTGGTATGCGACCGTTTAAATCCCAGATGTTGTAAGAGACAGCACTATTGAGATTTATGATGGAAGTACCCGCAGTTAACTGAAATTCCCGGATAGTCCGACCATTTTCTTGCTTCACCGTCCCATAATCAAAATCCCTTAACATCTTCATCGGGTTAGTAGCGTCGTCTGGTACTTCCATATCGAATGGTGGCACTTTGACGATTGACTTACTTTGTAGATTTAGCATCTGCCAAAGTCCAGCTGCACCAGTTACTCCAGCACCTGCTAGTCCCAGCTGCAATATTTGACGGCGGCTCCAAGGTTTTCCGTCACCTAGAGCGAAGTTGTTGGGCATGACATTTAGTTACAATTAGCGCTAAGTAATTGCAAAATCTTTGCAATTAATTTTAATATTTTAAATGAATTAGTAATTATTGTCAATAATTTTGAAGTGCTTCAAAACTGCTACTAAAATTATTAGATTCAGGTCGAGCTATAATCTGTCTTGAAAATAGGGAGTAGGGAGTGAGGAGTGGGGTATTCCTTTTTCGTTCTTGGTTGTGGGATTTTACCGTGATTATGTCTTGCAAAACTCTAGGCAATTTTTCTCCCTTAAATAGTATTTTTACTTAAATATAAAGTATAAAGAAGTGAAAAATAAAATAGTTTTTTGTATCTATTCCTGATCTGACTAATGCCTTAATAGTAATTGGATTACAAACAATGCATATCATATTACTTAGGAACTAAATGCCAGCAATAAACTATTGGTAAGGTGTAAGATATTTAATTAGCTTAGAGATAAAATACATCGCATTTCAATAAAATTTTAAGACTTAGCAACATGACTATTTTTAATTGTTAATTAATTTTGTTCATAAAGAATTAAGTTAAAGTCTATAGCAATTTTGTGTTATCTTTGTCTGATGCCCTCTGGCAATTGGTTTTGAAGTGCTTTATTTAAATCCAACTCCAAAGAATTCAAGTCCTCATATTTTTCTAAATGGTAATGAATGCCATTACTCATGAAAGCAACAAGTACTTACATAAGTGTTTAGGGAACTTAGTAAAATGTTTATTGACACGGCGGCAGAGGTGGAATCCGTGCGATCGCTCCGGCTCTGAGCGGTTCTGGGCGCTTGGCGTATGGGAGCAAACCATCCGGCTTGGCGTGATACTGACTAGCACAGTCAAGTACGGCAGTTGCTGTATTATCTACACGTTCAGGATCAGCAGGCAGATCGCCGAATAAGTAGGTGTGTTTGTTAAAACAGACGAAAGCAATTGCACAAGCCTGGTCACAAACACCCATGCATTCAACGGGTTGAATCGAGAACTCGTCTTGCAACATCCAATCATGATATAGGGTTTGTAATTTCTCTAGCAGCCGTTCACCGCCGCTTTTAGCAACGTACTGTTTTGTTTGATGACTACTTCCACATCTCGTACAGACGAATATAATGTGTTGATGATTCATAGATAAATTGCAGGGTTCAATGTTCTCATGCTGTATCTATAAAAATCCATGTCGAACACTCAATGGTATCCGACATGGATTTTAGGCAATCAGCCTGTTTGGTCATTGGGCAAAGAAATTAAGGGCAAATGTTTATACAACCGAATGGCATAGCAATAACGCCCTTTGATACTGACTTAGGAAACACTACGTTTCAAAGTCAACCCAGTACGCGGAGTCTGCCTGTGTCGCAGCCACAGTCCCAGCAGCAAACCAATTACCACAATTCCAGTAAAGTAAGTCAGCGAAATCAACCGGACAGACATTGGCGGAGCGACACCTTGGACTGGAATATTCTCTGCAACTTGGAATGGCTGAAATTGCCGGGTTGCGTTTGCAAGCGGTGCAACCTCGACAACAATGCTATGCGGGGCACCGTCAAAGAACTCCTGCTCCCACGCTAATTTTCCGTTGCTGTCTGGAGTCCCCTGATAAGCAAACGCCAGCCAATTATTTTCGAGTTGGGTGGTTGTTACCTTGAACACTACATCTGTGACGGGTTGGCTGGTTTTGGGATCACTGACGCTAACTTGCAATCTGGCAGGTTGACCCACCGTTGCACCCTCGTCACCCGATAGTTGCATATAAAGTCCTTGAGACTGCAATTTAGCGGGCTTACTAGAGGGCGGAACTTCTTCTCCCATGCCTGGCATCGACATCGTATGGTGCGATTCGGCAAGTTCAGCATTGATGTTGACCCAGAGGAGCGCAGCGATCGCTACCACAATCAATCCACTCAACAATAATCGCACCTGTTGCGGGGCAATTTCTCCCGGTTGAATAGGTTGTCTACCCCCAATCACCCAACCTCCTAGTAGCCCAACTGCCAGTAAAATCACAACCAGGATGCCAAAGTAGCGGAACTTTAAGGGATTTTCAGGCAGCGTCAGCGTCAGCTTTTGCTGAATCGGCTCAAACGCATTGGCAACGAGCGGAGTAACTGCTACCTGGAGTTGATACGTTCCCCGGATTGGCAGGGTTTGTTGAACCTGCAACTGACCTGTTGGTGCATTGCCCTCAATGTCCAGCAACTTTGTTCCCTCGACGATCGGAAAATCTGTTGTGAACCAGGGGTTTTTAGGAGGGGTGAACAATTGCAAGTGGATTTTGGCATCCTTTAAAGATTGCCCTTGAGCATCTACGGCTTGCAGCATCAGCTGCACTGGCGGATTGTAGTGTCCCGAACCTAACACTGTAGTGGCTTCAGCCTCAAGGGGTTGAACCTGATTAATCGGTGGATTGGTTGTTAGCCGCACCGATGGTTGAGGAGATTGGGAAAGTCCGATCCAACCATACAGAACAATTCCGAGCGTGCAAATCACACCGATCAGCTTAGACCACTTAAATAAAGTCATTTATTTGTGAACTCCTGCTAATCATTGACTCAATCAACTAATGGCAACTCACCATCAGTGTGTGGTGACGCAGAGTATGAGTTGTGTCATGGATAGCGGGGTATGTACTGAAATAAATTGTCCACAGAGTCAAAGAACACAGTGCAACATAGAGCGCTGATTGTACAGGTACTGATAGTACTTGACGGGTGACTTGTTGCTGAACCGAACTAGAAGATTGAACTGTCATTTTGTACCTCGTAGATAAAACGATATTAATGATTGATTAGGTAGGCATTCTGACTTCTAGAGTTAGCAGTGAACAGTAAATCACTGAAAACAGATGAATAAGACTCTGTATGAGCCGTCCTAGCATACTGAGCCAGCTATTTCGTTTTCATTCATGAAGATTACCTATATTAACACCTACGTAAGGTTTAGTAAAACCTATCTAAATGACAGAGGCATTACAATCTTATGTCCTAAGTGTGACTAGTCGTGTCGCTTGCTACTCACGGATGGTAGGAGAGTTATTCTTACCTTTTTGGCTAATTTATTAGTTTTACTTATCTGGAATTTCTCAACAAATTTATAAAAAATGTATCTTAGAATATGGTTTTTGTATAATAATTGTGTCTGTAGCTATCCATCACAAAGCGATACCTTTCCTTCTCTACGAGAGGCTGCGCCAACGGAACGCTACGCGTAGCTTGCTTCCCCGTAGGGGTACGGTAAGCTTTGCTAACGCAGAACTTTTCGGTCTACTGAAATTAATTATGCGAGGTCAAAAATAAGTACTTCGTCTCATATTTCACGATTGCAGAAAACCGCAAGTATTACTACAGGTGAAGGATACCGTCACAGGACAACCGATCAAAGATGTAAACTTGCAGGTGAAAGCGATCGCCACAGAACATAATTTAACAGTCTTTGATTACAAAGGTATTCCCGACGAACAAGGTAAGTTAATATGGCTTGAACAATTTTTTGATGGTTCACCCCACAAAATCGAGGTGGAAGCAACTCCTCTACCAGGATCTAGCCGTCAATTTGCACCAGTGAAGGTAGCACAAGAAGTTGAAGTTGAAGCGATGTCTACGACGGGCTACGCCTACGCGCCACCAACTTATATCCGATTGATTGGTTTATTCTACTTTACAGCCTTTGTCGGCATTGGTATGGCGATTGGGTTGCTAATACAGCACCGACGAACACCACAAGCGAGGGGAAATTAGTAATATCAGTCTTTTAGTGGGAATTGCAGCCAATATAACAATGTGCATTAAGTAAATGGGTAAGAAGAAATCAAACTACATTACGCAATGTCAAATAAATTGAATTGGCTTGTAGTAAGCGGCTGCGTCCCTTACTACAAATTCCTTTAATTGCTATTCTATTGTTAATTAAAAGCTGATCTATATGATTGCAACGGTTTTTGAATTGATTAATCTTAAACATCTAAACAACTGCTTTATAAACTCTGCTACCTGACTTCATGAAGCTTGAATTTGCGGTATATAGGAATCGTATTTGATTTTTGAAATTATCTACGTGGGCGGGGAGTGGGAAGTAGGGAGTAGGGAATAAGGAATTAGGCTTTTCGAGCTGTACCAAGCTTTTTGAGAAATCAAATATTAGTCCTATAGTTAAATATCTATGATAAACAGACAATCATTAATTGCAAAATATTTTCCTCCTATTGGTCTACGATTTTTCATTATTATTTTGTTAATATTAGGGATATTTTTTCGCTTCGCCTATCTAGATCGAAAAGTCTACTGGCATGATGAAGCTTATACCTCATTAAGAATTTCTGGTTACACTAAGACAGAATTTGTTCACCAAGTGTTTAATGGGCGTGTGTTTGCTGTTGGAGATATACAAAAATATCAACAGCCTAATTCTGAAAAAGGTTTAATCAATACAATCAACTCTTTGGCGGTGGAAGATGCCCAGCATCCTCCACTTTATTACGTGATGGTTAGATTATGGATGCAGTTTTTTGGCAATTCAGTAGCGACTACGAGAAGCTTGTCAGCCATAATTAGCTTAATAGCCTTTCCTTGCATTTATTGGCTGTGCTTAGAATTATTTCAGTCACCCATAACAGCATGGATAAGCGTAGCTTTTCTAACAGTCTCGCCCTTCAATGTGCTGTACGCCCAAGAGGCAAGGGAGTTCGGTTTATGGATGGTGACTACTTTGCTAGGGAGTGCTGTACTGCTGCGAGCAATAAGACTGGGTAGCAAGCACCTTTGGGGGATTTATGCAGTAACAGTGGCACTAGGATTGTACACCTTTTTGTTTTCTGGGTTGCTAGTGATCGCCCACGGTATTTATGTATTTGCCATTGAAAGCTTTCGATTCACCAAAACCGTTAAAGCTTATCTAATAGCAAGTAGTGTCGGGTTTTTAGCTTTCGTTCCTTGGATTTTAACTATTATTAATAGCTTGTCTGAAATTGACCGTACAACAACCAGCACTCAAGCCAGACAATCTGTGTCAGCTTTGGTTTCTGGTTGGATTAGCAATATTAGCTATTTATTTGCTGATTTTTGGCGCTACGAACCATTTTTTCCCGATTTGAATTTACCAGTTTTGCGCTGGGGTCGATTTTTAATTCCCTTACTACTAATCTTGGTAATATACTCATTCTTATTTCTTTATCGTCAAGCAGGAACACGAGTTTGGTTATTTGTTTTTATCTTAAGTGGAGTACCTGCTTTAGCTCTCATATTGCCTGATTTGATTATTGGCGGTAAGGTCAGTCTGCGAGCTAGATATGTCATTCCGTGTTATGCAGGCGTTCAGCTAGCTGTTGCTTACTTGCTAGCGGGTCAAATTATTTCTTCTAAGTTAATAGCCCGCAAATTTTGGCAATTAGTAATGGTAGTAGTAATTTCCAGTGGAGTTGTATCTTGTGCCGTCAGTTCTCAAGCCGAGACATGGTGGAATAAAAGCAGCCATGCCAATCCTCAAATAGCTCGCATCATCAATAAAGCTAATAAACCACTATTAATTAGTAGTACTTATTCTCTAAATATTGGGGATATAATGTCTCTAATTCATTTGTTAGATCATCAAGTGCAGATGCAATTGGTAATTGAACCAAGTATGCCAAATATTCCTGATAGTTTCAGTGAGGTATTTTTTTATAATCCTTCTAAAGAATTGAGATATGAGCTTGAGAAGAAATACAAACTATTCGAGGTTTTCCAGTATAGTAGGCTGTGGCGGCTAGAACAGAAAAGCAGCTAAATTTTATATGACTGGGATTATTCTGAGCTTGGTGTATTTATTAAGTAGAATTTTATTATTTACAAGAGCATAAAATTAAGATTTACTGAGAAATTAAGAAAATAATGCTGACAAAAATTGCTGTTGAAAAAATTCTTGAGCGTGCCTTGATGGGGTACGACTTATCTCTCGAAGAGGGAGTAGTATTGTTACAACAAACTGAGCCAGAGGCGATCGCAGCTATACGTGCTACATCCGACACACTCCGCCACACTCAAGCAGGCGATACGGTTACTTATATAATTAATCGTAATATCAACTTTACTAATATTTGTGAGCAGCACTGTAGTTTTTGTGCTTTCCGTCGAGATGATGGTGATGCCGGTGCATACTGGTTAGATTCGGCGCAAATTTTGGAAAAGGCAACAGATGCAGTGCAACGGGGTGCGACGGAAATCTGTATGCAGGGGGGATTAAATCCACAAGCGCAGATAAATGGTAAATCTTTGCCCTATTATCTCAAGGTAGTGGAAACCATTAAACAGGAATTTCCTCAGATACATTTACATGCTTTTTCTCCTCAGGAAGTGGAATTTATCGCCAGACTTGATGGACTTGGGTATGCTAATGTCATTGCTGCTTTGCGCGATGCTGGTGTTGGCTCAATGCCGGGAACAGCAGCTGAAGTGTTAGACGATAATGTAAGGCGGATACTGTGTCCAGAGAAGATTGACACAGCCACTTGGTTAGAAATTGTTAGCACCGCTCACAAATTAGGCTTGCATACCACTAGCACCATGTTATCCGGGCATATTGAAACCCACGAACAGCAAATCGAGCATTTAGAAAAATTGCGATCGCTCCAAAAAACCGCCATTAATCAGGGATATCCAGCAAGGATCACAGAGTTTATTTTATTACCCTTCGTTGGACAAGAAGCGCCCAAACCCTTACGTCGCCGTGTCGGACGCGATCAACCAGTTTTGAGTGATGCACTGCTGCTAGGCGCTGTGGCGCGGATTTACTTAGGTAATTGGATTCCTAACCATCAGCAGAGTTGGGTAAAACTGGGGCTTGCAGGTGCAACGGAAGCCTTAGTTTGGGGTTGTAATGATATAGGCGGCACATTGATGGAGGAGCATATTACCACAATGGCAGGTGCTTTGGGTGGTACGTGTATGGAAGTGGAAACCTTAGAAGGTGCGATCGCTTCTTTAGGAAGACCTTACCAACAACGCAATACTCTTTATCAAAAAGTTAATAGTTAAGAATAGCTTTTATCTCTGTGTTCTCTGCGCCTCTGTGGTGAAATAAATTACTTTTAAACCGCAGAAGCGCAGAGGTTCAGAGAGAAATAAACAGATTTTACGAGTCAGCTAGTCTTCAACCCTTAACTTAGTTGGTTTGACTAGAATTTAGATGAATAACATTAAAGTATGCTCCGACAAATTTCTAATTTCTGGTTGCATCATATACATCCTCGCTTGGCTCCCTTAATTGCCACAGTTGGTATTGTTGGACTTGCTAGTTGTCTGCTCATCCTTTTTGTTTTAGCAAAACTGGCTGAAGAGGTTTTGGAGCGAGATGCTTTTGCATTTGATACTAATTTTTTATTATGGCTACATCAGTTTGCCAATCCAAATTTAGATAATTTAATGCTGTTTGTTACAAATCTTGGTAATCCTAGTACAGTGGTTATAGTTGCAGGTATTACTGTTTTATTACTTTGGTGGCGGCGTTACCGAGAAGAAACAAAAGTTTTTGTACTTGCTTGCTTAGGAGGGTTAATTTTAAATATAGGGCTAAAGTTGTTTTTTTCTAAACCTCGCCCGCAACTGTGGCATCGCTTGATTTCTGAAAAATCTTTTAGTTTTCCTAGTGGTCATGCACTAGGTTCTATGGTGCTTTATGGTTTTATTGCTTACGAATTGGCAACTCACTATCCTCATTTTGCCAAAGTTATTTACAGTTTGACGGTTATTTTAATTGCTACTATTGGGATCAGCCGCTTATATTTAGGAGTCCATTGGCCCACAGACATAATTGCAGGTTATGGAGTCGGTTTTTTGTGGCTAATGATATGTATTACTATGCTTAAATTGCAAAGATTGAGGCAAGAAAAGTTAGTTGATTAAATCAGTATGTACACCGAAGGAGTTGCCTTTGGTAAAGTCTCTCGCAAAGAAGGCATCTCGGTGATAATTGTCTCATCAGATTTTTTAATCACGCGATTTTTTTGCCCAATATACTTGTAAATGAGCGCCTTTTAGGGAAAAAAACAGCCCAGCCTACTCCTTAGTACAGACGCGATTAATCGCGTCTCTCCCCATTCCCCACTAAATTGATCCCCAAGTTACCAATCCAAGATACTATGGACATTGATTTACGTATTCTTTTACTTAATGCATATGAAGCGCTATTGGTCGCGTTTGCTTGCGCTGGTTTTGGTTCTATCTATCGGCTTAATGGGCTGTTCTGGCAGTCCAGATAGTTTGACTGGGGATTATCGCCAAGACACCTTAGCTGTGGTCAATGTTATGAGACAAGCTCTGGATATATCACAAGATTCACCAGAAAAAGCAGCAGTTCAAGCAGAAGCGCGTCAAAAAATTAATGACTTTTCAGCTCGCTATCAGCGGGTTAACTCTGTTTCTGGTCTTGGCTCCTTTACAACCATGCGAACAGCCCTCAACTCCCTAGCTGGACACTACAGTTCTTACCCAAATCGTGCTGTACCCGAAAAACTCAAAAATCGTTTAGAGAAGGAGTTACAGCAGGTAGAAGTAGCGCTGAAGCGTGGAGGTTAATTCTTAACTATTGCCTACTCTATCATCAAGAGTCAAGAGTCAATACTTTTGGCTCTTGATTACTTTGTCAACTTGATATAAATCAGAGTTTGAAATTTTCAAATAAACTGATTGACACTTTTCTAGCTAAAAGTCTTTTCACAGTTCAACTTACTTCGTCTCCATCCAATTTTCACCGACACGCGCATCTACCAGCAACGGCACACTCAACTGGACTGCATTTTCCATCACCAACTTAATTTGCCGTTGTAATTCTTCCCATTCATCAGGGGGAATTTCAAACACTAATTCATCGTGAACTTGCAACAACAAACGCGCCTGATAGTTCTTCAAAACCTCATGCAATCTCACCATTGCAATTTTGATAATATCAGCATTGGAACCTTGAATTGGTGCATTAGCAGCAGAGCGTAGTAAACCTGCATCATAAGCACCCAAATTTTTCAATTTACTCAGATCAATATCTTCTGGGTTACTGCCTTTTAATTTGCGTAAACTGTTATTAGTAAAGTCAAAATAACGACGGCGACCGAAAATAGTTTCTACATAACCAAGAGCGATCGCTTCTTTTTTGACTCGCTCCAAATATGCAAATACTTTCGGATATCGTTCATTAAACCGCTTAATGAACTCATTGGCAACGGTCTTATCTATCCCAGTTGAGCGCGAAAACCTTAGAGAACCCATTCCATAAATCACGCCAAAATTAATAGTTTTGGCCATCCCTCGTTCTTCAGAGGTTATATTTTCTTTTTCAAACACTAACCGCGCCGTAACAGTGTGAACATCTTCATTTTGCTGATATGCTTGCACTAATATCGGCTCTTGACTCAAATGAGCCAAAATCCGCAATTCAATTTGTGAGTAATCAGCAGCCACCATTAACCAACCAGGTTCTGGCAAAAACGCCTTACGAATTTGGCGACTAAATGCTGTACGAATGGGGATATTTTGTAAATTCGGATTAGAAGAAGATAACCTACCAGTTGATGTTGCTGCTTGGTTAAAATCAGTATGCACTCGCTGTGTATCTGGACGCACCAATGCAGGTAATGCATCAACATAAGTAGACTTTAATTTAGATAGAGTCCGATACTCAATGATCGCCTCAACAAATCCAGTGTTATCATCTTCTTGAAGTCTTTCCAGTGTTGCTGCGTCTGTAGAGTAGCCCGTTTGAATTTTTCGAGAATGTCTAGTACTTAACCCCAACTTTTCAAACAAAATTTGGCTCAACTGCTTAGGAGAACCTAAGTTAAAATTTTCCCCAGCTATTTTAGTTGCTTCCTCTTTTAACCTGGCTAACTCAGTTTCTAAATGCTGTGAAAGTTCTTGTAAATAAGCTGAATTAATGCGGACACCTGTGTATTCCATTTGGGCTAAAACTGCTTCTAGTGGCTGTTCCACTTCCACTAATAGCTTAGACAAAGTTGGAATTTTATCCAGTTGTTCACGCAATTTTGGCACTAAGCCAAAGGTAGAATAAGCATCCATCCCGCAGTAATCTGCGACAGAGGGAATATCTATATCAGCGATGGTTTTGCCTTTAGGAACTAAATCCAAATAACTTTTTGCTATTAATCCCAAATATCGCTGCGCCAAATCCATCAAATTATGGCTAGAATCTGGATTTAGAATGTAACTTGCCAGCATGGGATCAAACACCACTCCCGCCAAATTAATTCCTTGACACTTTAGAACTAAGCGGTCAAATTTGGCATTCTGTAAAGCTTTGGGATAATCAGCACTTTCGAGAATTGGGCGTAATGCTTCTAGCACCAAATCTTTATGCAAATTTTCCCCAGTTTTATGCCCCACAGGAATATAGGCTACCTCATCTGGTTTCGTTCCCCAACAGCAACCAATTCCTACTAACTCAGCGTCTCTTGGTTCTAAATCAGTGGTTTCAGTGTCCCAAGCAACGGGAGTCTTGGGGTTAGTGAATTTTTGCAAAAGTTTCACCAACTCAGTTAATTTTGCTTCAGTGTTGATGATGCGTGGTGTAATTGGAGAAGTAGATTGTTGTGTAACTGCTGCTGTATCACTAGCACTGAAAAACCACAAATCATTATCTTCATCAGCGCTGAATTCTGAGTTAGTATTGGGATCACTTGCGTCTGTTTTGGCTTCTTGGGTTTCTTCGACTTTGCCACCAAAGCGTTCTTGAAGGTCGTTGATTTTGCCTAAAAAAGACTTGAATTCTAACTTTTCTAAAATTGGTGTCAGGACGCTTGTATCAAAACCTTTTAATTTGCAATTTTCTAAATCAAATTCTATAGGAACATCTAAAACTATGGTTGCCAAATAGCGAGATTTATCGGCATCTTCTTTACCCGTTGCCAGTTTTTTCTGAGTTGCGCCTTTAATTTCATCTAAGGCAGCATAAACACGGTCAAGGGAACCATAAGTATTTAGCAGCTGCACTGCTGTTTTTTCGCCAATTCCCTTCACCCCAGGAATATTATCTGATTTATCACCACAAAGAGCTTTAAAATCGACAATTTGTGAAGGTAAAACGCCCATCTTCTCTTTGACTTGTTCTGCTTCAAATTCCGTGATGCTATTTGTAGAGCGCTTTAGGGCATCTGGACTAAAATTCAGAACAGTGATTTCTTTGTCAGAGTCGATCAGTTGAAATAAATCGCGATCGCCAGTCAAAATCTTCACCCTATACCCAGCAGCAGTTACTCGCTGTGCTAAAGTTCCCAAAACATCATCTGCTTCATAACCAGGGGCAGTGAAAATTGGTAGATTGAAGCCATTGAGCAACTCATGCAGGTTTGCTAAGTCGGGAATGAAGTCTTCTGGCGTTTCTTTGCGATCGGCTTTATAAGTATCGTCAGCTTCGTGGCGAAAAGTCGCCTCACTCAAATCAAAAGCGATCGCCATTGCTTGGGGCTGTTGTGTTGACATTACCTCCAGCAGGCACTTCACAAAACCAAAACATATACTGGTGGGAATGCCTGCTTTAGTACGCAGTCCTCCATCTCGCCCTTTGGCGAAAGCAAAGTATGAACGATAAGCCAGCGAGTGCCCATCTACAAGGATGAACGTGGGGCGTGTTGCAGTTGCAGAAATGAAAGTTTCAGACATAGCCCTATTTTAGCCAGAAGCTTTGTCACATAGTTAGCAATTTCCGATGCTTGTTCAACCTCTCTCGCTAGGAAGATTGTATTTTTAGTTAAGTTTACATTAACAAAGCTTTATACATACCTACTAATTTTTCTCTACCAGTCACCACAAGCTGCTAGAGCCTGTTAACCTCTTACTGGAACTTAAAATCTAGGACATTATGCAGAAAGCATCTGCTACACATTTGGTATTTACTGATAATCAGGCTGCTGCAAAAGACATTAAACTACTAGTTTTGGATATAGATGGCACGATCGCAGGGCATTCTAACACCATTAGCGAACCTGTAAAGCAAGCTATTGTTGCAGCGCAAGCAAGAGGAATTCAAGTAGCGATCGCGACAGGTAGGATGTATCGATCAGCCTTGCGCTTTCACCAAGATATCGGCTCTACCCTACCATTAATGGCCTATCAAGGAGCCTGGATTCAAGATCCGCTCACCCAAAAAATTCATCGCCATTGGGCTGTTTCCAGGGAAATCGCCCACCAGTTACTCGACTATTTTGAACAGCCTGAGTTGCGATCGCTTCTATCTGTCCACTTCTACATCAACGACCAACTATACGTCCGTGAGTTAACTAGAGAAACCCAAATTTATGCAGAACGTTCTGCTATTACTGCGATTCCCGTGGGTGATTTGCGTCAAGTCTTAACGAATGAACCAACAAAAATTCTCGCTTTGTGCGATGACACTGATGTAATCGATCACCTATTGGGGAATTTACGCCGCCAATACACACCTGCTGAACTTTATCTGACAACATCTGTTGCTACTTTTTTTGAAGCAACTAACGCCTCTGTGAATAAGGGAACTGCTGTGCGTTACCTAGCCGAAGAATTGTTGGGATTACAGTTAGCCAATGTTATGGCGATTGGCGATAACTTCAATGATGTAGAAATGCTGGAGTATGTTGGACTGGGTGTAGCTATGGGCAATGCACCAGCAGGAGTGCAAGCGATCGCGCAGTGGGTAGCTCCTAGCGTAGAGGAAGACGGAGCAGCAGTAGCAATTGAAAAGTTTTTGCTGTAATCAGGGCACTTTTTAAAACCCAACCCATATAAATCAGAAAGGACACCGACGACTGGCCGTGTTTCGTCTCGGTGTCCTAGCTGGTTCGCTCCTCACACACCTGTTAATGTAGCTGAGGTGATGCATTGAGTCAATAGATATATAAAAGTTTTTATTTTATACCTAACCGACATTACCGATTTATAACTCCAAGGGCGCAAAAACACCCAAGTTTTCCTCTAGCACAAATTTTAATACTGACTGAGTAGCCATAAGCAATCCGAGTCTGGCTTGGGCTAACTCTGGTGAGGTAATTTTCACCTCACCCCAAATCCGGCAATTACACCAAAACTTTTCAAAAGCTTGGCTCAAACTCAGCGCTACTTTTTCCCATTTCACAGAACCGCTAACATCAGGGCACTCTATGTTGTCTACCACTTGTATTAACTCACCAATTAGACGACGCTCATCTGGGTGATTTAGCCGCAGTGTTCCGTCACAATCAAGCCAAGGTAGAGGGTTAGGAGAGATAACACTCCAAAAAGCTGGACTAGTATTTGGAACTGGTTCTCTAAGTTTAATCAATCCCTCTCGATGAGCCAGAAGCACTAGCGAACAGCAGCGTGCATGAGCATATTGAACAGTAAACAAATTGGGCATCCCTTCGGCTTCGCTCAGGGCAAGTGGGCATTGGGAAAGAGGAGGCAGGAGGCAGGTGGTCGCCGAGCGCAGTCGAGGTGAGGCAGGAGCCAGAAGGCAGAAGTTCTTTAATTTTGAATTTTGAATTTTGAATTTTGAATTGATTTCTCCCTCATCTCCCCCACTCCCCTCTCCCCCCAAACTCCCGACTACGAGACTTTGTAACCAAGTCGCTAAGGTTGAGTGAGTTAACTCAAAATGTATCAAACCAGGGGGAACTATTTGGATGCTAAAAACGTCCTCACAGATCCCTGATATATCTGAGGCGATCGCACTGGCAAGCTCCATCGTTTTTCGATTCTGAGATTTTGATAGTCGCAAAGACACACTTGAGATGTATAAAACTCTATTGTTATCTCTACCTTTATGTAGAGGAATTTTTTTAATTTCTATGCATTTATTTTCTGCTTTATAAGTATCAATGCTTAGTGATTTTATTATATAACTGTACAATAACTGTTTGATTGACGTATGTTTGCTAACTTGTAATTTATAATGCACGTAATATTATTTAAATCGTCATGTAAGATATATTTATTACTTTTCTGTCATCTACCTTGGGGTATAAATTTAATTTAGATGAAGAAAAATGAGAAGAGGATAAAATTTGATGAATAATCGATGAATAGTAAGTAATCTTTACTACCATCATTGTACAGTAGGAAGTATAACAAAAGAGTAGAGAGTAATTTGCTTTCTATTCTTTGGATTGGCTGGCGCTGTTAGGCGTTAAGCCTGCCTCGCCAACACAAAGACACTCCTTGCACCTTTTTATTTACGTCTTTGTCTTCAGCCGAACGCTCTTTGTTACCTATGCAATCTCCATCCTCCTTTTCTGAGGCATCACGGCCTTTTTTAACTTGGCAACGCATTCTTGACTGGGCTCAAGAACACTACCGCTGCCGTACCTTTAGCAAAGATGAGCGCATTCCAGCCCGGCCTGGATTGCTATATTTGGTGCAAAGGGGTGCGATCCGTATGGTAGGAACCGCCCAAGTTAGTGCGACTGCCAGCCAGCTAACGTCTCGACGAATTAACAGAACCCCAGAAGAAGCGTTCTTGGGTTTTGTGGGAGCGGGACAGCCATTTGAAATTGTTGCCCAATCACCATTCACACTCCAGTCCTACGCCCATGTTGACCAAACTGCGGTGTTGTGGATGTACTGGCATGACTTAGACAACTGGCCTCACTTCCGTCGCGAAGTTATGGATGCCTTCAGGTATCAGCACCAGCGTAAGCTACTGTGGCTGAGTGCCTTGGGACAACGCCGCACAATTGACCGACTCTTAGGATTTCTCACATTGTTAATTGAGGAATATGGAGAACCAGCAATGAGCGACACTGATCCTGATGTGATTCGCGGTTATTGTCTGCCCTTCCCCCTCACCCATGCCCAAATTGGGAGCGCGATTGGTTCCACTCGTGTTACTGTCACTCGCTTGATGGGTAAGCTGCGTCAACGTGGCTTAATTCTGACTCAAGGCGATAATCTCATTTGCTTGCCAGCAGAGTCGATTAATAGAGCTGGTTAAAGCACAGTTCAGAGCGGCGATTTCCGCCACTCTGTCTTGAGTGCGATGGGCTACGCCCCGCCGGAGACGATCACAAGAGTCAACGAATTTTGACAAACCCAGCTTGGCTAATCAGTTCCTGTCCCTGCTCAGTCAGCAGTAAGTTGGCGTAAGCGACACCTGCTTGCTGCTCAGTCTGACCATTCTGTTTGACCACCACAAACAGATTGCGGGTAATCGGGTATTTTCCTGATTGGAAAGCCTCAATGTTCAATTTGTTTCGTTTACCAGGACATTCGGACGGGAGGACAGATGGTTCTTGGTATGGAGAAATGTATTGCCCTTGCGTCCGCCCCAACGGCAAGGCTTTGATTGAGCATTGAGGAATCACCTCTGGGGCAGAAGCGTAGTAGATGCTACCAGGGCTACCAGCCAATTTTTGCAAGGCTTGGGTGGTTGTGGAGATAAATTCCACATTGGAACTGAAAGGTTGACCACCCAAGATATCTTGGACAAAAAGTTCCACCGTACCGCCATCAGCAATGCGGCGAGAATAGGGCTTAATCGGAATATTGGGGCCACCCACCTGGCTCCAATTATTGATTTTGCCTGTGTAAATTGACTTTAACTGGTCTATCGTTAGTCCTGAGATATTCAGGTTAGGATTAACTGCAACTGCTAAACCATCAATTGCCACAGGAATTTGTTTCAAACTGAACCCACGCTGCTGGGCACGGCTTAATTCCTGATCTAAAACTGGTCGGGAGGACTGGGCAAAGGCTAGTTGACCGTCTATCAGAGATTGGATGCCAGTACCAGAACCAGGAGATGCATTACTGGGTTCTACATAACGCAGCCGAAGTTCTGGCCGCGCCGCTTGAATTGCTGGATCAACTACCAGCCGAATCGGTGCCCAAGATGTACTGCCACCGTAATTGAATAATCCTGTAGGAACATCCTGTACTGAAGTGAAAGTATTGCCACTAGGCTGTTCTGATGCGGCTTGGGGCGTTTTGGTGCTACCAGAATTAATTGTATTTAGGTTAACACCAGACTTTTTAGTAAACCACCAAAAACCGCCAGCTATTAGCCCGACCGTGATTAGGATGGATAATACAAGAATAGTTGTTTCATTTTTTTGGGACATAGTATAATCTACCCGCGCGTCCATTCAATATAAGTGCTTGGCTTGATAGGTGCTTGCTACTTGAGATTGTATTTGGAGGACGGGTGTTTTGTTAGCAAATTCTGATAAATCCTAACTTCTGACTACTTTAAAAGCCAAGGTATAATAAATTTCCCCTGGATTATTTGATTTCCTATCTCAAGGTTTGAGTGCTAATGAGAATAAATTGACATAGTACTGACGCAAACAATAGCCGAAACCCTGATTTTAGGGTAGGGGCAATTCATGTAGACGCAAAGCGGCTTCCCGCAGGGTATTGCCCCTCTCGCGTCTAGTTTTGGGTAAGTCCTATGACACTAAAATTTTCCCCATAAAGCTCAATTTCTCATCTTGAGGGTTTTTCCAGGTTAAGTATTGGTTAAGTTTTAGTTTTTTATTGCTGATTAACGGACTGGTTCAAAGTCATAACCCGTGCGAGAGCGGGAACCAGGAACAATTTTTACAAGTTGGACTGGCGCATTGCGATCGCCTGATGCTAAAAACCGAATTGTACCAGAAGCACCAGTGGCAGAAAAGTCAGAGGAGAAAAGTGCAAGTTGTACTCCAGAACGTGTGGGGTTGCGTTTTAATGCTGTAATCAGAGCTACAGTGGCATCATAGCTGAGGGCACTTCGCCAACTCACGTCGCCGCCCCATAATTGCCGGGATTTCTGAGGAAAATCTGACTTGGGAGCGCCATCAATATGCCAGGGAACTGCCAATACCATTCCCACAGCTTGTTCTCTGCCAATTTCTAAAGTTTTAGTGGTGTAAACATCATCTCCCGCCAGCAGAGTTAACTTTTTCTGGTTAATCTGAATTACTTGCAGCGCTTTATCCAGAGTTTCAGTGTTAGCAGCTAACATCAACACTTCTGCACCTTGCTTAGTTGCTTGTTCTATACTTTTAGCCGCACTAAAATCCGCCTTGGATAAGTCAAATTCGCTGGATACTTGTCCACCTTCTAAAGAAACAGATGAAACAAACTCCGACTTTAAAGACTGGCTATAGTTACTCTGAGAATTAAAGAAAACCACTGCATTTTTTTTCTGCAAGGTTCTCACCATATAGTTGGCTAAACTTCTAGCAGCCATAAAATCACTGGGAACCGTGCGAAAAACGTAGCGGCTAAAGTTAGAAATTTTGACAGATGTACTGGTAGGGGAAATTACTACAATTTGTCCCGAAGTATAAATAGTACCTGCGGCTAAGGTGGAATCGCTAGTATTTGGCCCAATTACACCTAATACTTCTGAATTACTGACTAGGTTAGAAGCAATTTGCTTGGCTATTTCTGGATTGTCATCGTCGTTAGCTATCCCCACCTTCAACGGTACTCCCTTGACTCCTCCAGAGGTATTAATTTCATTTTGGGCTTGGGCGATACCACGTAAAATTTCTAAAGCAGCATTGGGGTCAGTGCCGAATGGTACAGAAGCCACAATGGTGTAGCTCTTGGAAGAGGCGATGCGGGCATTGTTAAGAAAAATTAGCGTTTCTGGATCGTTACGGCTGAGTTTTAGGGCAGCTGTGAAATTGGCGATCGCTTTATCATAACTTTTAGCTGCGATCGCCTGTACTCCTTCTTTTTTAACTGGAGATATCTCACCCGAAGTCAAGGATTTTTCACCAAAACTAATCCGGTCTTGTAGGGATGAATTGCTACCTCTTTGGGGATTTTGAGTGATACTATTACTAATTTTGACCCCATTGTTAGTAAACCACCAAACACCACCGCCAACTATTCCGACTGTCAACAGCAGGGTCAAAGCTAAAATTTTAGTTTCATTCTTTTGTGACATGAACAAATTTAAATCAAATAAAAATGTTTATTATTTGTATAACTTACGTCTGGAGATAAAAAACGAACCACTCCAGATGAGATAAATAAAAATTTCAGAGAGTTTTTGTATAAGTCCTAATTTTATTATTTCGCTAAATTTAACCATTTTGATCATTTAATTCTAACAAATCCAGCCTTTTCGATCCGTTCTTGACTCTGAGGTATCAACAGCCAATTTGCATAAGCTTCCCCAGCTTGCTGATCTGTTTGACCATTCTGTTTAACAATTACAAATAAATTGCGGGTAATTGCATAATCTCCACTACGAAACGCCTGACTATTCAACTGATTACGCTTACCGAGACATTCAGATTGAGGTATAAGGGGTTCTTGGTAGGGAGGCACAAATTGACCGCTTGTCCGCCCTAGTGGTAAAGATTTAATTGTACACTGGGGTACAACCTCTGGGGCAGAAGCATAGTAAATTGCGCCAGTATTCATCGCTACTTTTCGTACTGCTTCTGTGGTCGTGCCAATGTAACTAACGTTGACACCAAATTTTTCTTTATTTAAAACATTTTCGACAAAGAACTCCACTGTACCACCAGCTTCTTGACTGCGAGAGTAGACTGTAATTGGTAAATTTGGCCCACCCACTTGTTGCCAATTAGTAATCTTGCCAGTGTAAATGTCCTTGAGTTGGGCGACAGTTAAACCAGGGATATTGAGATTTTGGTTAACTGCGATCGCGATTCCATCAATCGCCACCGGTATTTCTTTCAAACTAAATCCTTTTTGTTTAGCTTCGGCATTTTCTTCAGCTTTAACTGAGCGAGAAGATTGAGAAAAAGCTAGTTGATTATCTATCAACATCCGAATGCCGGTTCCAGATCCTGGTTGACCTGAAGGAGGTTGAGTATAGCGTAAACTAAATTGAGGACACAGGCTTTCTAGTACAGAGTCTACGTCTTTACGAATGGGTGCCCAGGTTGTGCTACCACCATAGTTGAATGTTCCCTCTGGGAGATTTGGCACGTTACATTTGTTGTTGACAAACTGCTTTGTGGAACTATCTGTGTTGCTACTCCCCGAAGTTTTAGGAACAGTTCCACTTAATTGCGCCCACCGTTCCATAAGAAACCATAAGCCACTAAAGATTAAGCCAATCGTGATGATAGCAGCTAAAAAAAGGCTAAGTGTTTCATTTTTCTGAGACATAGTTAGCTGTTAGCACCAAAAGTTTTTAAAGTAAGAGAGATAATAATTTATAAATAAGTCGAAATACGGCTGTTAGTGAAATGGCTACTAAGGCTGCTGCAATTGATAAAATTACTACTGCCTTAATACCAAGACCCCCCTGTAAAAAAGGGAGAAAAAAAATAACAGCAAAAGTAATTGTTGGAATAATTAATAAATCGAACTTTTCAATCCACCGCCTGGTTTGAGCAAATATCAGTATCCCCAAAATCACACATGCAACAGTGAAAGTAACTATTGGTGATTTTATTAGACTGAAAAGAGCGATCGCAATTAATGCCCCTTCAAATCCACTAAATGCCGCCCCACCCAGCAATTCCACTGTGGAAAACGCTGGTTGAGTTGGTGGGCGGGGGACGACGGGGCTAGAACCTTTGGGTGGTTGTGGCAAAAGTGTTACAGAGGGCGAATTAAATTGTGTAGGGGCTTGAGCCGCCTGTGAGTTAAGTGCATCTAAAACCTCCTGGGCTGACTGGAAGCGCTGATTAGCAGCAGGTAGCAGCATCTTATCTAATATGTCAGCAAGGCGAGGGCTGACAGTAACTTGCGATCGCCATTTCCACTGGTTGCTATAAGCATCAAACAGTTTAACTGCTTCCTTATTTGTCAATAAAGTAATAAGAGTGACAGCCAGAGCGTATAAATCCGTAGATGGGAAGACTTGACCTCCAGCCATTTGCTCAGGCGGTGCAAATCCCATAGAATAAATTCCTGTGGAAGACGCAGCAGAACCAAGTGCAACATTTGTTACTTGTTTAACTGCGCCAAAATCTAGGAGAAAAAGTTTCCCATCACGACGGCGCATGATGTTAGAGGGTTTAATATCTCTGTGGATAATGCCTCTATGATGGACAAACTTTAGCACCTTCAGGATTTCTTGCAGCACCTCCAACACTTGCTGTTCAGAAAATTTGCCCTGTTGAACTAATTCTTCTTCTAAGTTTTGCCCATCAATGTATTCTTGTACCAAGTAAAAAAACTGGTCTTGCTGTCCTGGTTGCAAACCATTAACTATCACTGGAAAGAAAGCAAACAAGTCAGGTATTTGCTCGTGATCGTTACCAAGTTGTGCTAAAACTTCTGCCTCTCTCTCAAACATCAACTGTGCTTGTTGCAGTTGATTTAAGGTTAAATTTCCCGCTGGTTGAAACTGCTTAACTACGCATTGACGCATCCCCGGTATTCGGCGATCGCGTGCCAAAAAAGCTGCTCCAAATCCCCCCCTTCCCAGCAGCTTCAAGGGGACATATCGACCATCTAGCAGCAATGGCATACCACAGGTAGTACAGTACTTTTGCTGCGTTGTTTTCAGCGTCGTAATATCATCTAAATCGGCAAAATAGTTTTGTGGGCGTAGGCAACGTGGACGAGTACAGTAAACTTCCATTTTCGTGATTAGTCATTAGTCAAAATAATTCGTAATTCATTCAGGTTATATAGAAACTAAACTTCTTTATCAAGAACAGGAAACTTTTTTACTGATGTCAATTTTTAGCTTGCCTACGCTATGCTACGCAAAAAGCTATAAAATAATAATTACGAATTACGTTAGCGCAGCGGTAGCGAGTCCGCGTCCCTTGCGCCTCTGGCAGAGAGCGTCATTACGAATTATTTACTCATTGGTCATTTACAAAAAACATAGGATAAATGACGTAGACGCCCTAAGGGTAGGACTAATGACCAGATTTTAGTCTTCGGCGGCAGAGGTGGACGTAGTTATATCCAATGTAGATATCACTATGCTTTTTTGTGCCAATGTTAACACATCTTGACTCCATCCAGGATTAGCAAACTGGGGCAAAATTTCCCGACTAAAAGCTTCTGCGGCCTTGGATCTATAGCGATTAGGATTAAAAATCAGCCACAGTGTCCGTTTGACGACAACGCCTTCAATGGGGGTACGGTGCAGAACACCCATTTGTAACTCTTTAGCGATCGCGCTAGTTGAAACAAAGGCAGCCCCCAAACCAGATTGCACAGCATTTTTAATTGCTTCGATGGAATTTAATTCCATTTCAACCTTAAAACGTCTCGTATCAATTTCACAGCGTGCTAGCACTTGGTCAATAACTTTGCGGATAGTCGATTGGGAATCTAGGGCAATGAATTGTAATTTGTATAGGTCTTCTTTTTGGATTTTTTCCAGTTTGGTAAAGGGATGAAAAACAGGTAGAATTAGCGCTAGTTCGTCTTCAGCGTAAGAAACAACTTCCAAGGATTCTGATAGTTCACCAGGAATTTCACCGCCGATAATTGCCAAATCAACTTGTCCGTTAGCGACACTCCAAGCAGTCCGCCGCGTAGAGTGGACGTGTAATTGCACTGCCACATCTGGATATTTTTGTCGGAACATACCGATCATTCTGGGCAAAAGATAAGTGCCGGTGGTTTGAGAAGCACCGACAATTAAAGTACCGCCTTGGAGATTTTGTAAATCCTCGATCGCGCGGCAGGTTTCCTGACACAGACTGAGGATTTTTTCACCGTAACTTAGGAGTAGATGTCCTGCTTCGGTTAATTGGGCGCGTCGCCCTCCCCGATCAAATAGGGGGACATCTAGCTGCCGTTCGAGATTTTGCACTTGCAAGCTGACGGCAGGTTGAGAAACGTAAAGACTATCAGCGGCACGCTTGAAGCTTCCTTCTTGTGCGATCGCTTTGAGGATACGTAACTGATCTAAAGTGAAAGGAAGGTCAGACATAAGGCTCAAACCACAAACTTTGAAAGGAGCAGATGCACACAACAAATCAGGTTTGGCAGCAATTAGCCAGGTATGATTTGTTGCATATTAAACTTGAAAACTTGACTCGAAAAAGACAGTAGCACAACATCTTGACTAAAGTCTCCCTTTGAATACTTTGTGGTATTGGTTGTACTGAGTTCCATTTTCTTTAAATTATTTCACCCGTGTATATGCTGTTGATTTCTTGGTTGACACCCAGTCATTTTGTCATGCTGGGGCTACAAATAGTTTTTGCGATCGCTCACAGTGGAGGCGCTGCTTTGCGTCCTTGGGCAGAAAAATATATTGGCCCAAGGCTTTATCGCGTTCTCTTTGCATTAGTCAGCCTACCTTTGGCTGTCATATTAATTATTTACTTTTTTGGGCATCGTTATGATGGTTTGCAACTTTGGCAGGTACAAGGAGTGCCAGGAGTGCGAGAATTTGTTTGGCTGTTGTCAGCTATCTCGTTTTTATTTTTATATCCTGCTACCTTCAATCTACTAGAAATTGCTGCCATTCAAAAGCCCCAAGTTCATCTCTACGAAACAGGAATTATTCGGATTACCCGTCATCCCCAGATGGTAGGACAAATAATTTGGTGTGTTGCCCATACTCTGTGGTTGGGTACTACCTTTACCCTTGTGACTTCCATTGGATTGGTGTTACATCACTTGTTTGGAGTTTGGCACGGCGATCGCCGTCTCTTGCATCGCTATGGAGAAGCCTTTGAAATTGCCAAACAAAGAACTTCAATTATTCCATGTAAAGCAATTATCGACGGGCGTCAATCTATCAAATGGCAGGAATTTATTCGCCCTTCCTATTTGGGAGTTGCCATTTTCATAGTTTTGCTTTGGTTATCGCATCCTCTGTTGCTGGAAGCAACTAGTAAGATAAAATGGGAAATTTAGGCGATCCCCAGTGTCAGCATCAAATCCAAAATAGATAAGGATTTCAGCTTATCAATTGCCCTAAATCAATGTAGGATAAGTTCAAATATCTATCGATGGGGGTGGTCTGAGTCCGAGTTAAGATTTTAAATTGGTAGTTGTTGGTCAGTTACCTTTCCTTGGGGAAAAATGGCAGATTCAGTCAAATCCCCAGGTGGCCACGGCAATCAGGAGCCTAACATCCAAAAAAGCCACCGTGAGAGTGGCGCTGGCTTTTATTGTCAGAGACACATCAACACCTCAATTTTTACCTAATTATTCTGTGTCCTGAAATTTGGTTCCTGAAAGCATTTATCGGCAGTTACTGACTTGCCAATCTTTCATTTCAATGCTGATAGGTAGTTTAATATAAAAACCTTATAATCCAAGAGGCGTCATGGTGTTGTCGGTTAGTGAGCAGACATTTACTCAAGAAGTTTTAGAATCACCTATTCCTGTTTTAGTTAATTTTGAAGCACCTTGGTGTGGCTTGTGTCGGATTATCCACCCACTGTTATTGCAATTTCAAGCCCAATGTGGGGAAGAAATTAAATTAGTTGGGGTTAATGCCGATCAAAATTTTAAATTGTCTACTACTTATAGGCTCAAATCACTACCCACTTTACTATTGATTGAAAATGGCACTATTCGCCATCGCTTGGAATGCTTTCGCGGTAGAGAAGATTTACGTCTAGCTTTAGAAGAGATTAAAGTTAAGTACAGCAGTTGCCCAAAAATTTACAAGAGTTCAAAAACAGTGGACTTAGAGTGTCGATCAGCCTGATGGATATTGGGTATGGGGCATAGGGCATGGGGCATAGGGCTAATGACCAATGACCAATGACCAATGACTAATGACCAATGACCAATGACCAAATCTAAAACCATGCTTAACACCCCACCCAATCAGTCTTGGGTGGGTTATTTTATCCTAAAGGGTGTGTGTCACAATTATTAACAGTTTTGACACGCTAATCAAGAATTCTAAAAGTAGGCGTCAGTGATGGAAGTAATCTATCAGTATGCCTGGCTGATTCCGGTGTTCCCTCTTTTTGGAGCAATGCTGGTCGGTCTAGGGTTAATCTCGTTGAATCAGGTGACAAACCGCCTACGGCAGCTTAACGCTGTGGTGATTATCTCCATGATGGCAGCAGCTATGGGGCTGTCGTTTGCCTTGTTGTGGAGTCAAATTCAAGGACACGCGCCTTATCTCCGTACCTTTGAGTGGGCGGCAGCAGGTAATTTTCACCTGAGCATGGGCTACACTATTGACCACCTGACAGCCCTAATGCTGGTGATTGTCACAACGGTAGCCTGCTTAGTCATGGTTTACACCGATGGCTACATGGCTCACGATCCCGGTTATGTGAGGTTTTACGCCTATCTAAGTTTGTTTGGCTCTTCAATGTTAGGTTTGGTGGTCAGCCCCAACCTAGTACAGATTTATATATTCTGGGAACTGGTCGGGATGTGTTCCTACTTGCTGGTCGGTTTTTGGTATGATCGCAAGTCAGCAGCAGATGCCGCTCAAAAAGCGTTTGTGACCAACCGCGTGGGCGACTTTGGTCTATTACTCGGTATTTTGGGGCTGTTCTGGGCAACAGGAAGCTTTGATTTTAATATCATGGGCGATCGCCTCGCCCAACTTGTCGAATCAGGTTCGATCAGCAATTTTCTCGCTGTCCTGTTTGCGATTTTAGTTTTCTTAGGGCCAGTGGCGAAATCAGCCCAATTCCCCCTCCATGTCTGGCTACCAGACGCGATGGAAGGCCCCACCCCCATTTCTGCCTTGATTCACGCAGCAACGATGGTGGCGGCGGGTGTTTTCCTGATTGCCCGGATGTACCCAGTATTTGAAGACGTTCCAGCCGCAATGAACGTCATTGCCTTTACTGGGGCGTTTACGGCGTTTTTGGGGGCAACTATTGCCATTACCCAAAACGACATCAAAAAGGGCTTGGCTTACTCCACCATTTCCCAACTTGGTTACATGGTGATGGCAATGGGAATAGGTTCCTACAGTGCTGGACTATTCCACCTGATGACCCACGCCTATTTCAAGGCGATGCTGTTCTTGGGTTCAGGTTCAGTAATTCATGGTATGGAAGGTGTCGTTGGACACGACCCCGCCTTAGCGCAAGATATGCGCTTGATGGGTGGACTGCGAAAGTATATGCCTGTCACAGCAACTACCTTCTTAATTGGTTGCTTGGCAATTTCTGGTATCCCACCCTTTGCTGGTTTTTGGTCAAAAGATGAAATTTTGGGGAAGGCTTTTGAGGCTAACCCACTCCTCTGGTTCATCGGCTGGCTAACTGCCGGGATTACGGCTTTTTATATGTTTAGAATGTATTTCTCGACATTTGAAGGCAAATTCCGGGGTACTGACGAGAAAATCAAGGAAAAACTTAAGAAAGCTGCGGCGACAATTGTCCTGGAATTAGAGTCAGAAGAACCAGTCCCGAATTTTGGGCCTGGGGCGATGAAGAAAGGAGAATTGGCGGCAACTAGTCAGCATCATGACTCCCATGACTCCCACGGACATCACAGCGACTCCCCCCACGAATCGCCGTGGACAATGACGCTGCCGTTGGCACTGTTGGCTGTGCCTTCGATTTTGATTGGTTTGGTGGGAACTCCTTATGCCAATTATTTTGAAGAGTTTATCTTTCCTCCTAGCGAAACTCTCTCCGAAGTTATAGAAAAGGCTGCCGAGTTCAATCCGACGGAATTCTACATTATGGCGGGTGCCTCAGTCGGAATTTCTTTGATTGCGATTACCTTAGCTTCGCTGATGTATTTGCGCCGTAAGATTGACCCGGCTGCGATCGCTGCTAAAATCCAACCACTTTACGAGTTATCCCTCAACAAGTGGTACTTTGATGACATTTACCATCGCGTTTTTGTCCTCGGCTTGCGTCGCCTAGCCAGACAAGTTATGGAAGTTGACTTCCGCGTTGTCGATGGTGCTGTTAACCTCACAGGCTTTTTCACCCTTGTTAGCGGTGAAGGTCTGAAGTATCTAGAAAACGGTCGCGCTCAATTCTATGCCTTGATTGTGTTTGGGGCAGTTTTGGGTTTAGTGATTGTCTTTGGTGTTACCTGATTTTAATAGGGGTGGACATTCGTCCACCCCTACATTATTTCTTGATTTCCTGGTTTGTTTACTAGATGCCCAGATTACGCAATAATTTATTTTATTACTGTTATTAAGTTTTTTTCTACAATATCTAAACTCTTTTCTTGAGCTAGTGAGAAGTTATTTACAAAATATAGTGACTTTTATTTAATAAATTCCAAACTCAAGCCTTGTAATTGTATATTCTATATTCCAAACCATTTATCTCTACGTGCTATCTCCCCTACAGGAATTGTTTTAGATGCCACAATATTCTTACATATAGCTTCCGCTACGGCAACCAAAAATCCAGGATAGCGATCAGGGTGTTTGGCAATCTCCTCAGCAAGATCAATTGGCAAAGGGTTTTTTTCTCCTTTTCTAGCAACGCGACGTGCAAACAAGTAGGAAGCATATTCCTCTGATATTGCTCCTTTAGCATAACTTTGAGCAATTACTTCCAATACAGGATGCCAATCAGTTTCATTTCTTTGAAGAAGATCAAGTGCAAACTCCTGGCAAAGTTTTAGTACTAATGGATCAGATTCAGTATACGCACTAAGATATGAAACATAAAGCTTTCTTTTACTTTGTTCTTTCGCACGTAAAGTAAATAAAGTAACAGTTCTTGCACCCAAAGTTTTTGGCATTGAATCTACATTAAAGTAGATCATGCGCTCGTGCAAGTCTTGTATTAGAGCAATTGTATCTTCTACAGAGCGATACAGACGCTGCCAGTTGTCAAAGGATAATTTTTCAATGTAAGAATCTATGGATATAGCCAAATTTTCTAAGGTTTTTGAACTACCCCAGGTTACAAGAATTAATGTAATGAACATGGCATCTACTTCGTTATTCACTTTATCTAACTGTTGCTGCCACCAACTTGGCCTACCAGCTTGCAATCTTGCATAACGTGTTCGTCGGCACAAAGATTTTGAGTGTTCAAGAAGTTCAGGGAATTCTTTGCATGTTTCACTTTTAGATTTAATTCCACTACCTATATTTGCAAGATGAAATAATGCCCAATGATCCCCACAAACTTCGCGAACTTTTTCAATAAGATTGTCCCAAGGAACAATATCAGTTGCCCATTCTTGGACATTGCGCTGTGATTCTTTTTGAGATGTCTCTACAATCTTGTAATACTTAGAAACCTGTGGAAATTCCGGGATAGAGTAGACATTATCTTTATTAAGAGCTTGCAAGAAATATCTACCATTATTAACTAGATGTGAAATCTGATGTTTCCAAATTTCAGAAAGTGTAAAGTTTAAATTCCTTGCCTTGAAAGCTACTGCATATCGACTTGCATCAATCGAGTGACTGAATAGCTCTATAAAACTACTTATTTGAATATTTCGACGATTATCAACTACAATATTTCTCTGTAAAATTTCATCTATAGTTAAACAAAAGTTTTTTTCAGTCATTTCGCAATAATCAAATCGCCGCATTTTAAAAAGGAGAGACACGCATTTTGCACGATTAACTTCATCTGATAAAATTTTTTTTATATCAACCAAACTAATTTTATTCAAAATACCTAAATAGTATCCATATTCAAGCCAGTTACCTTGCTCAATAATACTTTGACTATAAAAATATTTCTTCCATGAATTTAAAATTTCATCTGATGTGGCATTTACTCTGATTAAATCTATTATTTCTAAAGTATAGTCTTTAGGAGGATTTTTTTCTAGGCTCTTGAAACAGTGATCTATTAATTCTTCCTGTCCACAATCTTTTGGAAGTAATAGAGGGTTTCCTAGTCCAAGTCGGCGACTGTTAGAGGGTAATACATATCGCAATCCAATCTCATCTAGTATCAGTTCAACAACAGCTTTAACAGATTTAGGATGTTGCTTAAATACCCAGTCAGAAAGTAGAGTAGCTGCTAATATCCTAGGATGACTAATTAGTCGATATCCTTCCTGCTCAATTAAATCTTGTAACCTGTCAATGAGTGAAGGTAGTTCACCTTTGGTATAGCAGCCAGCATAAAATCTTGTAACGTTGAACCAATAAAAATTACGTGCTATGGCATCAAAACGATCAGGTAATGTCCCCGGTTTTTCATTTCCAGTTGGAGAATAAGGAGCAGTATCATAAAGGTATCGCGCCGTGAAGTACTCTCGCAGTGGTTGAACTTCAAATTCATAAGTACCTTCAACACGTTGTACCAATGCCATTATGCGTTCAACCATACCTCTAAATAATTCGTCTAATAATGATTTAGAATGACCTTCATCATCAAGATATTTTGAAAGAAGTTCATAAAGTTTATCTTTCGAGATACTACCATTACCTCCCTGTTCTGCCTCTGTGTGAAGTATCCAAGCAAAATATCTTTGAACATTTATTAAAAGTTCTCGGTGGTCACGAACTATAGGAGTCTTTGCTGCTTCACGATCTAGAAAATGCTTTATATAATCATCGTAAAGAGCTGTTCGTTTTTCTGGTAGCGATAAACCCTGACTACGAATAAGGCTTAGTAATATTGTCAACTGCATTGGATTTTTAGATAAATCGCGCAGATGTGGTTGATTTAGCTTTTCTTTTATAACCTTTCTAATTTCCGCAGCTTCTTTATTATCAAGCTTTCGTGCCTTAATCCAATTAGTTGTATATTCGTCAATCAGAGTACGAGTTAGCGAATCAAGCTGATAGTGTGGAAACTTCTCCTGTGGAAGACCAGGAGAATTAGCAAACGCTGCTGGACGACTTGTGACGATTACTTGGAGTGATTCAGCAATTGATTCAAGACGATTTACACCATTAATAATTTCATTAACAACTTCTTGCCTTTTCGAGATATCAGCAACTTCATCAAGTCCGTCAAAAACTAGTAGAACTGGACTAAGTTTCATGACAGCACGTAGATCACTAACATCAAACTCACCACCACCCGAATCATGCCGTACCAAGGCAGCAAGAAATGATTCTAAAGATTTTTGCCAATTAGAAGGAAGTTCTTCTTCTTCATCAAGTGAAAAAGGATTTTTTTTGTCAAGCCAAGTTGCCAAATCTCTCAAATCAATTTTGAATGGTAGACGAACTGGAGAGTATCTATGTATTGGAGGCAATTTTTCTAACGTTTCATCTTTATGATCTGTCGATAAAGAACGTAATACTTCATCATTGCCCAATACTCGCATCCGATGTACTTGGCACACATATTGAGTTATTGTCGATTTACCTTGTCCAGGCGCACCCTCGATAACTATTAGAGGGATATCTTTTTGAACCAAGATATGGAGTAAAAATGTTGCTGCACCAACTATCTCCTATCTCCCGTTCTTCTGGTCTAATATTGGAGTACAAATTCGCATCCCTGAAAGTAGGATTTACTTGAGTATTTCTATTTCTTTCAATATTTGAAGCAATCTCGTTATATATTCTATATAATTTAATTTCTTTCTTAGCAGTTGTATCTCTTTGTGGGGGAGAAATGGGAACATCTATAAACAAATCTAACAGCCTATTTTGCAGTTCTACCTGCCTGAATTTCACCTCTTGCTCTTGACAAAATTGATGTTTTACAAAAGAACGAATTGCATCAGACCTGCGCTCACTATTTTCTGAAAGCCTAGACTCAATAACTGATCGAATTAAGTCTGGGCCTGTGATCAATTCGGGATATACCCACTTTAGATCCCAAGAGCTATCCAGTCGGCGGTTTAAATCATCAAGCCACCAGCAGATAGATGGTACATCAAGCTTATTAAGTAGTTGATTAGCTTTATCTATGGAGCCTGAGTCAGGATGTGCAGTTCCAGGAACATTAGTAATCAAGACAAACCGGGTTGCTCCCTTGGGAATTTGCTTCTTAAGTTTTGGTGCTTCCTCCTCTAAAATTCCTACCAGCCATTTATGAGGATCAGGTAATGCAAACGGCCGTTTTACCCACTTAATTTGGTACATTATGAAACTGCGGTCAGAATCTATTCCCAAATACGCCACCGCATCTCGTCCCCCATCTGGTTGTGCAACTGGAAAACATTGGACGTTAGGATACTCTTTTGTCAGTAGTGCTTGGCAAAACTGCTGGAACTTTTCTGGGTTTAGATTCTGAAATGGGTAATCCATGTACCTATAATATTGAGGAAATATTATGCAATATTATATACTCTCTCTGCACTTGCATAATTCATAAGTATTGTTTCGGTAGTCGTTCTTTATTTAGGGTAAATTTTTGACTTTACTGGGAGTATCACAACCCACATTCCACACGCCCAAAGGTCAAAAAAGACTCCCAACAGAAGAAACGGGGGATTGCCAATTTAATTAAATCAACCTAACGAGGAAGACGAAATCCCCAAAAAGCTGTTACTTAATAACTAGTGACTTTTTGCCAAACATGATTTTGATAGCAGACGAATTGTGATGAATACAGCTAATTTTCCGTGGCTGACGACGATTATTCTGTTGCCGATAGCCGCTTCACTACTGATTCCCATCATTCCAGATAAAGAAGGCAAAACAGTGCGCTGGTACTCCCTGATCGTAGGGCTGATAGATTTTGCACTAATTGTTTATGCTTTTTATACTGGGTATGATTTCTCCAATCCAGATTTGCAGTTGGTGGAGAGTTACCCCTGGGTACCCCAACTAGATTTGAATTGGTCAGTAGGGGCAGATGGCTTATCCATGCCCCTAATTATTTTGACTGGATTCATTACCACCCTGGCGATTTTAGCAGCTTGGCCTGTCACCTTCAAGCCCAAGCTATTTTACTTCTTGATTTTGGCGATGTATGGCGGTCAGATTGCCGTGTTCGCCGTCCAGGATATGCTGTTATTTTTCCTGGTGTGGGAACTGGAACTAGTACCGATATACTTTCTGCTGTCGATTTGGGGAGGCAAAAGGCGGCAATATGCAGCGACCAAATTCATTTTATACACTGCTGGCGGTTCGCTGTTTATTTTGCTGTCTGCCCTGACAATGGGATTTTACGGCGATACGGTGACGTTCGATATGCGATCGCTCGCTTTAAAAGACTTTGCCCTCAATTTCCAACTTGCCGTCTATGCTGGCTTCCTGATTGCCTACGCCGTCAAGTTGCCGATTATTCCCTTGCACACCTGGCTACCTGATGCCCACGGTGAAGCTACAGCGCCTGTACACATGTTATTGGCAGGTATTCTCCTGAAAATGGGCGGTTACGCCTTAGTTCGGATGAATGCCCAAATGCTCCCCGATGCCCACGCTCTTTTTGCACCAGTGTTAGTGGTTTTGGGAGTAGTTAATATCATCTACGCTGCCTTAACATCCTTTGCCCAGCGCAACCTGAAGCGAAAAATTGCCTACTCCTCAATTTCCCACATGGGCTTTGTGATGATTGGTATTGCCTCCTTCACTGATTTGGGATTGAGTGGGGCAGTGTTGCAAATGGTTTCCCACGGGTTAATTGGGGCGAGTTTGTTCTTCCTGGTTGGCGCAACTTACGATCGCACACACACCCTGATGTTGGATGAAATGGGCGGTGTTGCTAAGAGAATGCCGAAGATTTTCGCCATGTTCACCACCTGTTCAATGGCTTCTTTGGCACTGCCAGGGATGAGCGGTTTTGTGGCAGAATTAATGGTATTTGTTGGCTTTGCCACTAGCGATGCTTATAGTTCTACCTTCAAAGTCATTGTGGTATTCTTAATGGCAGTTGGAGTAATTTTAACTCCGATTTATCTGCTGTCGATGTTGCGAGAAATTTTCTACGGAGAAGAGAACAAGGAATTAGTTTCTCACCAAGCTTTGATAGATGCTGAACCCCGTGAAGTATTTATCATTGCCTGTTTGTTAATTCCAATTATTGGTATTGGTTTCTATCCGAAATTGCTGACTCAAATGTATGACGCCACAACTGTACAATTGACAGCAAGATTGCGTGATTCCGTGCCGACATTAGCACAGCAAAAAGACGATGCACTAAAGGTTTCTTTGAGTGCGCCTAAAATCGCTAATTAAGTTGCGAGTTTAAATATTGATTACTTTGAGGGCGGGTTTTGTACCTGCCCTTTTTGTTACTCACTCGTAATTTTGGATTCGGTAAAGTAAAAAAAATTATCGACCTGAGTTAAAAAATTTTGCATTGGTAAATGATGAGATGCAATCCGCTTGGCTTTGTGAAAAATTGCTTTGTTGGGTTGCGCTTTGCTTGGGGAAAATAAGCTAATATAATTTCTTTCCAAGGGCTATCAAAATCAGCGCGATCGCACATCAATAGATTACCTACAATCTATCTAGAATCAGATTTAGCAAAACCGCTCATGTTAAACTACAATCCACTGCATTGTTTGCCATCTTCCGAAGAACTACCCGACTCAGATGATACTGCTGTGGATAATGAACTCCAAAATTTAATTCCCGGCTTGCTAAAAACGACATCAAATTTTGTAGTTTTCGCTGCCTTAATGTTAATTAGCTTCCTGAGTAGGGAATTATATCTATAAAGCAACTCATTGCTTGACGGTACAAATCGTCATGACTGGTTGCTCAATAAATATATTTACCAAAACCTGTATCAAAAATATGGAAGTAAAATTAGGATTTGGAGCAGTCCCAAAACCTCAATATGTCTTTGTCAGCAAAGAATCCGATCACTGTTGGTATATGACTTGGGCATTCGCAATTGTGCTTTAGCAAAAAATTCTTCTGACAAGGGTGGAATATCTGAGGTGTCGATGTCTTCGTCACTCATTGCATCGACTCTAGCCCAATCGGTTCTTGAGGTATTGTTCATAGCGTTTTCGTTCGTGAGACAGTGCCTTTCGTAATGAACATAAATTGCTGGGTTTCTACTTCAAATCAATTTATAGTGATGTGCGATCGCTTGTCCATTGCATTGAGATGTTAGCTTCCCTGCGATCGCACTCAAGACGAAAAGGATTGACAACTGCATTCATCGCAGTCTCAAATTTATACCTTCTGAATGTTAATTAGTTAGTATCTATGGGAAATATAAGTATAAGGTGATGCCTTGTTTTTATGTTTAACCCGTAGACAAGTACTGACCAAATACTAATCACAATCAGGAGTATTCATGATTCCACTTATCTTAGGTGCTGCTGCTTTAGCTACTGGAGCCTTCGGAGCAGTAAAAGGTGCTGAAGGGATTGGCAATATGAATCAGGCAAAGGAAATTGGTGAACAGGCTCAACAAAAATACGAAAGTAGCTTGCAAAACTTAAAAGCAGCTTGGGAAATTACTAACCAGTCGGCAGAAGCCTATGGTCAAATGCAGCTTCGTATCAAGCAGGGTACAATTTCAAACTTTATAGCTTTTATTGAGAGAATTGGTCAGCGAGCTTCCCAAAACAATCTGTATATTCTAACTGGATTAGACATTTCCACTCAGCAGATTCAGGAGTACAAAACAGAAGTTATCAAAGCTGAACAGTGGGTGAAAGGTGGTGTGTCAGCAGCTGTTGCAGCCTCAGCAGCAGGTTCTGGTGCAGTTACCTTAGCAAGGAGTGTAGGTACTGTTACTGTTTCTAAGTTCTTTGGATTGTGGGCTGGTGAAGTCGCTATCTCACAAATTGGTGGTGCTGCGGCTTGGACTGGAGCCATAACTTGGTTAGGTGGTGGTACTAGTATGGCAGTTGGTGGTGCTGTATTGGGAGGTATTACACTAGGCCCCGCGTTGATGGTTGGGGGTTTTCAACTTGCTGGTAAGGGTGAGGAAGCTTTGACTAAAGCGCGAGAGTATGAAGCTAGGGTAAATATAGAAATTGCCAATATTGAAGCAGCTCAAGATTTTCTATTACAGGTTAAACGGCGAACAGTGGAACTGGCTAATTTAGTGTGTAATTTAAACAACCGTGCTAAATCTGCACTTCAAGAGCTTGAAGCCCAACCTTTTAATCGTGATCGCGATGCTAGTAAATTTCAAGAGGTAGCACTTTTAATTAAAGCACTTGCAGAAATTATGAAAATTCCTATTTTAGATAATGAAGGACTATTAAACCCTGTTACTTTAAGCATCCAAGCTAAATACAAAACTCTGGGAGGCATTTAGCAATGGTTTTACCAAGTATCAGTGCAATATGTACTGCGGTTAACGCCACAAAATCGTTAGCAAGCATTGTTGCCAGTTACAAGCAAATTGGAGAGCAAGAACGGACTAAAAGGCGTGAGATAGCAGCTTTGGAAAAAACACAATGTGTTGATATAGTTGCTTCAGCTTATACTGAATATAAAATAATTGCCGAACAGGAACAGACAAAGAGACGAGAGATTGATGCTTGGGAAAAAGAAACAATCACCAAAATTAACGCCCAGCGAGAGTTGCTGATGGCGTATCTAGATCGCTCTTTTGATGAACGTGCAGAAAACTTTCGCGCTTTGTTTGCTGTCGTTGATAATGCGATCGCATCTGGCAATAATGAACAACTAGCCCTTACCTTAAACTCAATTACAGAAATAGCTAAATCTAGCCCTTTCAAAGACCTTGCAAATTTAGCTTCTGTTCGTGCTGCGCTAGATGATCCAGACCACGAATGGACATTTTGATTTTATAACAGTGCGATCGCTCTGCCACAAGTTTCTAAAAAAGCCTGCGTTGTCAGGCTTTTTTCATATAGTGTGAGGCTTACAGGCGTTATTATTTCATAGCGATCGCTACTACTAACACAGCCATAAATACAGTTATAAAATATCGCTTGCTTCCGGTAGCCAGTCTTCATCCAACACTAACTCTAAAGAATATGGGCACTCTTCTGGAAACACGGATAAAAGTATCCCTGTTTGCTTGGCTGCTTGGCGACGTGCCCTTTGATAGCTTTCCTCAAGCTGCTCTGTAGGATAGCTTTTAAGACTAGGACTATCGAGTATAGCTAACTCAATTTGGGTACGAGAATCAGTGATGGAATCGAGCCAACTATCAGAGCGACGCTGGGGTTGATATTGCCACTTGAGTAAATGCAATAGTAAGCGAGTTAGTTGACTGGCAATACCCCGTCGTTCACTTTTGCCCAAGCCTTCAACCTCTTCAATCAGATGTTCTACATCAACTTCCTGCCAGCGATGCGATCGCAATAGTTGGGCTGTCTGTTCAATCCACAAATTAAAATCTGCTTTATAAGTTGCGCTCATAGCCGTTCTCGATCAGCCGCATAGCTTAGGCAAGCCAAAATATCCTCTTGTGTCAAATAAGGAAAGTCATCAAGCACTTCCTCGTAGGTCATCCCAGAGGCAAGATAAGATAAAACATCGTATACAGTAATTCGCATTCCTCGAATACAAGGCTTACCACCTCGTTTTCCTGGTTCGATTGTAATAATGTTTTGGTACTGCACAGCTATTCAAACCTTAAAAATCTTCATCATCAACAAAAAATTCGGCATCGTCTTCCAATCGAGAATTACGCTGTCCAATACCAGCAAGTCCCCACAGAGGTTGCAGCAGTGCCATACCAATTAACCCGACAACGGCACTAAAAGCTAGCACTAAACCCATTGGTATCTGAATCGATTGGAATGTTAAAAATTTTAACGATACGGGTGTGGCATTTTGGACTGAAATAATTGCGATCGCGATTACCCAAACCGCTAAAACTAGAGATGTCAAAAAAGGAGCGATTTTCATAGTTTGATTGAAGTGAGGAGTTAGGAGTTAGAAGTTAAAAGTTATATTTTGAGCAAAATTAGAAATCAGGAGTTAAGACTTGTTAATTTACAACTCTTAACTCCTAATTCATAACTCTTAACTCTTAATTCTTAACTCTGACAGATTAAACTGCTACTGCCTCTAGTTTAGCAATGGCACTCTCTAACTCTTGGGCAATTTGGGTGAGTTTTTCGGGAGTGTTGGTTTCTAGATAGACGCGTACCAATGGTTCTGTACCAGAAGGACGTAGTAAAACCCAGCTACCTTCTTCTAAATAGAGCTTAATCCCGTCTTTACGCCCCACTTCCTTGACTTTAATTCCTGCTACCTGTGTAGGTGGATTTTTAGTAAAGGAGTCGATGACGGCGATTTTGTGCGCCTCTGTGAGGTGCAAGTCTAGGCGGTTGTTGTAAAGTGGGCCATCGGCTTCGGCGATCGCTTCTTTAACAAGTTGACTCAGAGGTTTGCCTTCATAAGCGATCGCTTCTGCCACCAGCATATCGGCTAATACCCCGTCTTTTTCGGGAATATGCCCAATAATACTCAAACCACCTGATTCTTCTCCACCAATTAATACGGCAGTTTCGCGCATTTTTTCGCCGATGTATTTAAAACCGACTGCTGTTTCGTAAATTTGCAGCCCATTTTTAGCCGCGAAATTATCCAGTAGGTGAGTTGTAGCGACAGTGCGGACTATAGCACCAGTTTTACCTTTATTTTTGATTAAATGACGTGCTAGAACTAACAGCACAGTATTAGGAGTGAGGACGGTTCCTTGTTCATCAACAATACCAAAGCGATCGCTATCTCCATCCGTCGCCAAGCCTAAATCAGCGCGATCGCGAACCACTGCTTCCACTAACTCAACTAATTGTTCTCCTTTGGGTTCTGGCATTCCCCCCCCAAATAAAACATCTCTCCAATCGTGGAAACTTTCTAACTGAACGCCACTATGTTGCAAAACTTCATCTAAATAGCCGCGAGAGGTAGAATACAAAGCATCGTACTTTACCTTTAAATTAGCGCTTTTGATTTTTTCTATATCAAGTAACGTGTAGATAAATTGTAAGTAATCAGGTTTCGGATCGAAAATTGAAATTGAACCTGATGGGTTACTCCCAGGCAACTCATCCGATGCACTTTCTATATTTGCCACAATAGTATCAGTAATCTCAGGAGTGGCAGGCCCAGCATAATCGGGTATATATTTAATTCCACAGTAGGGTGCTGGATTATGGCTAGCAGTAAACATCAACGCTCCTGCGGAATTTAGGTGACGGGCGTTGTAGGCAATTACTGGTGTGGGGCAATCCCGAACAGTAATTTTAACAGTCCAACCCAAGTCTGCTAGTACTTGGGCCGCTGTTTGGGCAAACTGGTCAGCTAAAAAGCGAGTATCGTAGGCAATAAGTACTGGTCTATCTTTTGTGTATGCTGTATCCAAGTAAGTGGCGATCGCTCTTGTTACTTTCCGCACATTGGGGAAAGTAAAGTCATCGGCAATAATCCCTCGCCATCCATCAGTACCAAATTTTATCTTGCTAGACATTTTTGCCACTTGCTCCCGTACATTATCAGTACTTTTAAAAGCTTCCCGCAAAGCGTGTGTAGCAGCAAGTACCCTCCGAAGTTCTTTTCTAAGGAAGCCTTAGTTTAAACTTCTCCCCACCGTATTTTCTCTCACTGTTTCTGAGCAATGTCAACCCCCGATCGACCCTTTGCCAGCTATCACCTTTGGTCTCTAGTTGCCCCAGCGACTGGGCAAGAACGCTGGCATTGCCAGATGAGACGGGGGTTTATCAAAGCGCGGCAACACGAACCACAAGTCAAAGCCCTTTTAGGGCAAGCCACCGCACCTCAGCGGATTGGCATACTTGCCCAAAAAGGCATTTATGAGTTTCATCATCACAGGCATCTGTTGAAGCAAGCAGATGGTGTAGAAAGAGTTGCACAGCTACTTAAATTAAGCAACTCAAGCGATCAAGTCCAGCAACGCGTGCTGCAAATTCTGAAAAAATATCACGATGCGCCGTTGCTTTTGGATAAAGATATTATCCAATTAACTCCGGGTGATGAAGGCTTTCCTAAACCGATAGTAGTTGAACAAGAAGATTATTGTTTTCGCTTATATGCGGCTATGGACTGCGTTTTCATGGAATCTGATAGCACTTTACATATTTTGGATTTCAAAACTGGTAAGTCGGCTTTTGACCGACGACAGGCATTAGTTTATTTATTAGCTGCTCGTTATCTTTACCCTGGACGAAAAGCTGTTGCATCATTTTATAATTTAGAAATATGTAAAAAATCTGAGTTAATTAGCATTAATAATATTGAATTAGAATCGTTAAAATTTGAGTTAGCTAATATTGCCCACAAGCACCAACACGATTTGCAAAAGTATCAGCAAAAAACTAGTAATTTCAGTAAAATTTTCCCTCCCAATCCTGGATCTCACTGCCGCTTTTGCCCATTTAACTCAATCTGTGACTTTGCAGATTTTAAGCAGCATCAATCGTATCCAGTGCCCAGTTTAAGAATTAATAGCTAATTGGTTTACCTCTTGAGATTGGTTCAATCTTCAAAAAATAGCTGCTAAATTCTCGTACTTTTACTGACCTCATTCTCGACTTCTGTCAGACAACCTAGATGTAAACTACACCTATTTTTATCTTTGGTTGTGAGGAGTTAAGACTAGTGCGATTAACCACAAATAAATCTATCTCTAGATTAGTAGGAATTTGGACGTTTCTTTTACTTCTAATATTTAAGGGAGTTTTTCCTAAACCTGCTTATGCATTCCTATCATCCCTAGATGCTTGCGCTGCTAATCCTGAATGTGCTGCGGCTATAGGCTCTGAATTATCTCCTGCTTAAGATAATTCTTTTCTATTCTGTAGATGAGTACGAAGCACTAGATAAATTCTTTGAATTGTTTGAAGAATACTTGAATAATAACAAGAGTTCAGAAGTTGACGAAAATAGTGGTTAAGTAGCGAGTAAGGTGTGTTATGCCGTAGGCTAACATACCCGACTTGCTAAATTCAATTGGGGTAATCAATATGAGGAATCTATCTAGACTTCTTCAAGAGATTAAAGATAATCCGGTTATGTACATAGACAAACCATCAATTACTTGTCTTCATTCATTCTTAAAGGGGTATTTAAGTGGTCTAATCCGACTAGGGTTTACTCAAGAAGGCTCTGGAACAGACGGGTTTAACGAGTGGATGCAAGAAAGAGCAAAAACTAATGTGAGTCAATCTTGGGCTGGGATAATTCTCTTTGGTTCTGGAAGTGAACGAACTGCTTTTTATAGGTTATTTGAAGAATTTGATCAGTTCTTAAAGCATAAAAATAGTTCAAAAATTCAAGAAAGTGAAGACGTTTTGAAGCTTCGTCAGGATTTGAGGTTTTCTCAGTTTGATATTTATAACGAGATTCTAAATAGTATAAAAAAAAGACCAGGAATGTATTTAGGAACTAATTCAATTACTAGACTAGATATGCTTCTGCGAGGATATAGTCTGGCTCGAAAAGAAGTTGGTGTACCTCCAACAGAGCCAGAAAGAGAATTTGAAGGTTTTCAATCATGGATTGAAGAAAAATATAGAATTAACTCAGGTCAGTCATGGTCTAAAATAATTCTTTTCTATTCTATAGACGAGTATGAGGCTCTACAGAAATTTTTTGAATTGTTTGAAGAATACTTAAATAGGAATAAGAGTTTATAAGTAGACAAAATTTGTGGTTAAACAGAGAGTACTAAGGTGCGTTAGCCTACGGCATAACACACCCTACTCACTTTCTCATCGTCTTTCCCCAATTCCCAATGCTCTAATTCAAAAAGGCGGTAATTCTTTAAGAATTGTAAACCGAATATGATTTATCGCCAAATCGCCAATGGGGATATCTTCTTTGGTTAGCCGCGCACCTTGACTTGTCACAGTTTCAAAGGTGATACCTTTGCCAATTTCAATATGATACCAGCACAAACCCATAAAAAAGCGCGTCGGATAAGGCCCACCTTCAGCCACATCGTCAGGATTTGATTCCATTGGCAACCAGCCAAAATTCGGGACGTAGAACTCCAACCAAACATGATTAAAGTCGGGTTGTAGCGGTACTCCTAGTAAGTCACTATGAGGAGGGCATTTGTACCTACCTACGGTGCGGCAAGGGATGCCATTTAAACGGGATAGGGCAAGTAAGACGCCGACATATTCGCCACAGGAACCAACACCCCGTTCTAAAACTGTATCTGGCGGGTCAATGTAAGGTTTAATACCGTATGACAACTGATCATAGACGTAGTTGCGGATGCTGTGCATTTTCCGCAGTACATTGGTTTCAGAACCAATCGCTTCTCTGGCGGCACGGCGAACAATGGTAGTATCCATTGCTAAATCGTCGTCATCCACTAAGTAGCGTGTTTCTAATTCTGGTGATAACTTAGGTATATTTTCTACATCTTTAGGTGTGATACGATACTTTATTCCGCGAACTTCTAAAACAGCTTTCCAGCCAAATATATGCCGTTCTCCTGGGGCAAGAGAATCAAATTTAAAGACTGCTACACGTTGCCCCTGTACCACTTCTTCGGTAAAGGGTATACCAATGGGTTCAACGTGTTTCACCTTTTGACGCTCAGTTTCGGATGGTAAGGCGATGCGCCATTCCACATCAGGTAAATAAACCTCGTCTAAAGGAGCAATTTCCTCAGCATAAGACATTTCAATGAGATAGCCATTAGAGAGGGCGTAGCGCTTATCTGGCTGGTAATGATAATACAGGGGGTGAATAAAAGTGCGATCGCGGAACGTTAGCTCATGACTCGGATCAGCATTTGGGTTGTCCCGGATATAAGGCTCCTCTGAGGCGTAAGCGATGTAGATACTTTCTTTGCCTGTTTCGCCATTTTTATGAATTGCGATGCCTGTAGGAGATTCAAAGGGTGTCAGGACACTAAATTTCAGTTCTCCTGTGGCTCTATCCATCGCGTAAACTGATTGTTCAGTGCGATCGCAAATCCACAACATTTCCTGGGTGACTGCTAAATTCTCTATCCCAACGCCTGGGGCATAAAACCTGGTAATCTCTTTTCGGGTTTCGCGGTCATAAATCAGAATGTAGCCTAGCCTTTGGCAGCTGACATAAACTGTTGTTTCCCAAACAGCAACACCGTCAGCAGGATAAGGCAATGTCACAAAATGTTCCAGACCCAAAGCATTGAGCTTGCACAAATAAACACTATTTTCTCGGCTCACCCACAGGGTATCTTCCCACGCAGCTAGACCAGTGACATCAGTAAATTCTTTAACTTGATGGGGATTGATAATTTTGCTGTTGTCAGAGGTGGGATCAATTTCTAGTAGATGTCCTTTAATACTGTCAATGGCAATCAGTCTGTCTTTAATGAAAGTAATGCCACACAAGGTAGCAGCAGTAAGCGGTCTAATTGTTTTTTGCCCAAACATCTGGCTTGCGGTCGTGGGGAGTGCAAAACTCATATTAAGCATATTTCTTGAATGGTTTAGCACGCCTGGGCAATTCAAAATTAAAAATTTGTCTTCAAAAGTTTGCTAGTTCGGGTAACCCTACTGGCACGCCAGTTCACTTGAGCGGGGAAATACGCAAGCGACTGGCTCAACTTTGGACAAAATTCAAAATAAAATGCAATCGTGCCATTTTGGCTATTGACTAGATGTAAATTAAAGCAATGGCAGCCTAAATTAATTGTCGCAGATGCTCTGTAACTAAGCTTCAAAGCTCTATTACTTATAATTATCGGTACAATGTGTTCCGAAAAACTCTTTCGTGAGAGATAACACTATCTCAAAAAAAATAAATTTACAAATGTTAAGAATTACAGATCCACTCATGCAACTCGGCGATCGCCTTAATGTAACTTTAGAAGATGCAATTCCTGCCAACACTAAATTATGATCAAATTTTGTAACCATTTCCTGTGACCTACACGATGTCTGCTAATTCTCTGCCTGAAGGTGCCGCCGTTTGGCATAGTTTAGAAGTTGATAAAGCGCTAGACCTGCTCGATAGTAATGCCGACAGTGGCTTAACACCCCAAGAAATTGAACAGAGATTGCAAAAGTACGGCCCCAACGAACTTGAAGAAACTGCTGGCCGTAGTACTTGGGAAATCCTGCTGGATCAGTTCAAGAACATTATGTTGTTGATGCTGATTGGCGTAGCTCTGATTTCTGGCTTTTTAGACCTGATGGCTTTGCGGGAGGGTCGTTTGAAGCCTGGTGAAGTGCCATTCAAAGATACCATCGCTATTTTAGCAATTGTCATCCTGAATGGCATACTCGGCTACGTCCAAGAAAGCCGTGCCGAAAAAGCCTTGGCAGCCCTGAAAAAAATGACCTCTCCCTTAGTGCGCGTCATCCGCGACGCTAGACTGGTGGAGATAGCAGCCAAGGAACTAGTCCCAGGGGATGTAATGCAGCTGGAAGCTGGGATGCAGATAGCCGCAGATGGACGTTTGATAGAACAATCTAATTTACAAGTGCGTGAGTCGGCATTGACTGGCGAAGCCGAAGCGGTGAATAAACAGGCATCATTAAAATTGCCCGAGGAAACATCATTAGGCGATCGCCTAAATGTCGTGTTTCAAGGAACTGAAGTAGTCCAAGGACGAGCCAAGATTCTGGTGACTAACACCGGAATGACTACAGAACTAGGCAAAATTGCCACCATGTTGCAGGCGGTGGAAAGTGAGCCGACACCGTTACAGCAACGGATGACTCAACTGGGTAACGTCTTGGTTACGGGTTCTTTGATTCTTGTGGCGATCGTCGTCGCTGGCGGTGTAATCAAGGACGGAGGTTTTAAAAACATCCAAGAACTCTTGGAAGTTTCTTTGAGTATGGCGGTTGCTGTAGTGCCAGAAGGTTTACCAGCTGTAATTACCGTTACCTTGGCGCTGGGAACGCAGCGAATGGTGCGCCAGAATGCCTTGATTCGCAAACTCCCCGCAGTGGAAACATTGGGTTCTGTAACTACCATCTGTTCTGATAAAACTGGTACGCTGACGCAAAATAAAATGGTGGTACAATCGGTTTCCACTAATAACAAAACTTTTCGCGTCATTGGCGAAGGTTACACTCCCACAGGAGACTTCCAGTTAGATGGTCAAAAAATTTCCTTAGAGGAGTCTCCAGAAATCTCAGCGTTATCAGTCGCCTGTGCTATTTGTAATGATTCGGTATTGCAAAAAGAACAAGGGGAATGGGCAATTTTGGGAGATCCCACAGAAGGGGCATTGTTAACACTGGCGGGAAAAGCTGGAATCGAAAAAGACCAGTGGAACAGTAAATTACCTCGTGTTGCAGAGTTTCCCTTTTCCTCGGAACGGAAGCGGATGAGCGTGATTTCTCAAGTGGAGGGAGTCGCTACCGGTGACGCATTTTCGAGAGGCGTTGACCCAGCGATCGCTAATTTCCTCCAATCTGAACCTTACTTAATGTTTACCAAAGGTTCTCCAGAGTTAACCTTGGCACGTTCTACTCAGATTCATTTGGGCAATCACTCAGCCCCCTTAACCGAAGAACAACGCCAGAAAATTTTGGCAGAAAATGACCAAATGGCGAGTAAAGGTTTGCGGGTGCTAGGTTTTGCCTACAAACCCCTCGCAGAAATTCCACCAGAAGGTTCAGACGAAACATCCGAGCAAGACTTGGTATGGTTGGGATTGGTGGGAATGCTAGATGCGCCACGCCCAGAGGTGAGGACAGCTGTGCAAGAGTGTCGAGATGCAGGCATTCGCCCAGTGATGATTACTGGCGACCACCAGCTAACAGCACGAGCGATCGCTACCGATTTAGGAATTGCCCGAGAAGGCGATCGCTTACTCACAGGTCAAGAATTGCAACGGATGAGTGACCAGGAATTAGAGGAAAACGTTGACTTGGTGAGCATCTATGCTAGGGTTTCCCCAGAACATAAACTGCGGATTGTCCAAGCACTGCAACGCCGGGGTAGATTTGTAGCGATGACAGGTGATGGTGTCAACGATGCCCCAGCCCTCAAACAAGCCGACATCGGTATTGCAATGGGCATTACTGGCACTGATGTAAGTAAAGAAGCCAGCGACATGGTTTTACTTGATGACAACTTCGCCACCATTGTCAGCGCCACCAAGGAAGGTAGAGTTGTTTACACCAATATTCGCCGCTTTATTAAATACATCCTCGGCAGTAACATTGGCGAAGTTCTGACAATTGCAGCAGCACCCTTAATTGGTTTGGGAGGCGTTCCCCTTACCCCCTTACAAATTTTGTGGATGAACTTGGTAACAGACGGTTTACCAGCTTTGGCATTAGCTGTGGAACCTCCAGAACCAGATGTGATGCAACGTCCGCCTTTTAGTCCCCGCGAAAGTATTTTCGCTAGGGGATTGGGTTCTTACATGATTCGCATTGGGATCATTTTTGCTATCATCTCCATTGCCTTAATGTGGTGGGCTTATCAACATACCCATGCCCCTGGCTATCAGGGAAATCCCGAAGCTTGGAAGACAATGGTATTTACTACCTTGTGTATCGCCCAAATGGGACATGCGATCGCCATTCGTTCCAACAACCGACTGACTATAGAGATGAATCCCTTCTCTAATATATTTGTACTAGCGGCTGTTGTTGTGACCACGATTTTGCAGTTGATGCTAGTTTACGTCCCACCCTTGCGAGATTTCTTTGGTACTCACTACCTGAATATGCAAGAGTTGGGGGTTTGTATCGGCTTCAGTGCCTTAATGTTTGTGTGGATTGAATTGGAGAAGATATTTCTGCGGATTATGGGCAAGAAAGCTGTGTGAGAGCATGGATGATGGAGATTGAGGCGTTGCAACACCCAGCAACGCCGAACTTCGGAGCATACTTGCGGCTACACAAGCTTTCCGGCAAGCTTTAAATAGAGGTTCAACCATTTCTATTATTGGGACTTAGACAAAAAGTAGCCAGAAAAAGCACTCAAATGTATATATAGAGAGACTTTGACATCGTTCTGCCTAGTTTATTGATATATCTGGGTTTCAAGCATTTTTGAGCCTTTGGTGTATTTTCCTTGTCCTGTATGGGTTTGAGGCTTGTTTCTGCCTAAAAAAGTTTAAGTCCCATTATTTAGAAGTGTTTTTGCTTAAATGCTAATAAAAGCTTAGTGACTGCTAATCACTAAGCCTGATTCCTTCTTCATGTAAAAGTAGTCTTTAAGATGCGGTCATTAACAGACTTTGGGGGTTTAAGTCCCCTATCTCTATAAGCAGCACGTTTTGTGTCGGGGTCTAAATCTCCGTCACAAAACGTAATTGCGAATTGGTTTAACTCCAACAATCGCATTTCAAGAATTATTTCTAATCAACTGCAACAATATAGACTCAAGACTTTGTAATGCAGCATTTGTAGTGCGCTGATGTTCTTCACGCATTACGCTGATGTTGTTCATGGCTATCACGTAACTCAAGTAACACATCGTCCAAAATCGCACTACGACCCAGAACACGGTCAACGTTACTGGTAAGCTCTCTCATTTGCTGGCTTAGTTCATCCAGTTGTGCTTGAGTATTAACTTGTCTAATAGTTAAATTGTTTAATTGTTCTTGTGTACTAGGAAAGTCTTTCAGCCAACCCCAAGATTATTTGTTCAATACGGTCTATTCGGTTAGGGAAGTATTCAGATGTGTCAGTCATTTTCAAGAGTGTTGAACTTCTACAATTTTACTTCTATAACCGTGTCTAACCTTCGTAGTGATAGCTCTCACTTGCAAGGGTTTACTGCCAACACAAGGAATCACTTGCAAGGGTCTACTGCCAACACAAGGAAAAAAATATTTTATGGAAGTTTCATAATAACAACCGAGATAACCCTGATTGAAATTAGAGTATCTATTCCTTCCTTTCTTGTATTTCTCCTTTCCTTGTGTTTTTTATGTACCTCAAAACTCTAAATCTACGACAATTTCGCAATTATCAAGACCAGAACGTTGAGTTTAATGCTGCCAAAACAATTTTGGTAGGTAATAATGCTCAGGGAAAGTCGAATTTGTTGGAGGCGGTGGAGTTGCTGGCGACATTGCGATCGCACCGAATGACCCGCGATCGCGATTTAGTTCAAGAAGGGGAAGCCATAGCCCAAATTAATGCTACCCTTGAGCGACAAACAGGCGTTAGTGACCTTACCTTAAGCCTCCGCCGCAATGGTCGCCGTAGCGTTGCCCTCAATGGTGAATCTATCCGCCGCCAAATGGATTTTCTCGGCGTTCTCAATGCAGTCCAATTTTCTAGTTTGGATTTAGAACTAGTACGCGGCGGCCCGGAAGGCCGCCGCAACTGGTTAGATACACTCTTAATTCAACTCGAACCAGTTTATGCTCACATTTTGCAGCAGTATAACCATGTGTTACGCCAGCGCAATGCCTTTTTAAAACGCCATGTAGAGACGTTAGATGCAACCTCTCTACACTCAGAACTGGCGGTGTGGGATGCACAGTTAGCTACCACAGGAACTAGGGTAATTAGACGACGCGATCGCGCCATACAACGATTAGCTCCCATTGCTACGGCTTGGCACGCTAGTATTAGTGGCAGTACAGAAGCTCTACAAATCAAGTACGTGCCGAATATTCCTTTAGAGGACAACCATCCAGAAGAAGTGCAGCAAGCTTTTTTAGCAAAAATCCAGCAGCGAGCGATCGCCGAAATGCACCAAGGTACTACTCTTGTCGGCCCCCATCGAGATGAAATAGAATTAACTATTAACCAGACACCCGCTCGTCAATACGGTTCTCAAGGTCAACAACGAACGCTGGTTCTAGCCTTAAAATTAGCAGAATTACAACTAATTGAAGAAGTCGTTAAAGAGCCACCATTGCTATTGCTTGATGATGTTCTTGCCGAACTAGATTTATCCCGCCAAAATCAATTACTCGATGCCATTCAAGACCGCTTTCAGACCCTAATTACTACTACTCACTTGGGTTCTTTTGATTCTCAGTGGCTGAAGTCCTCCCAAATTCTTTTTGTGAAAGCAGGAGAGATAATCCCAAATTAGTCATTTGTGACTATTCATGTTTTTCTAACCTTTTAAAAATAGTGAGAACCAAAAAAGTAAGCAAAGCACCGATTAATGCTAACTGCCACAACCCACAGCCAGCAGCAATTCCTAAAGCAGCCGAAACCCAAATAGCTGCTGCTGATGTCAGTCCGTGAATTTCAAGTCGCTGTGATTCTTGAGAAGATTGGCGCACAATTTCTCCAGCACCGAGAAATCCTACACCGGCTGCAATCCCTTGAATCACACGGCTAAGTCCATCACGGCTCGCTTGTGACCCATCTGTTTGCATAATTATGAGAGTAAACACGGCTGAACCGAAACTCACTAGCATGTGAGTTCTTAAACCGGCTGGTTTACGTCTAATTTGGCGTTCTAAGCCGATAATTGCTCCAATAAGCAATGCAAGGCACAGCCGGAAGCTGATATTTAGCCAATCATTAGTTGCAAGGTAGTAAGTGTTTGGCAATGCTTAGTCTGGTGTAGTAAATTTTATATATCAGTACAGTACGGCATAAATCCAGCTACCATATAAATTAACAATACTTGGGGCAAAATCCGATTATTAAAGGTAGGCAAAGTTTCGCCACAGTGTATTAGGTTAATTATTAATATTTTTACAAAAGTAGTGCAAAAATATTTTAATCTTTTATTGATGGAGTCTAATTCGGCTAGTGCAATTTAATAGCCTATCTCATATTTGGATTCTATCAATTCGGGAATACTTTTTCAGATGCAAATTAATATCTTACGTTGTTAGGATTATTTTCCAATAAGATATTATTTTGCTCAATAATAAATGAAGATTGCATTGTTAAATTATGATCATTGTCATAATCTGGGCAAACAACATGAATTTCCAGTTTATTAAATAGGTTTTTGACTATTTAAAATGACTGAACTAAAAAATTTTACCTCAAATTGCTAGATTTAACCCATACACTCAATAATTAAATATAATACCGCCATCTAGAACTCGCTCAAACAACTAAACCCCCGATTTCAGGGAAGAGAGGCTAAATAAAGGAAAATATTTGATTTACAAAGGAGTCGAACTACAGCAATACATCGTGTAACTGGCAATTAACCACTAATAAGGTCGGCAAATTAAACGTAAATGATGGAAACTCCTTTTTTAGTAGGGAGTCAGTGGATTTACGGCTGATAACGTACTAAGAGGAAATGGCTATGGCTACAAATAAATAACTGACAACTAACAAATTGAGTGGACAAACTCTACTGGCTAGACCAAATTAAACTACAAGACCGCGCCAAAGTAGGTGACAAAGCGTTTTACTTGAGCAGAATCATGCAGCGTGGCTATCCGGTAGTGCCTGGTTTTGTAGTTTCGGCAGAGATTTTGCAAGAATTTCTCGAAAATCTCAATAGTTCAGAGTCATTAGTCGCTGACTTACCCCATTCTTCGTTACACCTAGATGTAGCTAATTGGCGTCAACTTCAGCAGGTAGCTGGTCGCTTGCGCCAAGAAATCCTCACTGCGACTGTGCCACAGGATTGGGTGAGTACAATTTTCCAAGCAGCTAGAGAATGGCAAACTGGCTGTTTGATTCTTCGACCTACCTTGGCAGTATCAAATACTACTCCAAGTATGAAGAATATATCTGGTTTGCTGGAGTCGGTGTTTTGCCAGTGCGAACCCGAAGCGATCGCTTTTGCCCTAAAGCGTACCTGGAGTCAGATATTTCGTGCTAGAAGTCTACTATATTGGCAGCACTCAGGAATTAACCTGCAACAAATCAGTTTAGCCGTTTTGGTGCAACCTGTTGAGAATGCGATCGCCAGTGGCTTGCTGAGAGCCAACTCCTCTGGCTGGCAAATTGAAGCTACTTGGGGATTAGGAATAGCGATAGCTCTTGGCGAAGTCCAGCCAGATGTTTACTACATTCAACAGGCAACCGGGATTGTGCTTGAGCAACAGTTGGGCAATAAAATGCTCGCTTATGGTGTGGATGATGCAGCATCTGGAGCTTTTTCGCAACCCATGCTCCAGTCTGCCCTAACACCAGATCACACTTGTCTAAATACCTACCTAATTCAGTCAGCACAACAAAAACAGTACGCTTTACAAGAAGAATACATCCAACAAATAATTGCTCTAGGAACTCAACTGGTGAGTGAACTGGGTAAAAGCTTTACCATTAAATGGACTATCGCTGGGCAAAATACATCTGGCAAGCTCTACGTAACACAAGTTAGTTCTCCCCAATCTGTAAACCACAGACACTTCATCAGGGGAATAGGGGCGGCAGGAGGACGTGTTGTGGGAACTGCCCTAGTAATTACTAATCCGCAACATAAACCTGAACAATTACCCAAGGGAGTGATTTTAGTAATAACAGCGATCGCACCTGATTGGTTACCATTACTTCACCAAGTTGGTGGTATTATTACTGAACAAGGCGGATTAACCAGCCACGCTGCAATTCTTGCTAGAGAATTAAATATCGCAGCAGTAGTTAACGCAACATCTGCTACCAGCTTAATCCAAACTGGCGAACGACTGCTACTAGATGGCGACAGAGGAGAAGTTCATCGGATCAAAGGAGAAGGAGAAAGTGGCACAGACAAAGAGATGGAGAGGAAGAAAGTGGCAGAAAATCCTCTCCATCCCCCGATCTCCCCATCCCGTCCTGTTACTTCTCATCTACCTATGATTGCTACTCAACTACTGGTTAACTTGAGTCAGTCCAGTTTGATAGAACAAGTGCAAAGCTTTCCTGTGGATGGAGTAGGATTGTTGCGCTCAGAATTGATGGTACTAAATATATTGTCTGGGCAACATCCTAATAGTTGGATTTTAGGCGGGCGAGAAGCAGAATTGTTAGAGCTATGGTCTGAGCAGATTATGCAGTTTGCCCGTGCTTTTGCACCAAGACCAGTTTTTTATCGTTCTTTAGATTGGCCGCAGGATTTACCATCATTGAGTGATAATTTACAATCTTCAACACAATCGATGTTGGGTGAACGTGGTACTTTCAGCTATTTACAAAATCCCGCAGTCTTTGAGTTGGAACTGCAAGCTTTAGCAAGTGTCCAGCAAGCTGGTTACAGCAATGTAAATCTACTGTTGCCTTTTGTACGGACTGTGGAAGAATTTGTCTTTTGCCGTCGCAAAGTTGAGCAAGCTCTTTTAACAGAGGTGTCAGAGTTTCAATTGTGGATAATGGCAGAAGTGCCAAGCGTCCTGTTTTTACTGCCAGAATATGTCAAAGCAGGTGCAGCCGGAATTTCTATTGGTACAAACGACCTAACCCAATTATTGCTCGGAGTGGATCGAGAGCAAGGACAGCTAGGAAAAGTATTTAATGAACGTCATCCGGCAGTTATGAGTGCGATCGCTCAACTGATCCAAATGGCTAAAAGTGCCGGTATCCCTTGTTCAATCTGCGGTCAAGCACCAGCCCTCTATCCAGAAATTATTGATAAGTTAGTGGAATGGGGCATAACTTCCATTTCTGTGGAACCGGAAGCAGTCGAGCGAACATATCAGGCGATCGCTCGTGCTGAACAACGCTTAATTTTAGCAGCAGCACGACGAAAACTCCATTAGTTAGGAGTCATTCAATTTTGGATTTTGGATTTGAAATTTTAGATTTTTTGTTCAATTCAAAATCTAAAATTAGCATAGTTACATAAAAAGGAATCTTCCTATTTTTGTATGATAAACGAGCGAATAGTAATCATCGTTGGTGTTGTATATAGCACATTCAAATTTATACAACACCATCAAAATGTTCAATATCGGTAAATTGCTGCAACGGCTGTGCTATATGGAATCTGTTCAAAGGGAATAGCGTAAACCGTACCACCGTTTAATAAGGTATGAGCAGCAACAAAATCCAACAAATCCTCATCACCAGTTTCTTTTTCTGGGTGCAAATAAACTGTTTCTGAAGTGGGGTCGAATAAACCCCACTGTTGCTGACCAACTGCAACTAGTAATGAATCCACTCGTTGGTAATAAGCTGCACAGACAACTTCTTCGAGGTTGTTAGATGCCTTACCAGTATCACCACCAAATAATTCGTGAAATTGCTCTAAAACATTTTGCTGTGACTTTTGGAAATCAGCCTCGACAATCGGCCAAGCTTGGTCATGTAACTCTTGGGCGCTGAGAATTTCTGGATTACCAGTGATAGCTTCATCCATTAAATGCTGGTAACTATTTGCCTGTCTATATAAAGGCAAGAGATATTCTACCCCAGCCAGCACCAAAGGCGCTTTTTGCAATTTCAATTTCTCGTGTAATGCGCGATCGACAATTTGAAAGAATTGTATAATGTCTTCTTGGTGTTTATCCCTGTCAGGGCTTCCCTGTCCGTGAAACGTACCTGGCTGTGAAGAAGTATTGGCGGTTCCCCCAATTGAAGTTCCGATGCGAAGCTGACCTTCTTGAGCAGTATCGTCTTTTTGCAAAGCTTCATCTAGACTTTTAGGGAGATTTTCTACTTCTACCTGTTTGACGCTGTAGCGTGTTGCTTCAAAGAACCTGACATCTTGTTGGCTCAAAGCCAGTATATAGAAGCGACCATTGCCATTTAAAATTGGCAGCAGTGGTTTGATGTGAAATCGGTCTGTAACCACGACCAACTCTTGAAAATCAATTGGCAGGGTATAATAGCGAAAAATATTTTCAGAAATAAAAATCGCCAGCCCTTGCTCTGCTATTTGCTCCCAAAACTCTTGGGTATCAATTTCCTGGGATTTTTCCAACAATGCGATCGCATCTTCCTGTTTCAAACCCGCATCAATTAAACGAGTCTCTGCTTCCCTGACCAAATTTTTAAAGCGAATTGGGTTTTGTCGCACTTCTGGCCCGGCTGGGTGCGTTGGCATATAAATTGAAACACAATTTCCTTTTGGCTGTTCTATTAATGTCTTTATTTCCTCTCTAGAGATTAATTGCATATTATATTCCTCCTATCAACGTGACCAGATACATCAGATCAGACCATCGATATCCAATGATCTGATAGGACGTTATTCTCAGATGGGGGCGGTTGAAATCCAACCGTTTGCTTCTTAATTTATTCACCTCAAGGAGGGTTTAATTGCATCTTTCTTTTGATAGGCAATATTCATCAAGGGTATTACTAATTAAAACCCCAAATTTTAAAGCCTAAATTGCCACGTTCATTAAATGTTTGGCGTGTTAGAGTTTGCGCGTCCTGAGTTTATCCCGATTCTCCTATTTGGTTGCCTAACAAAACCTAAAGTTACTCGTTTCATAATCCAGTACAAACCGGCAAGTACCACAAAGGTGATAGCAATAATCACCTGGGGCTGTTTTCCCAGAATTTCTTCTACCCCTTTGGTTAGTACGGCATCGGGTTGAGTAATAAAATCCCAACTGTTGAGACGCAAAAATCGCCCCCAATAAACACCAACAGCACAGAAAAAATGTGTAATCAACTCAACGCGCCAAATCCATTGGCTTTTGCCGATGCGATGTAAGTAGTAACCCCAATTAATTAACGATATTACATAAGCTTCAAATCCACCGATAATTACTAATAAATACAAAGGAATGAGTACCAAAGTAATCATCCAAACTGATTGAATCGTGCGGATATCATCTATCAGGTGAATTACATCAGTCAACAAATATGGTGCATTCGGTAAGAAAGCATAGAAAACTAAGAATCCTAGCCACCAAAGCCAAGAGCCACCACGCCTAAAGCGAAATAGCCACACACTCAAAGCTAAAGGTATAAAAGCCAGAAATAAATTCCAAGTCATCCAACTCATATTAATTCGCAAGACCTGCACAACTCTGGCTATCAATTCTTCTTTCATAAGAGCTAACTCAGAAGACGTTTTATTGAGCTAAATTCACTCTGTAGTGTTAGTGTTAACCTAAGTGATTGACTGATAAAATTTTTGTACCCCCAAGGAAATTTGTTTACTCCAAGAGCAGACAAGGTTTTTCTGTCACTGATAAGGAAATGCACACTGATATATGTCTGAAATTTAGAGCTTTTATGTCTTTCATACCGGGGGATACAATTTATCAATCAACTGAAATCACTAGTATAGCCAGAAAATCATCAGGGTAAATCTACCACACAAAGAAAGTCTGAGCGGCAAAAACGCTGCTGAATACCTTCTTATGGACTTTTTTTATGGAAATGTTTCCCCTGTTCTAGCTATTATATTGATTTCATTTTGCCCTGCTAGAGTTCCAGAAGTAGCTTAAAGTTTTTGCTAAGAGTGTCAAATTTGTTTTTACTTATGTTTTAAATCAATTCCAGACGCAATCTTCATCCCCCGCTCACAATCCCCATCTTAGGAGTACCTTGAACGCGAACAGCGTCTCGTAGAGAAGATGGGGACTTTTGCGAAGCGTTAAAGCAAAGGTATTTTATGGATGAGCCAAAGTTTCATACAGTAGACCCTGAATCTCTCAAAAATATTTCTGTTGAGCAGATTTAAGCCAAACACAATCCTGTAGTCAAGAACGCTTATTACACCATTCCTGTGCCAACAGAAAATCAAACTATTATCCATCGTCATGGTACAGAATGCTACTACGTAAAAGTAATTGTGGGATAAAATCCCATTTTTAAGCCACAATTGGATGCATCCTATCGAGGTAGGATTGGCGGATGTTAATTGATGCTTGAAAATATCATCTGCCTAATCCCCCATCAGATAGATTATTCAGGCTGGCTACAGTATTTATTCATCTGATTGACTAACGTATCCGACTGCTGGCCAAGTGTTGTAGCTGTTGTCAGTGCTGAGTCAATTTCGGCTCTCGCCTTTTGGATTTTTTCTCTACCAGATGTTGAGGCATCTGCTGTTTTGGTTACACCAAGCGCCCTAGCTGCAATGGCGATCGCTTGACTAAGATTTTGAAAAATCTTGACAAAACCGCTTTGAAATTCTTTCAGCTTAGGATCTTTTAAATTCAGTTCCCTTATCGATTTAGTCACAAATTCTAAATCTTTAGATAGCTGTATGCTGGTGATCACTTGTGTTCCTTTACTTTGATCAATCAGAGAAGTTCCGGCATTCACAACTCGAATCAGTCGCTGGCATTGGGAAACTTTATTTTCGCTGCAACTAGTAATGAACAAAGCAATACTTAGGCTAACAGAAGCAAGAACAGTATATTTTTGTAAAACAGACATTAATACCCCAACAACAATAAAACCGAGAATCTAGTATCCAATATTACAAGTAAATAAGGTAACTAAGGTAGGGGGTATTGGGCACTTGTACTGACTTGTGCCGAGCCTTGGGAGAGCGTGGCCGAGATAGCGTTGCCGAGGTAGCGTTGCCGTAAAGCCTGCGGCATAGCTACGCTTAGGGCGCAGCCTAAGAAGAGAAGTATGGGGCATGGCACAGGAGTTAGAAAACTCGCTTCATCCACCTTGGAACTCCGTTAATGAGTCTTTGAACTACGTTCATCCACCTCTGATACTCGTTAACGAGTCTTTGAACTGGATGAATCCACCTTTGATACTC
>NZ_CAXTNP010000001.1:16268-124803 GCF_964245575.1 uncultured Nostoc sp. | reverse complement strand
TTGCAATTTTTAATTTTATATTTTTAATTTTTAATTTCGAGAAGCGACTTGACTGGCAGCGCAATGTCATACTTTCTTGTGGACTAGGGGGCAAGATCAAGTCTCTTGACTTAGCTACTGGAGAATCTAAAGTTTATATTGGAACTACCCGTAAGACCAGCGATTACCCAATTAGACCTATCTCGTAATATGTTGAGCGTAAGCAAGAGCCGTTTGTCCAAATATGGAATTATTTAGGACTTGCCTAATGCTTCGCGAGTTGGTGCGATCGCACATTCAATTAAAGTTTTGTAGGGTGAGCAGCGTTTGACTGAGCGCTCACGCCTCATACAATTTCACTTTAATAATACAAATACGCCAGTAGGGCTTGTCTTTGCCATGCCCCTACGATAAATCTATATATATCAGGATTTTTGTGATTTGGTATTAGTCTTGCCCGCCCTAATTATGCAAATTATTGCTTAAGTCGATTTCAATAAGCAAAAAGGCATATTGCTTTCTCATTTCAGTATATTTAGCAAGCAAAAAGGCATATTGCTTTCTCAAAATGCTTGATTGCTTTCTCATTTCGGTAGATTCAGCAAGCAAAAAGGCATATTGCTTTCTCAAATGCTTGAATGCTTTCTCATTTCGGTATATCGCGCATTCATTTCCGTATATTCAGTAAGCAAAAAGGCAGATTGCTTTCTCAATTTGCCTTTTTGCTTTTTCAAATGAGCAATTTACACACTCATAATATAGGACTCATATTTGATTGCGTGAAAAAAACTCAGTACACCTTTATTCTTTTTTCCCAGTCCCCAGTCTCCAGTCCCCAGTCCCCAGTCCCCAGTCTCCAGTCCCAAGTATTGAGTCTCTACGAGTAATTCACCGAATCAAATCGGATTGCTATAGTTATTGCTGTCTAGCACAAACCATTAGTCATTAAACATGGAGTAAAAGTCCTACTGCTTTTTTCCTATTGCTTAACGTTCTTTCATAACAATCCCAACTCTTCTGGAAAGCCTAGCATGATGTTTAAGTTCTGGATTGCGGCTCCCGATGCGCCTTTGCCCAAGTTGTCGAGACGAGCAACTAGCAAGGCTTCTTTGGTAGTGTCATTGGCGAATACAAAAACTTGAACAATATTAGTGCCGTTGATTGCGTAGGCGTAGCCCGTCGTAGACATCGCATCTAGAAATATTCCGTCTCGCAGCAGAGTAGAATCTTGGTATGGAGCAACCTGCACGAATTTTTCACTTTGGTAGTAGTTAACAATTACTTGATGAATAACCTCACCTGATGGTGGATTATCCAAAGTTCCTAACGGCAAAGGCACTTGAACCAGCATACCTTGCTCAAAATCCCCTACGGCAGGTACGAATAGCGGCGGCGATGCTAACTCTGAGTAATAATGCATTTCCTTGACGTGCTTATGTCCAAACTGCAAACCGTAGATACCATAAGGATAGAGCGACTCTGCTCCAGCTTCCTGTTCGTGGAAGGTATGGTATTGTTTGATCAGATTCTTTCCGCCACCAGAGTAACCTGACACTGCATTAACGGTGATGGGAAAATTACTCTTTAAAATTCCCTTGGCAATCAACGGACGGATACAGGCTAAAAATCCTGTGGGATAACAGCCCGGATTGCTGACATACTGGGCGCTGGCAATTTTCTCTCGCTGTCCTGGATTTAGTTCAGGAAAACCATATACCCAGTTATTAGCTGTGCGATGGGCACTACTAGCATCAAGGATCTTAACCGTAGTACTACTTACTAAGCTAACAGCTTCCCGGGCTGCATCATCAGGTAGGCAGAGAATGACAACATCGACGGCATTAATTAGTTTAGTTCGCTCAGTTGCATCCTTACGTTTAGATGCTTCAATGCTAACTAACTCGATATCATCCCGTTGATTGAGGCGTGAGTAAATCTGTAAGCCTGTGGTTCCTGATTCGCCATCAATGAAAATCTTAGGTTTAGTAATCATGCGTCCAGCATCCTGATCTGTGAGTAGTATTATTTTGACCGATTAATACTTACTTGATCTCTAGTAAATGAATTATATTAATTTAGGACTTACGCACTGTACAAATGCATCGTGATGTGCATTAACTATCTTGAGGTTATTTCAGGCTTTTCTTAATTATCCTGCGATCGGAAATAGACCATGCTGTAAGGGTACAGCAATGCTGTGCCCTTACAAAAGATGTGGTTTTTAAAGTTATCCATATTTAGTATTTTTTGTCAATGCATAAGTCCTATAAATTAAAACAAATATTTTTAGAAAATACCAAAAATTGATTGTATCACTCAACTGGTATTCTCCCTTAGTTTTTTTCAAAAATAAAATCGGATTGTTATAGCAGAGGTAAAAGTTAAATTTAAGTTTTTTGTGTTGCTCACGACATCTAAAAAATAATCAGTATGTTATGTTACTGAACGAAATCATAAATGATCTCATTTTCAGCAATTAACTTAAGTGTGAATACAGCCATTGCGGTATAGGCAGTCAGGGGATTTCTAAATTCTTCCTGACCAAGATATACCAAAATTTCTGGTGATTTTTCACTAAATAGCTAGTTGAAATAACGAATTTATAAGTATCTTATATCACAAAAAAGTGTGACATAAGATACTACAGAATCCGTTAGTTCAAGTCATTCTAGCTGTTTTCAATTGTATGGAATACATATCTATTGAGGAGTGCAAAGTCTTGCGCCCCATAGTGGATTGCATCCATACGAGAATCGCTATCCCCAGTCTGAGGGAGATCCATAAAAATAAATCTCCAGCCTTATTAAAAGGAATAAGCGACTACGCCCACAGTGAAACCACGTTCGGCGGAGCAGTCTTAAAAATTAGGCTGGAGATTTATTTCGGGTTGGTGTCTGAGCAAATTTTTGTAGGAGTTAAGTGAACAAGATGAATCTGTGCAAACAACGTCAAAGCAAAAATAGCGTATTGATTTTAACTTCTCTGGCTGTCTTGGCGTCTCCATTAGTATTGCCATTGCCACAAGCCTCTGCACAAACATTAACGACTGTTGTAAATTTCAACACTACTAATGGAGCGAACCCAAGAGCAGGTGTGTTTGCAGGCAAGGATGGCAATCTTTATGGAACCACTTCCGCAGGTGGTTCGCAAGATAAAGGAACAGCATTCAAATTAACTGGTTCTACTTTAAGTACTCTGACCACACTAGTTAACTTCACTGGAACCAATGGAACTAACCCAATTGCTAGATTATTCCAGGCAAGTGATGACAATCTATATGGTGTAAACTTTACAGGTGGTACAAATAACCTCGGTACGGTGTTTAAGTTGGGAAAAACAACTTTTACAACCCTGACAACTCTTTTAAATTTCAATGGCACTAATGGAGCCAACCCAGCAGGTCGATTGATTTCAGATAGCGATGGCAAGAATTTGGTGGGGACAACTTCTGCCGGTGGGGTCAACAATAAAGGAACTGTATTCAAGATTCCTCTGACTGGTGGTGTCCCCACTACGGTAGTTAACTTCAACGGTACTAATGGAGCAACTCCATTAGCAAGGTTGCAATTAGCTAGTGACAAAAACTACTATGGCACCGCCTCAGCAGGTGGAGCAAGTAATAAGGGTGTGGCATACAAATTAACTCCCGCAGGAGCAATAACTTCATATAGCTTTAGTGGTGCTAATGGGCAAAGTCCCCGGTCTGGATTAACTGAATCTAGTGGATTTCTCTATGGCACAACTTATCTGGGTGGAGCCAGTAATAAAGGAACTATATTCAAGGTTCCGCTCGGTGGCGGTACACCGGTTTTAGTTGCCAGTTTTAATGGCACTAATGGGGCCAACCCCACAGCTGCAGTCACAAAAGGAAGCGATGGTAACTTCTATGGGACAACTTCTACAGGTGGTGCAAATAATAAAGGAGCCATCTATCGGTTGACGACTGGAGGAACCCTCACTTTGTTATTTAGTTTTAATGGCACGAATGGGGCAACGCCAGAGTCTACCCTAATTCAACTTGCTAATGGTGCATTTTATGGTACCACCTCTACTGGTGGTGCTTCTGGACAAGGAACCGTGTTTAAATTTACACCATAGCTTCAAATACAATCTACCTGCCAAATAAATAGTAGAAGGTAGATTAGAAAAATGTGGATTTTTCCATTTTCAGATAGTTATGCTTATAGACTATCTGAAAGTGGAAAAGACATTCGCAGATAACCAAATAGCTTCATGATGGAGCAAAACAATTAATCAGATTGTTACTGAGATATCAAAAGTACAATCTGATTTTTGTGCTTCAACAATGATAATTGCAAGTGTTTCCACCGTTAATTGTTCAGCTAAAGAACTCGTTTTTTATGAAAGGCTATTCTCAATACGGTTCTGTTAATAAAGTTACCTGTTAAGATGAGTAGTTCTTGAGCAGGGGGAGGAAGAATTATTGTCCAATAACTCTTTTTCTTCCCCTGCCTCCCCTGCCTCAAGAGCTGATCCGAACTAGGGCTACTCTTACCAAGCGAGAGTGCGTTTCACTGCCTTTTGCCAAGTAGCAAAGTTGGACAATGGGGCATCGCTCCCCGGCTCAAACACACGTTCAATTTGCCGTTGTTCCACAAGTGCTTCATAGCTCTCCCAAAATCCTAGAGCTAAACCTGCTGCAAATGCTGCACCTTGAACGGTCGTATCGCGCATTATTGGACGTTCAACTGGAATACCTAAAACATCAGCCTGGAACTGCATCAGAAAATTATTCTCGCAGGCACCGCCATCTACCGTTAATCGCCCAACTGGAGTACTGCTAGATGCATTAATCGCTTGCATTACCTCCAGAACTTGATAAGCGATCGCTTCCAACACGGCGCGAACTAGATGCTCTGGTTGTACACTGGCGGTAATACCGAAAAAGGCTCCCCTTGCGCTCATATCCCAGTAAGGTGCGCCCAGTCCACTAAATGCAGGTACAAAGTAGACTCCACCATTATCTGTTACCTGATTTGCCATTGCTTCACTTTCAGCAGCAGTTTTAATCAGCTTCAGGCGATCGCGTAACCATTGAATACAAGCTCCACTAGTAAACATACTACCTTCTAAGCCATAGCCTACATCTAAAGTTCCCCTTGGATTTGCTTGTGTCCATGCCACTGTGGAAATAAGTTGATGGTGCGACCGCACAATTTGATCACCTGTATGAGCGAGCAAAAAGGTACCAGTGCCATAAGTACATTTCATTAAACCGGGGCGATCGCAGCCATGACCAAATAGAGCAGCTTGTTGATCCCCCAAGATGGCAGTAATCGGAATCTCAGCGCCCAACAAAGTAGCATGAGTGACTCCAAATACTCCTAAACTAGGCTGAATCTGGGGCAAAATATGCGCCGGAATCTGAAATAGTTCAAGTAAATTCTCATCCCACTCAAAGGTTTTGAGATTCATCAACATTGTCCGGCTGGCGTTGCTGTGGTCAGTAGCATGGACTTTGCCACCTGTGAGGTTCCACAGCACCCAGGTATCAATAGTGCCTGCTAAGACATTGTTTAGGTCAACATCTGTAAACTTGTCTAATAGCCACCTGAACTTAGTAGCAGAAAAGTAGGCATCGATGATTAATCCGGTGCGATCATAAATTTCATTAGCATAACCTTGCTCTTGTAATTGGTGGCAAAGGGGAGCAGTACGGCGATCTTGCCAGACAATCGCTTTATGGAGTGGTTTACCAGTAGTTTTGTCCCAAATCAAACAGGTTTCGCGCTGTACAGTCAGTCCCAAGGCTGCGATCGCAGATGGAGTAATCTGGGCATTGCCAATTGCGGTTTGCATCACCCAACACGTATCCTGCCAGATTTGTTGAGGGTCATGTTCTAACCATCCGGGCTGAGGATAATACTGAGTTAGTTCTTTGTATGCCTGCCCAACAATCTTGCCGTCTGTGTTAAATACAAAGGCGCGGTTGCCTGTTGTACCTAAGTCCAGTGCTAAGATGTAGCCCAATGATGGAGTTGTGTTGCCAAGTATGTGCATAGCTGCTTTGACATGCTGCGTAGGCGATTTTAGCAATACACGTCAAATTAGATATACATTATTTTGGGTACATTTTGAGTTCCCTGTTGCGATAGCATTGCGCTTACTTTGCTGTGTCCGCCTCAAATCCCAGATCCTTCACAACGTTGCAGGACGCTGTGCATTTTAATTAGGTGTAAGTAGCTCGACACAAAAAATCATTATATAAATGCTGCGATCGAGGGAATATTACACACAACTTCATCTTAGTTTTAGTATTAATTTCTGTGACAACGTACAAAGTGTCACTTTATTCAAGTTTAATTACGATACTAAATTTTATACTTCGCATATCAAAAGTAATAGTAATAGTAAAAGTTAAAACTATCAAAAGACAACAAAACTTTAGCATGTTCAAACTTCACCTAAATCGAAATGCACTACTAGCTCTGTTATTGCTTGTGCCAGTTCCGAGCATTGGTGTTGCAGCTCAACTGTATATGCTCCCCGGCTTGACAGGAAATTTAGTAGCTTTATTATCTAAAATCTGGATGTTGGTACTACCCATTATTTGGTTGTTATTTATCGATAAAGAGAATTTAAAAGTTCAATATCCTAAAAGACGCGAGTTGTTAACTGGAGTCGGATTAGGGCTACTGATGCTATGCATCATGTTGATTGTTTATTGGCTGCTGGGCGCAAAGTGGATAGATGTTGAATATGTTCGTGATAGAGCAAAGCAACTTGGATTGGGCAGTTTTGTGGTTTACTTAATAGGTTCAGCGTACTGGATATTTGTCAATTCTTTACTTGAGGAAATTGTCTGGCGTTGGTTTGTCTATCGCAAATGTGAAATGTTGGTATCGAGTCCTTTAGCTGTAGTACTGTCTGCACTGTTTTTTACGATTCATCACATTGTTGGTTTAGCAGCTTACTTCGACTGGCGTGCAACAACATTATGCTCATTGGGCGTGTTCTTAGCAGGGGCGATTTGGTCATGGTGCTACTTAACTTATTGCTCAATCTGGCCTGGATACATCAGCCACATTTTTGCAGATATAGCAATTTTACTGATTGGCTGGCAACTTATTTTTGCTTAACAAAGATGTTATCAATCTACAGCAAAGTAATTAATCAAAATTTCTCAATATAATGTGTTTTTTTAAATCAAAACTGATTACACCTTCTTCTTGTAATTTGCCGATCAATCGTGTAATTGTTACCCTGGTAGTGCAGCAAGCGCTAGCAATATCTTCGTGAGTAAAGCGAACACTTAAACGAGTTCCCCCCGGCACAGTTTCACCAACTTCTTTTTTCAAAAGTTGTAATAGATGCTGCAAGCGCTCTTGTACCCGTCGTCTTCCACTAATGACTAAAAAAGATTCTGTTTGCCGTAAGCGCTGATTAATTTTTGGTAAAAGGATATGGCTAAAGTTGGGGGAAGCTGCTATCTCTGCTGCGTAAATTGACACTAACTTAACATCAGAGAGGGCTGTTGCTTGGTAAATGTTTAGAGATGTCAAACTAGAGCCAAAAACCATTTCTGCTGTTGCCAATCCTATTAAAACCTCTTCACCCGTTTCACAGTAAGTACTAAGTTTGACCAAACCCTGACAAACATACAAAATTATTAATGGGTTAAGGGGAATAGTTTCTCCTTTAGAATATTTATGCACAGCGCGATCGTACAAGAGATCGCTATCATTTTTGACTACTGCTGATTCTAATCCTTTGCGTTCAGAAATATTACGTAACACCCAGCGTAAAGAGGTAGCCTTACCGTGCGGATTCCGGGCAACTGCCACTGTCAAAGCTGCATCAAATAACTCACCATGACGTTGTTGCAAGGGTATCAATAGCTCTTTAACTCTGTCTGATTGAGATAGTTCGATAAGTTCGCTACGAAGGTGCTGATGTTCTTCTAGAGGGACGAAGTTAATCATGGGTTTGCCCACCAAAAATTGCTTTGAAACATTGAGCAATTTAGCTGCGTTGAAGTTAGCTTCTTGGATGATTCCTTCTGTATTAGTCACTAAATAAGCGTCAGGCGCAAACTCGAATAATTCTTGATAGTATTGGCGTTCTTTTTCTAAGCAATTCCGTGTCTGTATTAGTTCCTCATTTTGCTGATGGAGTTCCTCTGCTGCTAACTGCACTACCTTTGAGGTGTTATAAAGTTCCTTAAATGCTTGCGGTAGCAGCTCTGGTGAAATCCAAGGTAATACACTAGCAGTTTGGTATAAATCTGCTAAACGATTGTGCAATGTTTCTGAGCGTTGGATAAATTTTTCTATGTTCACCTTAAATTCCCGCTACTTACTTGCAGAGTTGAAGCAAAAAATCTACTAGGTAAATTATTGTAAAAATTGCCGCATTTAATATTATAATTTAAACTAGTTCTAAACTGCAATTATTATTCAATAGAACCTATAAAAGTATGTCTATTCTAAGTTTTCAACAATTTATGTCTTATAGCACTACAGGTGGTATAGTTCTGTAAATGACATGTATTGCATTTAACCTAGATAATCAAAGCAGATTGAATCTAGGGAATTAAAGAGTGTCCATTGATAACTTTTGCACTCAGATGCTTTTTTAGAAAAAAGCTTACAGCATTTTGCTAAGTATTATTTATACCTATAGTGGGAAGATTTGTTAAACTCAGCTAAATACGAATCCAAAATCTGCTGACCTCAGATTAGGCTAATTTGTGATTAAACTTATAAGCCAGTCACAATTATGGCTTGCAGAGAAATTAGATAAAACAGCACAGTTAGAAAACCCTGGATCTCAACTTAAAGTTTCTATTCTTGTTTAACCCACTTTCTCATTCTCCCAATGAATGATTTAGTGCTAATAATAATTGTTTCCATGATTACTCAGAATAACTGATAATCTTTTCCCCAACTTCCCTCACAAGCATCAAGCTACTACTACCAAAGATATATAGTCTAAGTTAAGTTTATTTGTGCTTATGAATACATTTATTTGAACAAAAAGATTCCCGACTTCTTAGAAAAGTCGGAAATCTGAGCTTTTCGATTTTCACAAATCTATTAAGGAACTATCTGGCATAAGCAAGAGTAAAACTAATGGATATTAATAAGTTAAAAATACTTGTATAGAAACTCACATAGTAACTTAACAATTATCCGCCTCTTTAGTTAGAGGATAAATCAACCAGTAAGCTGTTGTAATTTAAAAATGCGTAACAGCTTATTAACGCGCAAGTTATAAGGAGTGATGGATGAGGTGTAAATACTATAAAATCTCATGTATTCACTTTTTTTACTTACTTCAGTTTACAGCGCTTATCAAATAATTGAACTACACGACTCCCAACTCACTACTCTTTGTCTCAGTCGTGGTTTAAATAACTGAAAACTGCTGTATTAACTTAGGAATGTGAATTAAATAACATCCAAATATGGTTTTTAACCTCACCCCGCCTTTGACGAAAGTCAAAGTCTTCCCTCTTTGAACTCACGGCTATGCTTTACCCACATCTTTCTTTACAAACTTGAAAGCCCTGTTCTATAACCATCTTAGACACTGAGGAGTTAGGGAGACTTAACAAAATCGCTTTTAATATTCTCGCTAAAACTGCGTTTTGATTGAGAATGGACAACGAGCGAATAAGGGTTATAAAAACGTGAGTGCATACTCTCGTAAATGTTAAGAAAGATCCGGGTAATAGATAGGAACTCACGCAGAGGGGTTGGGGGTGATTTATTAAATCCGCGTTCCTCAACCCAACCTACACAAATTAGTATTCGTCTTGAACACATACACGTACTTTTATAAAAATAACTTCATAAAAGTCAGCTTTTATTAAGACTTTATATATTGTTAGTTTTAGTTCATTAAATATGCGATTTATTAGCTTACTTACTGAAATTTGTGTTTTAAAAAAAATCAGTAAAATTTCTATTTCAAGAATAAAATAATACAACTAAATTATTAATAGTTATGCTGGCTTAATTGATGAATAAACGTCAATTATTCCAGGTGTATCTATTTACAGGCTCTTTATAAGATCGATTCCGTAATTATAGAATAACCCCCTCTCTTAAAAGTAGAGCAGAGTTTAGCTTTCCCTTACCTTGTAGTAAAGGTAACTGAAGGGGTTAAGTTTTTGTGAGTGAATCGATGTACTAAGCTGCGTTCAAATCTAAAGCATACGCTACTACTCTATTCATCTGAGAATCGCTGTAATCAGGTTTTCTTCAACGGCGGAGTGATTTATCTTAGAAAATCACGGTTTTATTTCCAACTGAGAACAAATACAACTTCTTGAAGCTTTTTTGACAAATCCCCATGCGACAATATATTTCTAATCTGCTAATACTGGTATTAGGAACAAGCTCGACTTTTATCATTACTCCATCTCAAGCTGAAACTCCGGTAAAATCCAACACCCAAAATACTGAAAATATTACTTCCATATCTTCAAATTCACTTTCGCCTATGCAATTGAGTGATTTTGCCAATTCTACTAATAACAAACCACCTATCCTCTCTGAGGCAGCCAATAACTCTTCTGGCGCTAATTCCAATATAGCTGATAATGCCAATATAACTGCAACTAAGCCGAAGCCACGGGTTCCTATATTTAGCAGAATTTTTCCCACACCTTCCATGCAGCAATAATCAGGGGCTAAATATTTAGTTTACTTGTTTGGGCTGATAGAGATATTCATCAACATATAATATACAACACTGTTTGGTGAAAATACTAATGGTGTGTGAGAGATTCATTGTTCTCTCTTGTTGGGGTGGGACGAATATCATCCATAGCGCGTTTGTATGCAATATAAGGCCTTACTCAAAGCCTCTCTCCTAAAAGGCTGCGGTGTTCACACAAGTTATCTGATTATCTAAAAGTCTACCTCACCCTGTCCTGACGGACATCCCTCTCCTTACTAAGGAGAGGGACAGGTTTTGCTTGTGCAAAATCAGGGTGAGGTTTCTTTGGGCTATTCGATAAACCGTAAATTGCGTCAACACAGACTTGTATGTAAACTTAGCCTAAAAGGAGAGAGGAGAGAGGCTCGGAATGTTATTCCCCAACACTAGAAGGGTTGGGGCTGCTTTTGTTAGGTCTATATTGGACTCAACTGAGAACCAGTATATATGTGAGGCATATCCTGATTTGCTTTATGCTTGCAGCTGACAGAGCAATAAACCAAACCATTGATTTGGATCTGTCCACACTTGGAGAGGTAATAAACCCTGTGCGGTGAGTTGCTGCTTGATAGTATTGAGGTCAAATTTGCGGGAAATTTCGGTGAGGATAGTCTCACCTAGTGCAAAATTAACCTTGAGGTTAAGAGCGCGTAATTCTACAATTTGCGATCGCAGGCTGCGTAAATGCATTTCTATTTGATGCTCATTTTCATTGTAAAATGCCCAGTGTTCAAACTGGGTGGTGTCAAAATTCCCCTCAAACCGTTGATTTAAATGCTCCAGCATATTGAGGTTAAATGCTGCCGTCACTCCCTGGCTGTCGTTATAAGCTGGTTCCAAAATCTGTTTCGGCTTTCGTAAATCTATCCCCAACAAGAAATACTCACCTATTTGTAGGGCTTCTGTAATTTGAGAGAAGAATACATCACACTCATTAGGTGTAAGATTACCTAAACTGCTACCAATAAAACAAATCATCCTGCTGGGTAATTGCGTCGGTAGGAGTTTTGCAAGGGCTAATTCATAGGTTCCCGCTAAAGCATAAACTTGCAGTAAGGGATAATCTCTTAATAACTGCTTGGCGCTACTTTCCAAGATGCCTGTAGACACATCAATTGGTAGGTAGTGCAGGGGATAGTCTAGCTGCTGGTAGGCATCTAGTAAAATGCGGGTTTTGGTAGAACTGCCACTGCCAAGTTCTACTAATTCACAAGCGCCAGTCATCTTGGCAATTTCGCTAGCATACTGCTGTAAAATCGTTGTTTCTGTGCGTGTGAGATAATATTCTGGTAAATCACAGATTTGCTCAAATAGCTCAGAACCACGGTCATCATAAAAGTAAGAGGGGGGTAGAGATTTAGATGTTTGAGTTAATCCCTTCACTACATCACTCCCAGTACTAGGTGCAACTATTTGAGTTGCTCCTATCAAACACTGCATCTGCAAGCGTTTTTCAACGGTGTTTTGAGAAGTAACGTTCCTGTTGAGAGCTTTAGATATCGACATTAAACCTCCGTATGCTTGGCGTAAAAGGTTACTTATGATGGCCAACCTTTACCCTAATTAGTGAAACACATAGCCATAGCTAATAAAATCATGCTTGAGCAATATTGCTCAAGTTTTAAAAGTATTTTTCGGAATTTACCGATTCAAATGGCAATATGTATGCCCCAAGTGCCAGCCAACAGGGTTAAAGTCAGGATGAGGCTGACTACAGAATGTGGCTTCGTCCATATCCTGAAATAGTGCAAAAGTTTTCGGGCGACATTCAAGGAAGGTTTGAAAAATAGACTCTTTCACACTAAATTTGCTCAATTTTGATCTTACAGTCTGCTTCTGCAGTAATGATGCTATTTTCTGGAAAAGCAATCCAATTACCTATGAATAAAGGTTCCGACGCAATAATTACAGATTTTGAAAAAGTTGGATCATCTCGAATCCAGTAAAGAGATGGAGCCAGGGAAGTGGTAGCAAAGCGAGAAGCTATCAGGCGATGTCCGTCACTAAATATTACATTGATTGAGGCTTCTACTTGATAGCGGTTTGCCATCTCTAATAGTGTTAATAATGTAGTACGTAAAGCATACTCTGGAGGTCGATGTTTGTTAATTTGACTTTGTGAAAGTAACAATGCAAAAATGTGTTCGGAGTCAGTACTGCCATTAATTTTTTCGTAAAAATCTTGAGTTAAAGTGCTGCGAATTTTTCTGTGTAATGTTTTGCGGAAATTTTCGATCCGTCCATCGTGAATAAATAGCTGTTGTTGATGGTTAAAAGGCTGACAATTAACAAAATCTACGGCTTGTTCGGATGTAGCACTACCGACATAAGCAAGTACACACTTTGATTCAACGTAACGACTGAGACTGGGTAAGTTTATGTCATTCCAAATAGGTAGGGTATTTTTGTAGGTAAAGGGTTCGATATCTTTTTGGCTATGATACCAACCCACACCAAAGCCATCTGCATTTACTACCCCAGAGGTCATTTCGCGCGGTTGATAGCTCTGAACTATCAGTGAGTGTTCTGGTTTATACAAAAGATGCTCTAAAGAAACAGGCGAACCGAGGTAAGCAAGTAAACGGCACATGATGAATATTCCACCTTCTCTTAACACAATTATTCGGCAACAGCCTTACCCGCTTTTATTCGCCATCATCAGTGGTTCCCACTTATATGGTTTTGCATCACCTGATTCTGATTATGACTTGCGTGGTGTGCATATTTTACCAGTTAGAGAAGTGGTGGGATTAGAGACTGGGAATGAAACTATTGAATTTTCAGAAGTTCGGCAATCTTTGGAAATTGATTTAGTAACTCATGATGTAAAAAAATTCTTTTTGATGCTACTTAAAAAGAATGGTTACGTATTAGAACAACTGTATTCACCTTTAATATTAACCACTTCACCCGAACATGAAGAATTAAAATTTATTGCCAAAAATTGCATTACCCGTCACCATAGTTACCACTATCTTGGTTTTGCTGCAACACAATGGAAACTTTTTAATAAAGAACAGGCGTATCGAATCAAGCCATTACTTTATGTTTATCGAGTTCTATTAACCGGAATTAATCTGATGCAAACAGGGAGAATTGAGGCTAATTTAATTAAGCTGAATGAAATTTTTAATTTACCATATATTCCTGATTTAATCGCCCAAAAGTTAGCAGGTACAGAAAAGTCTATTTTGTCAGATATTAATGTAGCATTTCATCAAATAGAATATGAACGCCTGCATAATAAGTTGCAGGAGGTATATGAATCTAGCCCATTACCTGAAGTACCTTCAGCGAATGTGGATTTGCATAATTTGTTGGTACGTCTGAGAATGAGGAGTTATGAATTATGAGTTTTTAACTCATAATTCATAACTTTGTTTGTACAAAAAGATTCTTGTTACTTTACAACTTCAAAGTCCAAGCAGCAAAAGCTAAAGTACCCCAACCAGCAAGAAAGGCTGCACCGCCTAGTGGTGCGATCGCTCCTAAAGATTTAATACCGGTTAAGCTAAGGGCGTACAAGCTACCTGAGAAAATAGCAATACCAATGATAAACAGCCATCCACTGGCTACGAGAGTGGGATGCTCCCATTCGGTGCGACTAATTAGTAGTGCTACGAGAAAAAGTGCTAGAGCATGATACATTTGGTAACGAGCGCCAGTTTCAAAAATTTCTAGCGATCGCTCACTAATTTTTTCCCGCAGGGCATGGGAAGCAAAAGCACCGGCAGCAACTGACAAACCGCCTAAAATGGCAGCTACGCTCAAAAAAATCTGCGTCATTAGACCTAGCCGTAAGTTGATTATTAGTCATTAGTCATTGGTCACTTGTACTGAGCGTAGTCGAAGTATTAATCATTAGTTAATAACAAAGGACAAATAACAAAGGACAAAGGACAAATGGCAATTAGACATCAAAATGATATGATACAGCCCCTTCTTCGTTCACCTTAAAGTTTGCATTGAATTCTTTAGCTTTTTCATCTAAATATTGCCTAGCATGGGCTGCGGGTAGTTGTGATTGCATGGCAAAGCCTAAAACAGTTACACGCCCATGATTTTTTTGTAGCATCTCATAAAAAATCGATTGCAAGCGATCGCTAACTTGTTGATTAAGCGCCTTTTTCTCCTGTCGGCTTTGACGGTATAATCCCAATGCTAACCATGTGCCCAGTGTTAGGGTAGGAATGCCAAAAATTAGACGTTCTACCGTAGTATCATAAATTACAAATGTATTTTGTGAGAACTCAATCGAACCATCCCAAGCTAAGGGTAGCGTGATTGATTTTTCCATAGTCGTTTTATTAAATACCTCTGCTGCTGATAGAGTTACAAACATGAATCCCATTGTCAGTAGCCAAGCTGCGGCCAATTTTTCAGCAGTTTTCATAGTTCCACTTCAGATTTACACTTTGCTAGCGATTTTAACCTTACTTTCGCAAAGCTTCCAATAATTTGAACCTCACACGACTCAAAGTCGCGTGATTCCTGCTTCAACGATCTTTGCTTGAATTGCTTCATACCTTACAAGCTCTCTACTGATGTATTTAGCATACTAAGTATGTATGATAAATTTTGGCTTTATTACTTAAATATGGCTATGCGATCGCTATGATAATTGTTCATGCTCCCAATCAGAGCGATGTCTCCGACGGGCTATTCGTCGTCGCCAAGATCAAAAGCAGAACTTCGCGGCAACTAAAATACTTATCAGTGTTAAGCCTTGAGATTTTTAAATCGCAGCAAAGGTATAGTATTCATTTTGCTGCGATTCTAACCTTACTTACGTGTAGCTTCCAGTAGGCGGGAAAAATAGAAACGAGTCTTCGTCATCGCTTTTCGTTGCAATGAAAAGCCATTACTTTCCAAGATTCTTACCACATCAGCCTCACGATGCAAATATGCACGAGTCGCTTTACTTGGCCCGGGAAAGAAACTACCAATTTTCTTGAGTATACTCAGGGCGCAGGTCTTCGGCGCAAAACTGAGAATTATCCGCGACTGTGCCAAAGAACAGAGGTGAGAAATCATCTCATCCGCTTTTTCTTGGGGATAGTGGATGAGAACATCTAAGCAAATAACGGTATGGTAACTACCACTCAACGATTCCAAATCCTGCACGGCAAAAGTCGGATTTTCGGCATTTGGCAAGGTTTGCTTGGCTCTATCCTTGCCTTCTTCCACCATTTTTTCAGAAATATCGGTGGCATAGACTTTGGCACCATCTATCGCTAGGGGAATGCTGAGACTACCGACACCACACCCAGCATCGCAGATTGATAGCTCTGGTAAATTGTTATCAGCCTTCAGCCAGCCGAGAACTGTATCTACGGTTTGCTGGTGTCCATTGCGGATGTCTAGTTGGACTTTGTTGACTTCGCCATCGCCGTAGATTCGCTTCCAACGGTCAAACCCTGTGGAATTGAAATACTCGCGAACAATCGTTTTATCGTCGGCTGCGTTCATAAACTTTGATTTTTAAGGGTTCCCAATGCTTAAAATTATCATTGATAGGAACCCATAAGAACGGTCTTCCAGATTTTTATAGACATGGCACACAGAAGTAGGTTAACATCTTTGCACCTCTAATCATTCAAATAATAAGCGTTATGAGCCATTTTCTACTATTTATTCATCCATTCTTTTCGTTACTATAAATTCCATTTTTATTTGAACCTGTAGATGTAGATAACCCCTTCTTAAGGTAGTATCGTAATTGCGATCGCACCATTTATGCTCTTAAAGATTTAATTGTTTGTAAATAATAGAACTGAAATAACTAAAAATTTTAAGTAAAATTTCTTATGCAAGTAAATTTCCTAGTAGATGATTTTTGGTGGTTTGTATCATTTTATTGTTGCCAATGACAAAAGCACAGCCCTTGACCCCATTAAATATTTTGCAGCCAAAGAGAATTAAGATTTAGGAGTAGTCAAAGCCAAACGATTGCCAGTCTCCAAACTGGATTTGTCCTCTTTCCCCGCACCCTCGCAGACATTTGTGCAATTACCTTAACCTCTCACGGATGCATCCTAACTACCAATACCTACGATCTGAAGGCGTTATTATTGCCTAATTTTGTCCGGAGCATTGTAGGTTGCAATGCTTTGAAATTTCCTGAATAATATCAAATCCGGTAGCATCTGAATGATTAAAAAACCGCAGATACGTTGAGGGCAAAGACGGAGAGAAAAGAGCGATAATTCCGATACAAACGGATTTGATATAACTCTTAATGGTATACCTCTACTTCCCGCCTGTACCCCTATCTGCTCATCCTTTCTTAGGACTACCCTTTTTGGCAATGTGTTAACTTCAGAACACCTTGCGCTCTTCTAAATGAGCTAGGATATCTGAGCGCTGACGCCAAACTGGACGCAACTGTTTGAGAGTGAACATCTGTAACTGATCGCTAACATGGGGCGAACCCGGTTGAGTAGCATTGCCGTAGCTAATGAGTGCCATCGCCTTTACTGGTTGAGAAAATTCAATAGCTGCGACGAACGAATCACCAGAAACTGCTTGGAAGCGACTTTGTGATCCTGGAACAAAAGTGAGAACGCGGAAAATACCGAGATCTCCAACGCCACCATTAGCAGGCAAATCCTTATTGCCGATCGCCACCCGAAAAACATCTCCCCATGCCACATTTATTGCCCCGTATGCTTTTTCAACTTTGGTAGCAGCAGCTTCTAGTATTGCGACTGCGCTAGATGGATCGGCTAAACCGTCTGGCGTGGTGAATGGGGATTTTTCACTCCAAGGTTTGCTAAACCCTTTATCCCAGTTCATCTGTTCTGCCCAAGCGGCAAAGAGTACCGCACCCTTGCTATCTGCATTGGCTTGCCGATCCCAGGCTTCTAGGGTATCAGCAGCTAGCCGCGCTAAAGAACTTCCCTGCTTGCGTGCTGCCGGGATTAAGTCATCCAAGATGCGATCCGCTAGTTCCATGCGGGTCGAATGTTTGTATTGCACCATTTCATCAAAGGAGATTTTGTCATCCTCAAAGAGCATTTTTAGAGAACGCTCTGTCCGAAAATTCATCGGAAAATACGGGGAACGAGGTGCCATGTATGAAGGGTAATTATCTGCTTTAATAGCAGCAGGAAATGTGGTTGTCCAAGGCGGATCGTTGGTATTTTGCAACCAGCCGCTTTTCGGGTTAATAATGCGTGGTAAATCTTTATAAGGATGGATTTTTGTCCATAACGTCTTGGAAGTATCACCAGGAATAATCCCTTCCCAATATTCAAAATTACCTTGAGAACGAACTGGAACATTACCGTTGAACAGGTGCATGATATTCCCATTTCTATCTGCATACATCACCGTGAACATTGGCAGTTGCAAGCGCTGGAGTACGGTTTGAAATTGTTTCAAGTTTTGGGAGCGCGCCATATCCCACCACTGTTCAAGTACCTTTGGTCGATCAAGACCGACAACGCGTAGTGCTATAGCTTTACCGTCTTTCTCTGTCAGCACTGGCCCGTGGATAGAACGTTTTACAACTAGAGGTTGGTTGCGGATTGTACCGTCTTTTTGTTTTACCTTCAAGGAAAGGGTTGTCGTCTCAAAGGGACGAACTTTGCCATCGAAGCGATAACCATTGTCAACTAATTTGAGTTTGTAAGCATCCCAGCCATCGAAAGTGTTGACGGTATGAGTCCAGCCCAAATTATTGTTAAATGCGATCGCTAACACAGGAATTCCCACAAGTGTTGCTCCGTAAGCATCAATACCAGGAGCAGTCACTTGGGCTTCGTACCATAAGTATAAATCTGCCCAAGGCAAGTGTGGGTTTGCAAGCAGCATCGCTTTGCCATTTGCAGAATGTGATGGGGCGATCGCCCAACCATTAGATCCTGCTTTTGGCTCATGCTCAGTATCGCCTGCAATACTTGCTGCAACCTCTTCTTGGCTAACAACAAAATTAAAATGTAGAACTCGGTGTAAATGAGCTAGAACATCTTCTGCCTTGACTGGCAACACTAGCTCTACTTGATCATCAATCAGTTCGCTATGTTCTTGAGCATAAGCATTAATTCCAGCAGCAAAGGCATTCAGGTAGCTACGAAAAGCTGGACTTTGGGAAGTGTACCAAGAACGGGCGCGTTCTGGAACTCCCATAGTCTGTACCCAACGGTCTGATTCTAAATATTTCTCTCCCCAATATTCGGCAGCACGTCCACGTGCTTGACCATAAAGACGCAAAAGCAAGTTACCATGACTTTGCATCTGCGCCCAACCGAAAGCTTGAAATGCACTTGGGACATCCTTGCCATATATGTGAGGTATGCCATAGGTATCCCACAGTATTTCAGTGGATTTTGTGACCTGTGCAGGAGTGTAGCTTCCAACAACGAGAGTAAATAAAATACCAAGTATAAAAGCTAAAAGTCGAAATAATTTTTTTTTAAAACCTTTATGTAAATAGCTCATAATAACCTGGTTTAGATTTTAGAAGTGAGGCAAAGGATTAAGGGAGCAACTGTATCTCACTGGTAATTTGCCACAATTCTTGAGACAAAGACTCTAGCAGGAGTGATTGGGCTGAGTGCAGGAAAAAATGGTTCCCAGGAAACATTTGTAGTAAGAATGCAGCATTTGTCTGCTCCCGCCAAGCTTGGAGTTCATCGAAACTAACCTTGTGATCCTGTAAACCACCAAAAGCTGTGATGGGGCAGTTAAGTGGTGATTCGGTAGTGTACACATAAGTTTCCAAAACTGCAAAGTCTGCTCGAAGAATCGGAATAAGAAGTTGCATCAGTTCGGCGTTTTCCAGGACTGCCTCAGGAGTCCCATTGAGACGGCGTAGTTCTTCTTTGAAAGCAGGTTCGCTTAGAGCATGGATAGGTGGATCTGGATCGGGAATTTGCGGAGCGTGGCGACCCGAAACAAACAAGTGTACAGGTGACAAACTGTACTGTTTGCGAAGTAAACGGGCAAGTTCAAAGCTGACTAACGCTCCCATACTATGACCAAAGAAGGCGAATGGTTTATCTAAATATGGAAGGAGGACTGGAGCGATCGCACCGATAAGGGGTTCTAACTGCGAGAATAGGGCTGTCCTCATTTGCATACCTCGTCCGGGTAGTTCGATGGGACAAACTTCGACAGTTGTGGGTAGACTGTCTAACCATGTGCGAAAAATGAGAGAACTACCACCTGCGTATGGGAAGCAGAATAAACGCAGCGAAGCTTGAGTATTTGGCTTGGGACAGGTAACGCAGAAGTTAAATGTTGGTGTAGTTGTCATGAATAAAACAGCCCTACAGAGCGTCTTTGGCAGGCATTCTTCTTTGTAGTTAAAACCTCTTCCTAATCGGTAGCGTTATGTCTGGCTATGAGCCGCTTCTTCCATCTTCTTCCTTAAACTGAGTGGTCTCATGTCCGTCCATACTTGCTTGATGTACTCAAGACATTCCGCCTTTAGACCACTATGACCTGCATCTCGCCAGCCAAGAGGGTTTTCTCGCTCAATAGGCCAAATGGAATACTGTTCCTCATGATTGACTACCACTTTGTAAATCGTCGTGTCTTCTTTGTCGTCTTGATACATAATTTATCTCCTACGATTTGTCTTGTACGATGTCAAACTTAGTTCTTGTATTCTTATTCTCTCATTTTATGACTCACCTCTTTTCTTAACCTGCTGATGCTTTAACCTGCACAGGTTCGTCAACTGGAATCTCGAATAAAAGTGTATTTTTACAAAACTCTTGCCATTCCGGTGTTACATTGTCAAAAATGATATTTTCATCCTGAAAAATACCATCTGTGACTACATAGTTTTCTTGCAGATAAAGAAAGTCGTTATCAGTTAGTTTTCGATTTATTTCGACTTCCTTACCGTCGATTTGTTTCTTTTCTTTTCTGCTATTTTCAAAACGTTCTGTCCACTGACTAAACTGACGTAATTTTTTCAGAGAGTAAGCTTTACAGTATTTTCCCATTGTTGCCATAGTTTTACTTCTTTTATATATGTTGTTATAGCGGTTCCCGACCTGGTGAGGTATGTTTATCAAAGCTACTAACCTTGGGAACAAAGATTTGGATGTACCTCAGTTGCTTAGGAAACACTATAATAAGCATTTTGTGAGGGTTGATTCGGATATCCAACTGTACCACAATGCAGCTTAATTAAGCCTGAAAAACCACATTCAGTAAGTTACTTTTTTCACAGCACCGGAAAAAACAAATGTTATTTAAGCACTAAATATTAAGTGATAAGTGCCTTATTTCTATAAAAAGCCCATGATAAAATGTAATTTGATTTCGGCGCTTTTTACTTACTCGTGGTTATATAAGGATAGATGCAAGATATCAGCCTGCGACCAGCGCGGTGATCGGCTAAACATCCTTGACGTAAGAAATCCAAGTATAGAGCTTATGGAAACCAACGGATTCGTAAAATTGCAAAGCACCACTCGGGTTATTAAAATCAACTGACAGCTTTGCCACATTTATCCCAGCAGCTTGTAGCTGACGCATTCCGGAAAGCAACATTGCACGTCCCAGCCCTATGCGGCGAAAACCACGTCTTGTACCGAGTTCCTCGATCGAGCCTTCATTGTCTGCGGTGCGAGTATTACTCTCTAGACCAGCTATACACCTGCAACAGGCTGCAAAAGTGCCATCAGGAGCGATCGCCACCAGATCCAAATCGGGTCTGTATGTGTCTTTACTCCGCAGGTATTTGTAATATTCAACCGTTAATTCCGAGTGATTCCACTCGTCGATAAACGTCTGATTGTACATCTCTACCCATGCTTCGGCATCCTGTTGAGCTATAACTTGGCGGAGGGTGAAACTTGCTGGTAACTGCGGTTGTGGGATGGGTTCTTTAAGCGATCGCCTCATTGTCAGCAAATAACGGTCAGACTTAAAACCACTACTTTCCAGTAGAGCAATAAAACCTGTTTTGTCATCACGAGTGAATGCACGCAGTTTAACACGCACATCCCGCTCTTGCTGAACCTCGCGCATCCGCTCCTCACCCCAAGCAATAATCTGCCTTTCCAAATTGCCACTACGGGCGCTAGGGTGGACGTGGCACGAGAGAAAACCATTAATCACCTCATCTGATGTGGAAATTGACAAATGACCAATGCCAATTAGCTTTCGGTCAGCATCTTCCCACAGACGGATATCACGCGCTTTATCAAAGGATGGGTCATTAGATGCCTCCCGCAGTTCAGAGACGGATGCCTCTTGGTTCTCTTCATCAACTGCTTCACAAGCTTTGAGCAGGTCAGAAATCGCCTGTAAATCAGTTTCACCCTCATAAGAGCGGATTGTTAGACTAATCATCAATTCCTCCGAACAGCTTTTATGCATTAGCCAATTTGTTAGAGGGACTAGGAAAAAAACCGCCGTCTTGCAGTTCCCTTACACTATCCTTGACAGCCTGAATAATGCAATTAATATCTTCATCTGTATGAGCTGTGGATAAATAATGACCTGCTCCTCCCAAAAAGTGAATTCCCCTGTCGAGCAGATGATAGCATAACAATTGCAGAGTCATTGAGGCCGTAGAATTTTCCGCAGAGACAAGATTCTCTGAGGAAGCAGGAGCGAAAAGCGAACCAAAATTTGCAAGCTTGATAGGTACTTCATCAGCCTCAAAGTAAGTATTCAGTTGTTTAATAAACTGCGATGTACGTTGATTCAACTGTTCCTGAAGAGTAGGCCCTTCAGTCTTAAGCTGCTTAAGTATAGCCAGTGCAGCAGCCATAGATAATGGATGCTTACAGAAGGTACTACCAAAAAATGTCTTTTCTACATCAGGAAAAGATGCGTCCCCATAGTTCCACATACCACCGTCAATTCTATCCATGTAAGCAGCTTTTCCAGCGATAATGCCGATAGGCATACCACCACCGACAATCTTTCCATAAGTAGCTATATCAGCTTCAATGCCAAACCAAGCCTGTGCACCACCCAAATGAATTCGAAAGCCGGTAATCACTTCATCAAAGATGAAGACTATCCCTGATTCTTTTGTTAATTGCCTCAGTTGCTGAAGAAACTCTTTAGGCTGTAAGTCTGGTTGCTTTCTCTGTACAGGTTCAACGATAACAGCTGCTAATTCCCCCTTATGCGCTTTTATTATTTCAAGAGACCGAGGATTACCATAGTCGAGAACTAAAACGTCTTCAGCAATATTTGGCGGCACTCCTGGATACTCTGGCACTCCACGTCCATTGCCGTCTGCTTTCTGCGCTTTAACTAGAGTGCCATCAAAATGCCCATGATAAGAGTTTGAAAATCGAGCAATCTTATTGCGACCTGTTGCTGCTCGTGCTATGCGGATGGCTCCCATCACAGCTTCTGTGCCTATATTGGCAAAGGTCACGCGCTCCATCCCCGTTAGTTCACTAACTAACTGAGCAACCTCACCCGCGATATCTGATTGTGGCCCGATGTGTATGCCTTGTTCCAGTCGCTCTTCTAGAGCTTTTTTGATAAAGGGAGGGTTGTGACCAAAGAGATTCACCCCAAAACCCATTTCTAAGTCTATATATTCGTTGCCATCGATATCCCACATTTTTGAACCCAAAGCGTGCTTACCAATGATGGGATAGACCATCTCTTTTAGAAGAGGGTAAGCTCCTGCTGAACCTCTTAGGTCTGCCATAACTGGACGATAGGCTTGCGTGAGTTGTTTTGAGGTTTTTGTGCGCTTGGTGTAGCGTGCAATTAAAGTTTCTAAATGTTTTTGTTGACAGGAATTCAGACCTTCTGCTGATATCTGCTTGAGAGATTGTATTGAATCAATCTGTGCCTGAACTTCTTGTAGGTTAGATTCTTGACTTTTCATGAAACTTATGTATTTTTATTTTAGTTTAAAGGGTGGCAATTCATAAGATGAAGGACTTTTATTACCTCCTTGGCTATACCCTGGTGTACCTCTTAATCTGTCAACACAGACATAAATCATTCATGATTTTAAGGAAAATCTCTACTTAATATTCAACGTTATTTGCGACAAACAAAGCAGACCATATCAGTCTCTGAAATTAATTCTAAATCAAGTTTTAAATCATAGATCATAACTTCTGTAAAACCAACATTTTTTAGAGATGACTGGACTTCAGCTTTAGAATAACCAACAACTGAAAAACTACTATCTAGGCGTTTCCAGCAATCTTTTTCTCTTAATTGAAATGTCGTCACAAAAACTCGACATTCTTTACTTTCTGGATGATAACTATTTTTCATAGCCCAAGCGTAATCATCCTTAACATCGCCTAATAGACGATTGTTCAAAGTTGAACTATATGCGTCTTCTAACCGTAAGTCGAACACAAATATACCGTTGTGATGAAGTGCGCCGTATACGTTGTGGAAAGTACCTGTTAATTCTTCCAAATTCCAAATGTGATTGAAACCCAAACCCATTGAAGAAACTGCGTTGAATATAGGTGGTAATTCAAAGAAGCGCGCATCATCAAGAATCAATTTACAATTAGGTGCATTCTGACGAGCATATTCCAACATTCTCTGGGAGCGATCAATTCCAGTCACCTGATAACCTTTATTTAACAGCCATTGTGACAGTTGCCCTGTCCCACAACAGAGATCGAGGATATTCGCTCCCTCAGGAATGTAAGGTAACAATAATTTTTCCAAGGTTGGGAAAGCTATTTTGTTGTAACTTGGCCCCAAAGTCTCGTTATATATTCGGGCAAATGGTTCATCAAATTTGTTATAGCTAGTTGTTGAAGACGAAGACATAAAAGATTTATCCTTGCTTTAGGTATTGCTTTGCAAGCCTCTCATTGCCAATTTTTATCAACTTTTCTAAAGCGAAATTGCATAGGCTTTCATCATCATCTGCTTCTGTCGATTTGTCCTTTTCTAGTGTTAGAGCAAACCAACAGCCATTAGAGGTTTACCTAAGAATGGAAATTTTATAATTAGCGAAAAAATATGACCTTTTATTGGATTCTGCTCTAAAAATCCTTGACGAATTAATTCATAGCTCCATTCGTTCATCGTGTTGATAGCCAAACTGATTGTGTCTTCGAGGTTTTTTAAATGATGCCACCAATCCGGCGGTATGTAGAGCAATTCTCCCTGATTTATGATGCATTTCACTGGTTTGGCATTGGCGTACAGTGGAAACTTTTCTAGATCCGGGTTAAAGCAGTCAACTTGACCTTTGTATAAATATTTTTCTTGGTCTGGTGACAACAATACCACTTGCTTTTGCCCAGAAATCACTGCAACCCATGCAGTATCGTGATACGAATCATAGTGAAGACCTACCGATGTATTTTTCTGACCTATATGAATGTCATAGGAATGGTTTATATATTTTTGAAAAAGCGTTAATGGGATTTTTTTGTACCAATTATTAAAGTATATTGGGTCTTCGCAATCTTCCCAAAGCTCAGGGTGATCGCCAATATGGAATTCTGATAGATAGAGCAATTTGTCAGAAGCACTACTAGTTATAACATCTATGTAATCAGCAATACTTATTTCCACATAAGTTTGCTCCGACATCCGATCCTTCATGCTAGTTTCAGCCTTGTAATCCATTGCAAAAGCCTTGACTGAACCGTACTCTGACTTGAAGAAATCCATATTCCACTTTGTCAAAGCTTTCCAGTTTTTCATCGCATCAGTGATAATGACAGGCTTTCCCACAGATGCGTACTCTCGAACAAAATCTTCATAAGAGAGGTTACTACGACGTTCAACAGAATCAACTGGCGTCCATATTAACTTACATTTGTTATTGTACTGCTGAGATTTGGAATAGCTACTTACTGAAGACGAAGACATAAAAGGTTTCTCCTTACTTAATAATTAATGAAAAATGACAGTCTACTTGCATCAATATACAAGTTAAATTTGAAACAGTTTATCAAAATTTCAGGTTACTTAGAGTAGTAAAAACTTGCCGTCGGTCATCGTTAAATGCTTTACGACCGTGTAGAAATCTTGAATTATCCATCATTACCAGATCACCTGCTTCCCACGGGATCTTTTCTGTTAACTTGTCGAAAATTGTCTCTATTTCGTCAGCAACTTCATCAGAAGCTCTTGAACCGTCTTCAAAAATTGCTTCTTCTGTCTTTTTCTGATATACCCAAAAGTGATTTGCAAATGCATTTTGATGATTATATTTGTTTTTTACCACAGATGAGCAAATATATTCTACAGAAATAGTTTTATCATCGTTAAACTGATAACTTATACCATCAAGACTGTCCAATATTCGCTTGATATCATTTATAGTATTAACATTAGAACCTATTATTTCCTTCAATATATTAACCGGAACGTTTTTATAAGAAAACTTTAGTTGCTTAGAAAGAAATAACTGTTTCGACTCTTGACTCAGTTCCTCCCACACTCGGACACCATCCCAGAATAAAGTTTCACCTTCTTGTTCGGCTGGTACAGTACAGCAAAACCAAATAACATCAGGTCGAAAGGGAAAACAAGAATTTTCGCAATGAGGAATAAGACTATCCATCCCGCCATCTACAAAATTGACAAACTTGTCAGAATCAATGCTGACTTTTGTAAAGTCTATGATGTGTCTGCCACTAAAGTGTTCTGAAAAATCTTTCATTTGTTCGGGAGTTACCCCAAAACCTCGAAATAGAATAACTCCAGATGACTTGAATATCTCCATAGTCTCTGCTACGCAGAGGTCAAGAATACTTTGGCAATGACTACTACTATATAGTATTTTTCCTGTGCTAGTGCCTAGTGGCTCGATTTTACTGATCATATCATTCATTCCTCCGATTATTTAGGGAATTTATGTTCACTTTGCTAATATAGATATCGCTTCCAGACTAAAATATATTCATTCAACATGTTGTAACAATCAAATTATTTGAGTTGTAATAAATAGTCAACAGTAAATTTTTATGTTTAAAAAGCACTTTATTAAATATAAGTCAACATTTACTATTTACGAGTCAACTAGCATTTATGTTTTTTGCTAATAATTCATTCTGTTTTTTTTAATTTTGATTGATAAAAACCTTCAAATGCTCTAAAATATTCTGGATATGAGGCTTAGTAATGATTGTGTAATGATTGCCAGGGATAGTAATAATCTCTATTGGCTTGCCTGAAAGTCCACCCCAAGTTAAAGTTGGATTAGGAAATTCATTAGATACTTCATCGTTAGCTTGAAAGTAGACAATTTGGTTTGGATAAACTTGTGGTGTATAGCTTTGTAGAGCTAGTACGTTACTCTTAAAAACATTCAAAAGATAACGAAGCTGTTCTAGTTCAAAATCCAAAGGCAAGAGGTTAGCTATCCTTGCCTGCTCTAAAAAATAGTTCAATTGCTCGTCTAGCGTCAGTCCTTGAAGTTGCTCAACCGAACCCGATAGGTTTTTCCCAGCAGACTGTGCCATATCTGTGGCAAAATCGACTAATATTTTGACATCGTTGTAGTCATCAATCTCTGCAATTTGTTCGCTGTTAACTGGTGCTGGGCTGTCTAGCATAGCAAGCATGTCAACTCGATCGCCATTTCTTAGTAACTGAGTTGCCATTTCAAAAGCTACAATACCGCCCATAGACCAACCTCCAAGAAAATATGGGCCATTAGGCTGAATATCGCGTAGTGCTTCAATATACTTAGCTGCCATATCTTCTATGCGGGTGTAAGGTTCACATTCCCCATTCAAACCTAGTGCTTGCAGCCCGTAGAATGGTTGATCTGAACCCAAATGAAGTGACAATTCGTAGTAGCAGAGAATATTCCCACCTACTGGATGCACAAAAAACAGAGGTGGCTTGGAACCCTGATGTTGAATTGCGACTAAGGGGGACGAGGTTTGATAATTAGCCTGCTCATGCAGAGTATTTGCTAACTGTTTGATAGTTGGACTTTGGAAAATGGCAGATAATTGAATATTTTTTTCAAATTGTTTATTAATTTTTGCTATTAGGTGTACAGCTAATAGCGAGTGTCCCCCAAGCTCAAAAAAGTCATCGTTTATGCCTAATAGCTCTATACAAAGAATTTCTTGCCAGATTTGAGCAAGGGTTTGTTCAAGATGAGTGCGAGGAGCCACATAATCATTTTCTAGATTGGGGCGGGGATGGAGTTTTCTGGTAAGACTTGTTGAAGCTAATTTCTCTTTTATGTCCCCAGCAAGAGAAGTCTGATCAACATCACCTAAAGATTCTAGCTTCAGCCATTGGTCGAACCTAGCTTGTAAATCTCCTGTGGAGAGAACAACTTGAGTTATTTTATCACTTATTAAAATACGTTGAAAAGCTTTTATGCCTTCTTCTGGTGTGATAAATAATTCAGGTAATGTTGTTCTCCTGGCTGTGTTTTCTTCTTCTCCAAGTTGCCAGCGCTCCCAATTAACACTAATCCAAGGGATGGGATTTGTTTGATTTTGTTTTTGAGCAAAAATATCCATAAAGATGTTCGCTGCTGAATAAGCGACGTATCTTAATCCTCCCAAAATGGATGATAAAGAAGATATCAACAGATAAAAATCAAGCTCTCTACCCTGCAAAACTTTTTCTAGTACGAATAATCCATTAGCTCTTGATTTAAAGTGACACTGGCAATCAGTTTGAGAAGTTTCTTGAACAGATTTTTGTGAGTTTTCGTCCACAATTTGTGCTGCGTAAATAACACCATGTATGTCGCCAAAATGCTCCGTGACAAAGGCGATCGCTCTTTGCATCTGTTCAAAGTTGGTCACATCTGCGCTCAAAACTAAAATCTCGGCTCCTAACTCCTCTAAAGCTTGCAGTTTCCTGATTTTGTGGCTCATCTCATCTTGATCATCATGAGTTTCCAGCCACCCGAACCACTCATCTTTTTCCGGGAGATTTTTCTGTCCAATCAAGACGAGTTTTGCCTGCACTGTCTGAGCTAGAGACTCCGCCAGTATCAGTCCAATATGTCCCAGACCCTCCGTAATTAAGTAGACTCCGCCGTTGCGTAATCTTGATGTTTTTCCCTTAGATTCTGACAATCGCACTGGCTCAAAATTTTGCACCCAACGATTCAGACCTCGGTAGGCTATAACCAACTCCGAGGATTTAGTTTGTAGCTCGTCCAGCAAATAATCTACAAGTTTATCCTCTTGCCAACTTCCTGGCTTTGGAAGAGCAACATCAATGCTACGACAGCTAATGTTTGAGTATTCTTGAGGAATGACTTTAACAGGCCCAAGTACAGTCGCTTTCTCTGGGCACAACATTTCTTCGGCTGTGACTGATTGTATATTGTTGGAGACAACTGTGATTTGAAACTTATCAGTCCAATTCTGTTTTCCAAGTGCCTGGGTGAGAAACAGCAGGCTGTAGAATCCCAAATATTGAGCGCTGTCAAACCACTCAAGTTCTGATTCTGTGCGGTAGTCTGGTGTGACACTCCATAAATGAATAATTGTCTTAGGGATCTTGTTTTGTGCTAGAAGTTCATTGAGCAAGGCATCGTAATCATTACTTTGTCGAGGATTGAGGGTATATAAGCGTTGGCGTTCGCGCAGCGTTCCGCAGGAAAGCCTGTCCGTAGGACATTCGCCTAGTTTGGAGAATTCAGATCCTATCTTGATTGCGATCGCATCTTGTCCCTGCTGTTGCAGTTTTTTTACCATTTGAAAACCCAAGCCGCACTCATCAGTAAACACAAGCGTGCAAGAATTTTGCTCTCCTAAGTCTCCTGTACCGAGCAACTCAGGAGGTGCAGATTGCTTCCAAAAAGGTAGGTAAAACCAGTCGGCGATATCCGGTTTTTTACTCAATGACACTTCCGTAGCGCGGACATCGCGTGGCTGTGCTTGTGGCGAAATCCAGTAACGCTGACGCTCAAATGGATATGTTGGTAGAGGGATGCGATGACGCTGTTCGTTTGCGTAAAAGCCAGACCAGTTTACTTGAACTCCGAAAAGCCAGAGGCGACCCAAAGTATTGAGTAGAAATGCTACATCTGACTGTTGCTGCTGGGGATGACGGATTGAAGTCAGCACCACAGGTTCCAAATTATAATGCTGTTTGGCGAAGGTACTTAATGTCCGCCCTGGGCCAACCTCTAGTAAGATTCGCTCTGGTTGTTTAAGCAATTCAGTCATCCCTTCGCCAAAGCGCACAGTTTGCCGTAGATGCCTTGCCCAATAATCAGGGTCTGTTGCTTGTGCTGTGGTAATCCAAGTGCCACTTACGTTGGAAATAAATGGAATTTGGGGTGGATTTCGCTTGACTTTTTGTAATAACTTTGTAAATGGCTCAATGATGGAATCCATCATCTGAGAATGAAAGGCATGGGACGTATGCAGCTTTCGACAGCCTACGTCTTTCTCCAGAAGTTGCTGCTGCAATTTATCGATGATGTCTGTTGAACCAGAAACAACACATAAGGAAGGACTATTGATTCCCGCAAGAGAAAGCTCTTTTCCAAGCAGGGGTTGCACCTCTTGTTCAGAAAGTTGAACTGAGAGCATAGCACCTATTGGAACTTGCTGCATCAGTCGTCCTCTAGCAGCTACTAGCGCCAAAGCATCTTTGAGGGAGAAAACCCCAGAAAGAGTTGCTGCCACATATTCCCCAATGCTATGACCAATCATCGCTTCTGGTAGCACACCCCAAGCCATCCACAATTTGGATAAGGCATATTCAATGACAAATAGCGCACTTTGGCTAATAGAAGTTTGTTTTAATTGTTTTGTAGCTGTTTGGGTTTGGACTTCGCTGGGATAGAGAATATCTCGTAAATCTAGCCCTAAGTGAGGTTTTAGAATCAGGCAGCAGCGATCGACTTCCTCAGTAAATTTCGGTTCGCTCTGGTACAATTCCTGAGCCATATTTACATACTGCGCTCCCTGTCCAGGAAACATAAATACAGTGGGTCGATTACAAGGCTGTTGGTAGTGGGTGAAAACTCGTTGAGCTTCCAGAGTATGCAGTGCTTCAACTGCATCATCAATATCATGACACACCAGTATCCGGCGATGATTGAAAGCTTGACGACCAACTTGGAGAGTGTAAGCCACATCAGCCAGATTCAAATCGGGATGCTGCTTAAGATGATTTGTCAGATTTACTGTGGCGGTTTCTAAAGCAGAACTGGTTTTTGCAGACAGCATTAACAACTTATGGGTTCGCCCAGCATTAGACGCTTCAATAAAAGGAGCTTCTTCTACAATCACATGGGCATTGGTTCCACCAAAACCAAGAGAAGTAATTCCAGCCCGGCGAGGAATTCTGTCCGATTTCCATTCTGCCAGTGCGGTATTAACATAAAAGGGACTGTTGGCAAAGTCGATCTGGGGATTGGGCTGCTCACAATGTAAGCTAGGTGGTATTTGTTTGTGTTTGAGAGCCAAGATAGTTTTGATTAAGCCCGCGATCCCGGCAGCCGCATCCAAATGCCCAACATTGGTTTTCACTGAACCAATAGCACAGAAGCCGCGTTTGAGTGTACTGGTACGAAAAGCTTTTGTCAGAGCTTTAATTTCTATAGGATCGCCCAATGGTGTTCCTGTCCCATGTGCTTCTAGGTAAGTGATAGTCTCGGCTTCTACCCCAGCAGCGGCTATGGCTTCTGCAATCACCTCTGTTTGACCTTCTACGCTCGGAGCTGTGAATCCAGCTTTCAAAGAACCGTCATTATTGACAGCAGAGCCTTTAATTATTGCATGAATGCAGTCAGCATCAGCAAGAGCATCTTTTAACCTCTTGAGAACCACAATTCCTACACCGCTACCGAAAATAGTTCCTTTTGCTTTAGCATCAAAGGCGCGGCAATGTCCGTCAGGAGATAAAACCCCATCTTCTTGATAAAGATAGCCACCTTTTGGTTGCATATCTAATATCGAAATGCCACCTGCCAAGGCCATATCACATTCGTAATTGAGCAAGCTTTGGCAAGCAACGTGGACGGCAACTAAAGAAGTGGAACAGGAAGTTTGGACTGCATAACTTGGGCCAGTTAGATTTAATTTGAAAGAGACGCGCATGGGAAGATAATCGGGATGATTTCCCAGACTAATTTCCACATCGCTTGCTAATTCTCTAATGTTGGGGTTTGAATAAAGATTGAACAAATAATTACTTATAGTTGAACCAGCGTAAACCCCTATTGAACCAGAGTAGCTTTGGGGGTTATAGCCAGCATTTTCAAGTGCAACACACGCACACTCCAAAAAAATGCGGTGTTGGGGGTCCATAATTTCAGCGTCTCTAGGGTTATAGCCAAAAAATGACGCATCAAACAAATCTATATGTTCTAGTGGAACTGCTGCTTTTACATAGTTGGGGTCACTGAGCGTAGCAGAGTCTATCCCCGCAGACTCTAATTCTTGAGCAGAAAAAAATGAAATTGATTCTACTCCGTCTCGCAAATTATGCCAAAATTCTTCAATATTCTTAGCTCTGGGAAACCGCCCAGATAGACCAATAACAGCTACATCTGCCTCATCTACGTCATGATTTTTTTCTAATTTGCTCATATATTTACAGATGTCTTATTTAAGAATCAGTGCTATTAGCATTTTTTCTCTTCATTATTATGTCAGTAGTTGTGATAAAAAAATATCGCTTTCTAACTATTGCTTGTCTGTAAAATCAACCCTAACGACAAATATAAAATTTATTTTACAGAAATACCATAAACTATTCCAGAAAACAAGTAAATGCAAAATTTTTTTAATTATTCAGAAGAGTCTACTAACTTTAATTCATCGTTTTTAGACCTATGCAATTAGTGGTTTACGACAAACAATACAGACTTTGCCAGCCCTTTTTTCTACTCCTAAATCACGTTCTTCATCATATATACTAACTTCCGTGAAGCCTACCTTTTCTAAAGCAGACTGAATTTCTGCTATAGAATAAGCTCTAGTTAGTAAAGTCACTTCTGAACGCTGCCATTCTCCCTTCATAAATTGGAAATTAGTATAGCTTTCTCGAAATATTTTTTTCTCTATGTCATATGTAGTACAACCAATCCAGGCATAATCGTCTTTAACATCACCTGTAATATTAGGAACACTATATGGAAGAAAAACTTCTTCCAAAAACGCTTCAAACGCAAATATACCATTTTCTAAAAGTGCTGCATATACGTTTTGGAAAATGCTTTCCAATTCTTCAAGAATCGTGACTTCAGTTAGGGAATTATATATTGAAACAACTGCATGAAAAGTAGGAGGAAATTTAAAGTAACGTGCGTCATCAAGGATAAATTCAACACTAGGTGCATTCTTGCGAGCATAGTGCAGCATTACTTCAGAGCCATCAAGACCAGTTACTTGAAACCCTTTATTCTGCAATAGTTGTGCTAATTCTCCTCTACCACAACAGAGGTCAAAAATATGCGAACCTTTGGGTAAATATTGTAGAACTAATTCTTCTAATTGAACCAGATAATTTTCGTATGTCTCTTTGCTGTTTGGGGCAAAAACACGCTCCATATCAGCATCATAAGCGAAATAGCCAGTTTCTGAAGACATAAGCTGTTGAACTCCGTTGAATTATTAATTGCTTTTTAGTTGACTATCGTTCACTTCTTTTTTCTCTTCGTCTTTGACCACGAGAAATACTTTGTTTAGCAGCAGAAAGTCTTTCATTCTGTTCAGGGCATATAATATTCGCAAGGGAGTTTATAGTTGGTGCTTCGTAAATACTCTCTATAGGAATGTCAACGTCTAATTTTTTATTTAACAAAGAAATAGCTTGAAGGGCTGTTAGAGAATCACCGCCCAACTCAAAGAAATTGTCATGAATGTTCACGTTGTCAAAACCAAAGAGTTCTTGCCAAATGTTACCAATAGCTTGCTCAACCTTTTTACGGGAAGCGGCATAAGTATTCCCTAAAGCATCAGGCATTTGCTCAACCAGGGTTTCAAACAACTCATCAGCAGACTTTGCATTTGAAGAAACTGGGAAGGATTGAGTAACTAAGTTTAAGGATGAGCCAGTCAAAGTTTGATTGGTCATCATCTGTCTGCCATTTTTTGAAATCTGTTCAGATGTAAAAAATCCTCCTTCTTGCATTTCAACTACACTTTCCTTTACTGCCAAAATCACCTGTTCAATATCTTCATCTGTATGAGCAGTAGATAGATAAAGGGTGCGTCCTTCCCAGACATAAACCCCTTTTGCAAGCAAGTGATAGAAAAGTAAATTACTAAGTTGAGTCTGGCAATTAAAACGGAAGAGAGAGCCAAAATTAACGACTTGAATCGGTACTTGCTTTTGTTCAAAGTAACTATTAAGAGTTTCGGCTAATTGGGTTGTCCGTTGATTTAACTCCTCTTGAAGTTTGGAACCACTGTTCTTGATGTGATTGAGTGCAGCCCAGGCGACAGCCATAACGAGAGGATGCTTGAAAAAAGTACCAGCGAAAAAAGTTGTTTTCACCTGGGGGTAAGACTCATCTCCATAGTTCCACATACCTCCATCTAATGCATCCATGAAAGCAGCTTTGCCAGCCATTACCCCAATAGGGATGCCAGCAGCAACAGCTTTACCATAAGTAGTGATATCTGCTTGAATACCCCATAAAGCCTGAATACCGCCTGGATGCATCCGAAAGCCAGTAACCACCTCATCAAAAATTAAAACAGTTCCAGTTTCTTGAGTTAATTGTCTTAACTGAAATAGAAACTCTTTAGGCTGCAAATCTGGGCGACTGCTTTGTATCGGCTCAACTAAAATTGCTGCTAAGTTATGAGCATGGTCTTTAAGAATATTCAGAGATTCGGGAGTACCATACTCCAGCACCATCACATCCTCAGCCAAGTATGATGGAATACCTGAAGTCGTCGGGACAGAACGCAGCGTTCCGTCGTTGGTTGTTATTCCTTTGACCAAAACTGCGTCAGAACCGCCGTGATAAGAACCAGCAAATAAAGCAATTTTTGAGCGTCCTGTAACAGAACGTGCTATGCGTACAGCCCCCATCACTGCTTCTGTACCATCGTTACAAAAAGCTGTCCGTTCCGCACCCGTCAACTCGCAAATTAACTCAGCTAACTGACCAGCAAGACGCGATTGTGGGCCATTTAGTATGCCTTGCTTGCTCTGCTCTTGGATGGCTGCGATCGCAAAAGATGGCGAATGACCGAATAAAAGCGTACCAAACCCCATTGAAATGTCTACATATTCGTTGCCATCCACATCCCAGAGTCTAGCACCCTCCCCACGCTGTGCATGAATTGGATATATCATCTCCTTAATAAAAGGAAAGAACCCTGATACTGCCCTACTATTGGCATGGCAAGAACGATAAGCTTGGGTGAGTCTTTTGGATTCTTGGGTACGCTTGACAAAACGTGCAATTAAAGCATCCAAATGTTTCTGCTGACGGGGACTCAACATCATCGATTCTTTCTCGATTTGTTGGGAAGCAACTTTGGGTGTAGGATCAATTTTTCGGTCTTTGATTTGTTGCTCAGAGTCTGCCTTAGTAGATGTAGACTGATTTACACTAAATGCACCATTAATTGAGGTTTGAGCAATTTGCCCATCTGGATGAAGAGGTTGGATAGCTTCCAATGAAGGCAAAACTTCTCTGGGCAAACTTCTTTTTGGTAATAAGTCTACCAGTTTAGACATAACCTGAAGATGCTGTGAAATGATCTGTTCAATGGCTGTATTTACTATAGGTTTCTCGTCTTTTTGGTTGACTACTTGCGTATCTGGAGCTTTGATTGAGTTGGTTATGACATCTTCTGGTTGAGATACAAAAATTTCCTTTTTAGGGGATGGATTGTGATCATTAGCTAAGATAGGCTCAATCCAGTATCTTTTTCGCTCAAAAGGATATGTTGGCAAGGGAATACGATGACGTTCTTCATCGGCATAAAATTCTGACCAATCCACATTTATTCCCTCCAGCCAGAGTCTGCCCAATGTATTTAGTAAAAACGCCACATCTGATTGTTGCTGCTGTGGATGTCTTAGTGAAGAAAGAACTACTTGCTGGGCGCATGATTGCTTGTTAGCTAAGGTACCTAATGTCCGCCCAGGGCCAACCTCTAAAAGAATTCGCTTTGGCTGTTGCAGTAATTCGGCAATTCCCTCACTAAAGCGCACTGTTTGACGTAAATGTTTTACCCAGTATTTCGGATCTGTTGCTTGGGCTGGAGTTATCCAAGTACCAGTGACGTTAGACACAAAAGGAATTTTTGGAGAATTAAGGCTAATTTTGCTCACCTGTTCCTGGAATGGCAATAGAATCGAGTCCATCATTGGGGAATGAAAAGCATGGGAAGTATGCAGACGGCGATAGTCTACACCTTCCTTGGCCAATCGGTTTTCTAAATCATCAACCGCTTCTTCCAATCCAGACACTACACACATACCTGGGGCGTTGATTGCAGCTAGAGAGAGTTTTTCTCCTAGCATGGGTTGGATTTTTTGCTCTGGTAGTGAAACAGCGATCATTGTTCCCGATGGAAGTTGCTGCATCAGTTGTCCTCGCTTGGCTACGAGTACCAATGCGTCTTCTAAGGAGAACACACCAGCAATGCAGGCTGCGACATATTCTCCAATGCTGTGACCAATCATTGCATTCGGACGTATACCCCAAGCCATCCACAACTGAGCCAAGGCGTACTCAACTACAAATACTGCGCTTTGGGTAATATGAGTTTGTTGTAGTTGCTGTGTTGCGGCTTCCGTCTGCTGATGCGGATACAATAATGTCCGCAGGTCTAATTTCAGATAAGATTTGAGAAATTCACTACAGTAATCAACCTGTTTGCGGAAAATTGTCTCAGTCTCGTATAATTCTCTACCCATATTCACATACTGGGCACCCTGTCCGGGGAACATAAATGCAATCTGTTGCCCCGAAGGTTCGGTGAATTTGGTGAAAACCCTTTCTGAAACAGGCGTTTCTAAGACTGTGACTGCATCGTTAAGGTTTTGACAAACTAATATTCGGCGATCGCTAAAAGCCCTTCGACCTAGTTTCAGGGTGTAAGCAATATCGGCTAAGTTAAGTTCAGAATGTTGCTTTAAGTGTTTTACTAAGTTTTCCGTTGCAGTTTCTAGTGCAGAACTGGTCTTAGCAGAGAGCAGCAATAACTGCCAAGGGCGAGAACAACCAGAAGTTTCAACAGCAGGAGCTTCTTCAAGAATCACATGAGCATTAGTACCGCCAATCCCAAAGGAACTAACCCCCGCATGGCGAGGACTACCATTCGACTTCCATTCTGAAAGCTTGTGATTAACATAAAAGGGGCTGTTAGCAAAATCAATCTGGGGATTGGGCTGCTCAAAGTGTAAGCTGGGTGGTATCTGCTGGTGTTTGAGTGCGAGAACAGTCTTGATTAAACTAGCAACACCAGCCGCAGCATCTAGGTGTCCGATATTAGTTTTTACTGAAGCGATCGCACAAAAGTTCTTTTTATCTGTGGGGCGAAAAGCTTGTGTCAGCGCGGCGATTTCAATGGGATCGCCTAAAACTGTACCGGTGCCATGAGTCTCTACATAGCTAATCGTCTCAGATTCAACCCTAGCCATTGCCAGTGCCTCAGCAATTACTTTTGCTTGCCCATCTACACTAGGAGCCGTAAAACCAACTTTCAAAGACCCATCATTGTTAATAGCTGAACCTTTAATCACAGCATGAATACAATCTCCATCAGCTAAAGCATCTTCTAACCGCTTGAGAACAACAATACCCACGCCGTTACCGCTAATAGTTCCTTGGGCTTTGGCATCAAAAGCACGGCAGTGTCCATCGGGAGACATAATTCCCCCTTGCTGATAGCGATAACCAGTTTTGTGTGGCACTTGGAGCGAAACACCACCAGCCAAAACGATGTCACTTTCGCCATTTAGTAAGCTTTGGCAAGCTAAATGAACGGCAACTAATGAAGTAGAGCAGGCAGTTTGGACGTTAATGCTTGGCCCCTTGAGGTTTAATTTATATGAGATATATGTAGGCAGAAAATCTGGACTATTTCCAATCGAAATTCGATAACTGCCCACTGATTCTATAATTTTTGGTTGTGTATAAAGGTTTGTCAAAAAATACGTATTTAAACTGACACCAGCGTAAACACCAATCCGACCTGTGTATATCTCAGAATCGTAGCCAGCGCCTTCCAAAGCTTCCCAAGCACACTCCAGGAATAAACGGTGTTGTGGGTCAGTGATTTGGGCTTCTTTCGCAGAAAAATCAAAGAATGAAGCATCAAATAACTCAATATCTTCTAATACAGATCCTGCTTTTACATACTGAGGTTGACTCAGCGTCGCTGGGTCAATGCCAGAAGACAACAATTCTTCATCATTGAAAAAAGAAATTGACTCGACACCATCTCGGAGATTCTGCCAAAACTGTTCGATATTTTTGGCTCTAGGAAAACGACCAGCCATGCCAACGATCGCTATTTCATCGAGGCTATCAAATGCATTTGATTGATTCATCATAGCCTCCTCCTACTGGCTTTTTTCTTGATGTTTTTGTCTGAGTTTTCTTTGTTGTTTTTTTGATTCTCTACGATTATTAACTAAATCATGGCTTGGTTGCAAATCAGGCTTTTCTGCTAATTGTTGACTTAAATGTTTCGCCAATGCACTAATAGTTGGATATTGAAACATTTCAACAATTGATATATCTTTATTAAGAGTTTGATACAGTTTGCTGTGTACCTGAACCATCAGCAATGAATGACCGCCAATATCGAAGAAATTGTGATGAATGCCTACTTTCTCGACGTAAAGTACTTCTTGCCAAATTATAGCAATAGTTTGCTCAAGTTCAGTCTCAGGAGCCACAAGGTTTTCTTCCAGATTCAGCTGTGGCTGATCGGGTAGCACTCGCCGATCTACCTTGCCGTTAGGCAACAGTGGCATTTCTTTGAGCAGAACAAAGGCTGACGGTACCATATATTCAGGCAACTTATCCAACAAATAGCGGCGAAGTTCACTAATGAGAGAAACTGGCTGCTGGTCAGCAACCAGATATGCCACGAGGCGCATATCCTGAAGTTCGTCCTTTTGGGCTATAACTACAACCTCCCGCACCTCTGGATGTTGATCCAGTACCGCTTCAATCTCTCCCAGTTCAATACGATAACCCCGGATTTTAACCTGCTGGTCAAGCCTTCCCAGAAATTCAATGTTTCCGTCGCTCAGATAACGAGCTAAATCTCCCGTTTTATAAAGGCGCATTCCTGGGCGATCGCTAAATGGGTTAGGAATGAACTTTTCGCTAGTTAAGGCGGCTTGATTGAGATAGCCTCTAGCTAAACCATCACCACTGATATAAACTTCACCGATAACCCCAACAGGAACAGGTTGCAAATGAGAGTTAAGTAGATAAATCTGCGTATTAGCAATGGGTTGACCAATCGATACTTGCCCTTTGGTTTGTTGAGAGCGACAATGATATACACTGCTCCAAACTGTGCCTTCTGTTGGCCCATACTCATTAAATAAAGATGGTTTTGATGGCAATTGGTAATGACGTTGTACTAACTCTGCTGGACAAGATTCACCAGCAACAATGACGGTGCGAAGTGATGTTAATTGTTCGGGTTTGGACTCCTCCAATAAAATAGTATACAGAGATGGAAGGCTTAATAAATGGGAGACATGATTTTGGACGATTAACTCTAATAGTTTTGGGATGTCTAATTGCAACCCTTCTTGGGGAAGACAAAGAATTCCTCCAGAACAAAGAGTCCAAAAAATACCCGCCACAGAACTATCAAAAGCAAAGGAAGAAAGTAATAAGAAGCTGCTAACAGGTTCTTGATAGTAAGTAATCCGAGCAGTTGTAGAGTTTACTAAATGGCGATGTGCAATCTGCACTCCTTTAGGTTTGCCTGTAGAACCAGAGGTGTAAATTACGTAAGCTAAATTTTCACTATGCGTTTTTAGCGGGGGATTTTCTTGACTCTCCTGAGCAATAATTTCCCAAGCTGTATCCAAGCAAATTGTTTGGGCGTTGTGGGTTGGTAAAACCGAAAGTAGTCGTTGCTGAGTCAATAATACTGGTGTTTTGGTATCTTCTAATATGAAGGCTAAACGCTCTGATGGATAATTAGGGTCGAGTGGAATATAAGCTCCACCAGCTTTGAGAATGCCCAGGATACCGACAATCATATCGAGCGATCGCTCAACACAAATTGCCACCAGTACCTCTTTTCCAACTCCTAACCTTTGGAGGTAATGAGCCACTTGATTGGCACGAGCGTTTAATTCATGGTAAGTAAGTTTCTGTCCAGAAAATCTAACGGCAATATTGTTTGGTGTCCGCTCTGCTTGTTCTTCAAATAAGTGGTGAATACACTTATCTTGTGGATAATCAGCCTGTGTTTGGTTTAACTCAATTAGAAGTTGATGTCGGGTGCGATCGCTTAAAATTTCTAATTCACTGATTGTAGCTTCTGGATGAGCCGTGGCACTTTTTAATAACTTGTGAAATTGCTCTGCTAAATCGGCAACATCATGTTCATAAAATAGATTAGAGTCATAATGAAATTCTGCACTTAAAAAATCATCCTTGCGTCTACAAGAGAGTTTGATGTTGAAACGCTCAGTGCAGGTATAAAGCTTGTGAATGCAAAACGATAGATTACCTGCACAATGCTTTGTATGTTCTTCAGCAAAATCAAAGCCCACAGGTATAAAAGGCAAAATATCTGATTTAGTATCTACTCCTAATATTTGTTCCCAACTAAAACACTCCTGCCATTTGGAGATAGATTCTACAGACTCATGAAGTTGCTGCAAAATTTGACTGAATCGAAAGTTATCTTCTAAATGACAATGAAGTGGTAAATATTTGGCAAAAAGTCCTAATGCTCCTTTGAGTTCTTCATATTTTCTGCCATCGACTCCCGTAGCAACGATCATCTCTGATTGTCCGCTCAGTCTCTGGAGCAGAACCAGCCAGCAAGTTAGATAAAATATAGAAGCAGAAGTATTATACTTCTCGGCTAATACTTCAATATTAGCTATTAATTCCGGGGCAATAATTGAATTTACTAATTTCGGTTTAAATTTGTGATTTTCGGATATCTGTTTTTCATAAGGTAACTTGGGATGTGTAACAGCAGATAAGTCTTGCTGTTGCCAATATTTTCTTCCTATTTGCGTTTCCTCTGCTTCCAATATTTGATTTTGCCATTCCGAAAAATCTGCATATTGTAGTGGCTCTTCAGATAATTCTTCGTTCAAATTTCCTAAGTAGGAAACAGTCAGTTGTTGCAGTAAACAATTGAGACTGACGCTATCTGCACAGAGAGCAGGCAAACTGATAAATAATAAATATTTATCTGGCGAAATAGTTACCAGGGATGTATGTAAAATTAAACCTTGTTCAAAATCAAAAATTTGCTGGTTAAATTCTTGAAAAAATACTTCAATTTCTGCCTCTTGTTCTTGAGGGTTAAAATTACTAATATCATGATTTTTTTCTAATATTACTTTGCTATCTGTAATTACTTGCACTGGAATAGTCATCCCAGGTAGACATATAAAACTGGTGCGAATAATCTCATGGCGATCGACAACATCTTGCAATGCTAATTCTAAATTATTGATATTAAGATTACCTTCAATCAAAATTGCACAATCGCTACGATAAGCCTCACTTCTATCTATTTGTTGCAGTAACCATAGGTGTTCTTGCAGAGGTGACATTTGAAACCCCTCCATCTTTTCTGCTTGCATATTTATACCTCTATATTTGTCAGTTAAATTTCTGGGGATTATATGTTCAAATCATTTTTTTATTAGCTAACTTTTTAATTAGTGAACTTAACCAAGCTAAGATTGGGAAAATTATTTTGGCAAGATAAAACACAAAAGACTAATGTTCAATACTAGCCTTGCTGACTCCAAGCGATCTTCAACCTTTTAAGGCTTATGTATTTATTCGTTTACGACAAACAAAGTAGGTATTGCCAGCCTGTCCGTGTCTTGCCAAGTCACGTTCTGCATCATAAATGCTAACTTCTGTAAAGCCCACATTTTCCAGAGCAGATTTAACTTCACTGTTAGAATAACATTTCTCTAGTAGAGTAGTATCTGAACGCTGCCAGTTTCCTTGTACCAAATTGAATATAGTTACTTGGCGTCGCTTTATTTTGTTTTCGGGGTCATATTTCTGTAGTTCGGCATAGGCATACTCGTCTTTAACATCGCCATTAAGGGAAACTTGCACATATTTCAGAAACTCTTCTTCCGCATCCAAGTTAAAAACAAAAAGACCATTTTCCATAAGTGCTGTATACACGTTACGAAAGACCCACCTTAATTCTTCAAGGTTGATGATATAGTTGAGGACACAATTTGTGGAAACAACCGCATCAAAGATAGACAGGAATTCTAAGTAGCGTGCATCAGTAACTATAAATTTACCACCTGGCGCATTCTCGCGAGCAAAGCGCAACATTTCCTCAGATTCATCGAGTCCTGTCACTTTATACCCTTTTAGTAGCAGATGTTGTGCCAGTTGTCCGGTACCGCAACCAAGGTCGAGAATATGCGCTTCTTCTGGTAGATGTGATAGCAACAATTTTTTCAACGACGGTAGTGTTTTATTAATGAGTTCTGGAGCCGCTTGGTTATATATCCAAGCTTGAGAATCATAGCCTGAGTAAAAAGTTTTTGAAGACATCAAACATTTCTCCTAAAGAGATATAAATTTATGAAATTTTGCTCTGAAAAGTAGGTATGAAAAAATGAATTTCAACAGATTTTTTTTAACATGTTTCTTGCTGTCTTTTATTGATATCAATGCTAGGGACTATAGGGTTCAGCCATTCCGACTAAAATTTTTCTAGGAGGGACAAATGGCTGACGGGCATGTATTGATAACATATTGTCTAACATCAATACATCTCCTTTTTCCCAAGAAAAAGTAACCATTTCCTGTTGATAAGCTGCTCGTAGTTTAGCTAACACTGATGGCTCAATTGTAGAACCATCCCCGTAATATGTGTTAGTTGGTAAGTCTTCTTCTGGCAAATTTGTCAATAATGAATCGCGTATTGTTGATTCCAATGTGGAGACGTGGAAAAAAGTTGCGTGATTGAACCAGACCATTTCACCTGTTTGGGGATGTTTGAGAACAGCTGGCCCAACTTGACGAGTTCTTAAGCGATCGCCTGCTTTCCATTCAACCTCAATTCCATTGGTTTTGCAGTACTCTTCTACCTTAGTTTTATCTGTTGTTTGAAATACAGTTTGCCAAGGAAGACCAAATCCATCGCCAAAGTTACGCATATACATGACTTTCTTTTGAATGAAGCGATCACGTATATCCGAGGGAATCCGCTCAAACACTTTTCGACAACTACCAATTGGAGTTTCTCCTCCCTCTGCTGCTGGACTCATACAAAAAAAGAAGATTTTCAACGGGAAGGTAGGAGAGTAAGCGTGTTCATTGTGAGGAAAAATACTTTGCTCTGCAGGGTAGTCAGTTGAAGTATAAATTCTACCACCTACTTGAGTTCGTGGAGATGCCCGATAACGATACTCCATCGCTTCTTTACAAATCGCGGCGATGATTTGCTCAAATTCTTCTATTGACTTGACTTTAAAATCCCGAAACAGTATTGCTCCATATTGTAATAATTCAGTTTTCAAAAATTCCCGATTATTCTTTGCCCAGTTTTGCAGATCCACTCCTTTCATACTAGGCTTAATCACCAAAGGAAAATTATTTCCTGGCTGGATAAACTCAGTTTTTATTAAGTCTTCTGGAGATATATTGACAGCTTTACGTCTCACAGAACCTAAAGATTCAATTTTTGTCATGATTTGTATTTCCTGATGTTGATTGTCTACTGTTAGGTCTGCGCTTAACGTTCATTAATTTCTGCTGTATAGTATTTTGATAAACTTGTTCTTTAGCGAGATGCTGTTGGTTGTCTACTTGATTGAGAACTGCTTTTAACTCGCTCAATTTAGCTTCTGGGTGTGTTGCAATCTCCGCTAGAAGTGTTGCAAAATTTTTTGATAACCGCACAATGCTGTCCCGTTCAAATAAGTCAGTGCTATATTCCCATATCCCAAATAGTCCCTGCTCTGTCTCGTTTAACTCCAAGAGCAAGTCAAACTGCACTGTTTTGTTTTCGACTTTTAATGAACTAATAGTTAGACCTGGAAGTTCTAAAGATGGAGTTTGGGTATTTTCCAAAACAAGTTTGACTTTAAATAGTGGTGTGCGGTTCAATTCCCGTTTTGGATTTAAAGCATCTACCAGTTTGTCAAAAGGTAAATCTTGGTGAGCATAAGCTTCCAGGGTCATTTCGCGGACTCGTTCTAATAATTCTAGAAAAGTAGGATTTTTCGATAAATTTGTACGTAATACTAACTGGTTAGCAAAGAACCCGATCAATTCTTTTGTCTCAGCTTGATTGCGATTAGCAATATCAGTACCGACAACAATATCTTCTTGATCGGTGTACCAGTGCAGTAAAGTCCCAAATGCTGCCAACAGTACCATAAATAATGTGATGCCTTGCCTCTGATTCAGAGTCTTAAGCTGATCGCATAAGGTTTTGGGTAATACTAGGGCTTCCCTTGCTCCAAAAAAAGTCTGAATTGTTGAGCGGGGGCAATCGCTAGGGAATTCCACAACAGGTATACCGCCTAGTTGCTGCTGCCAGTAAGCAAGTTGAGTTTCTAGTTGTCCCTGTAACCACTGTCGTTGCCAAACAGCAAAATCTGCATACTGGATGGATAGTTCTACAAGCGGTGATGGTTTGCCAACAGAAAAAGCTTCGTACAAAGTTGCGATTTCATGAATCAGCACACCTATTGCCCAGCCATCTGCGACAATGTGATGCATCGTCAATAATAATGCATATTCTGCCGCCGCCAGTTGCAATAGAGTAGCTCGCAACAAAGGGCCTCTGGCTAAGTCAAATGGCTGTTGGGCTTCTTCACTCGCCAGTCGCAACACTTCAGCCTCCCTCTGATTTTGAGGGAGTTCTTGTAAATCTACTACTGGTAATGTGAATCTCAAACTCGGAGCAATAACTTGAAGAGGTTGTCCATCAACCACTGTGAATGTAGTTCTTAAAACTTCGTGACGTTTCACAACTTCTTTGAAGCTTTGCTCCAGGGCTGCCACATTCAGCCATCCTTCAAGACGCATGGGCACAGAGATGTTGTAGGCGCTATTGCCAGGTTGTAACTGGTCGAGGAACCACAACCTCTGCTGGGCAAAGGATAGAGGAAATGAGTTTAATTCTCGACTTTGAGGAACTATTTGCGTTTGCGATCGCAATAAGATTTCCCCTTTTTTATTATTAAGCCGTTGTACCAGAAGTTTAAGTTTTTCTGGTGAAAGATCAGCAATCCGTTGCGAGAGGTCACTCATTTTAATTCCCTGCCTCTACCTTTGATGAGATACAAGACGGTCTTCTGACAAGCTTATCATTCTGTCAGGATAATTTCTCAATAAAAACAGATCTAAAAAGTCCATTTCAATACCTGTCCGTTTAGGTTTGTAAAAAATCGATAGCAGAATTTGAGTAAGTCAGTGAGAATAATTCAAACTATATTAACTAATGTAAAAAATATTGAAATTCGTTTGTAGTGAGGGCTTTAGCCCTACTTTGAGGGCTGAAGCCCTCACTACAAACCTTTAATTGCTTACGTAGTTATATTTAGTCGGGGAGTATTTCTCATTTCATTGAAATCAAGTTAATTACTTAATTTTGCGAAGTAATTATTGCGTGTACCTCATTTTCTGATAGTTGTTCAATCTCTGCTATGGCTCTAGCTAATTCCTCTGAGTTTGTTTGCTCGGCCATTTTTTGGACAATAACTTCAGCTAACTCAGCTACAGTCGGGCCGTTAAAGAAGCCTTTGTAAGAGAGTTCTATTTGGAAAACTTTACATAGTTGAGAAACTAATTGAGTGGCAAATAAAGAGTCTCCTCCTAACTCAAAGAAGTTGTCGTGAATGCCCACTTTTTCAATACCTAAAAGTTGTTGCCAAACGTCAGCAAGGTTTCGCTCAATTTCATTACTAGCAGCAACATAAGTATTCGCCAAATTAGGGCGGGGGTGAGTTGGTTTGGATTGGCTCAACTGGGCTAATTTTTCCTCCAAGGATTCAGCAGACTCCTTTGGCTTAATCAAGCTGAGAAAATCTTGTGTTGAAACGATGACCTGAGGAACTGTGCTACTGCATAAAATACGTTTAAATGCCTCTATGCCCTCAAAAGCGGCCATTCCTGCTATCAACTCTTTTCCTGTGATTTCCTGATGCCGTGCTTCAACAGGAATCGCCATTCCGACGTTGTTCCATCTATCCCAGTTAATAGACTTAATGAATTTCCATGTTCCATATTTAGCAGCACTGTATTGAGCAAATGAGTCAAGGAAGGCATTTGCAGCAGTATAATCTACCATTCCAGATGTGCCAGCAAAGGAACTTAGGGATGAACAGAGTACAAAGAAATCTAGCTTGCTTTCTTGGAATAAGGTTTCAAGTATTCGTGTTCCTTGTACTTTCGGTGCTATGGCACTTGCTACAGTTTCTTTTGTGGTGAGTTGCATCATTCCTCCGCCGTAAACTGCGGCTGCATGAATTACTCCATGAATCTCACCAAATCGCTGATTGGCTCTTTTAAGCACTACTGACATCTGTTCAAGGTTGGTAACATCGGTGCTGACTACCATTACCTCTGCACCTAATGTCTTCATAGCCTGCAATCTTTGGATCTTTTGGCTGATGCTATCCTGCTGATCATGAGTAGATAACCACTCAGACCACTTATCTTGGTCAGGAAAAGCTGAACGCCCTAGTAAGATCAGTTTTGCCTGCACGGTTTGTGCTAGATATTCTGCCAGCAGCAGACCAACACCTCCTAATCCACCAGTAATGAGATATACTCCCTGCTCTCGGAGGAAATTTCCCGCAACAGTTCCATGTAATTGAACAGGTTCAAAATCTTGTACCCAGCGATTACGTCCACGATAAGCAATAACTTGGTCAGATGTATGGGTTGTGAGTTCTGCTATTAGCGCTTTTATGAGTTGTTCTTCTGCACTTTCTGATTCAGGAACTACAACATCAATACTGCGACAGGTTATATTTGCATACTCTAATGGCATAACCTTGCAAGCTCCAAGAACTAATGCCTTTTCTGGAGACAGGATTTCTGAACCTGTAACTTCCTGCAAATTGTTGGAGACAATGCCAATTTCTACAGCATCTGTTTGATTATTTTCTGCGATCGCCTGCCCCAAAAACAATAGACTTGACCAGCCTAAAGCTTCAATTGCTGAGTTTGTATAACTATTTGGTGTCACACTCCACAGATGAACAATCCTTTTTGGGATTTTACCCAGAGTCCGAAGTTCTTTGAGTAAGGTGTTGTAGTCATTCTCTTTTTCAGGGTTAATCGTATATGTGTGTTGAGAATATTCGCTACTCTGTTGAAATTGCTCTCCAACTTTGACGGTAATAACATCTTGCTTTTCAAGTACTAATCGTTTTACCAACCTTTCACCCAAGCCACACTCATCCACAAACACTAACCAGCATCCTGGTTGGGTTACCCCAAATCCGGGTTGAAAAGGTTGCGGCGGCATGGTGCGTTTCCAAGAAGGGATGTAAAACCAGTCAGCAATATCTGACTTTTTACTTAATAAGTCTTGGTATTGCTCTTTAGGAGCTTTTTGCTTTGTGACTGTAAATGCTGTAGGTGCTGAGTCAGTTAGCGATGCAGCAGTCTGAGCCACCAAAATCTGTTCGCCGAAAGCTTCAGTTTCAGAGACAGCTGCTACCTCAACGAACCCATGAGAACGTAGTGCGTCCTGCCATTGCTCCTGTGACAAAAATGGATTACCACGGCTGCGTCCTTCATCCTCTAACGGATTCATCAACAGACCATCGGTAATATCAAAGTTTAATTGTGGTTGAGTTATCTCCCACAATAGCAGGAATCCTCCAGGAGCTAATAGCGATCGCACGTGCTCTAGGGTTTTTGTCATGTTCTGGGTTACATGCAATACATTAACAGCTACCACCACATCAAAGCTGTGGCTGTTGATCCCTTGTGCAGTTGGCGGTTTTTCAATATCTAGAAAATGATATTCAACAAATGGATAAGCGCTAAACTGCTGTCTGGCTTGATTCAAAAACAAACCACCGACATCTGTAAAAGTGTAGTTAGTTCGTTCAGATGGCAATAGAGGTAGCAATTCTGTCGTGGCAATACCCTGTCCACCACCAATTTCTAGAATTCTCAGGTTAACGTCAGATGGTAATGACTTTACCACCTCTTGCATACCTGCTCGCATGATCCCTTGTAAATAGGTATTCAGAGGCAATTCGGAATTTTCTTCTGGCTCTGGTTTGTTGTCTTTGACCGCAAAGAACAACTCTAACGGTTCTTTTTCACCAATCAGTACATTTGGCAGATTCTCGCCACATTCCTGGACTATATTTAGCTCATGGAGTGTATCTACGTATCTAATTTTAACTTCTTCTACCAGAGTATTAATAGAGTCGATGGAACAGGGAACAAAATTTGTAAATAAATCCTTGTCTTGTTGTAAGTGACCTTGCTCTACTAGTACATCTAAAAAGCGACACAACAATTGTCGATAGCGAGGAATAATCTGAAATTGCTCACACAACTCTTTAGAAGAATACTGTTGATTGGAGTTGTTAAAAGCACCTAAACGCTGGAGAGCAAGGTTTATGTAGGCAGTACATAAACGATCCAAACACTGTTTGTTCAGCAAATAAGTTTGCGCGTCTAGTGTAGTGATGCTAGCAAGAGCCTTTACTCTACAAGCTTCTACGAGAGATTTCCCTAATTCAGTTGCGGTTACTTTTGGTTGAGATTGTCCTGCTAGACGTGGCTGTTTTTGTGGTTCAATCCAATAACGTTGGCGTTCAAATGGATAAGTCGGTAAAGGAATATGATGGCGTTGCTCGTTAGCATAAAAACCAGACCAGTCTACTTTGACACCAAAAAGCCAGAGTTGCCCCAAAGAGTTGAGTAAAAATGCTAAATCCGACTGTTGCTCCTGTGGATGCCGGATTGAGGTTAGTACCACCAGTTTATCCTGGTGATGTTGCTTGGCAAAGGTACTTAAAGTCCTTCCAGGCCCAACCTCTAAAAAGATCCGCTCCTGTATTTTGAACAACTCAGTCATCCCTTCACTAAAGCGCACTGTCTGCCGTAAGTGTTTTACCCAATAGTTGGGGTCTGTTGCTTGGGCTACAGTAATCCAAGTGCCACTGACGTTAGACACAAACTCAATTGTTGGGGGATGAAGTTGGAGTTTTTGTAACTGCTGTGTAAATGGCTGGAGAATTGGCTCCATCATCTGAGAATGAAAGGCATGAGAAGTATGCAACTTTCGACAAGCTACACCTTTGGACTCTAGTTGTTGTTGCAATCTATTTATTGCTTCAGTTGCACCAGAAACCACGCAGTAAGAAGGCCCATTACTTGCGGCTAAAGACAATTCTCTATCTAGCAGAGGTTGTACTTCTTGTTCGGGAAGTTGGACAGAGAGCATTTCCCCACTGGGAAGTTGCTGTATCAGTCGTCCTCGAATGGCGACTAGCATTAGGGCATCTTCCAGAGAGAAAACTCCTGCTAAAGTGGCAGCTACATACTCCCCAATACTGTGACCAATCATTGCCTCTGGGTGTATACCCCATGCCATCCACAATTGAGCTAGGGCGTACTCAATGACAAACAGTGCTGGTTGAGCAACAGATGTTTGTTGGAGTTCCTTCGTTGCTTTTGCGTTCTGTGTCTCATTTGGATACAGTATATGGCGTAGATCAAAACCTAGATGTGGTTGCAGCAGTTCACAGCAACGATCAACTGCAAGTGTAAAGATTGGCTCACTCTCGTAGAGTTCTCTAGCCATATTCACGTACTGCGTTCCTTGCCCGGAAAACATAAACACCACAGGACGATGGGAAGGTTGCTGGTAGTGGGTAAAAACTCTTTGTGAATCTGAAGTAGACAGTACCTTTACCGCATCGTTCATATCTTGGCATACTACCATCCGGCGATAATCAAAAGCTCGACGACCTACACCAAGGGTATGAGTCACATCAGCTAAGTTGAGATTGGGATACTGTTTGAGGTGATTAGCCAGATTCGCCGTAGCTGTTTCTAATGCAGATTCCGTTTTCGCAGAAAGAACTAACAGATGATATTTTCTCCCCTGCTCCTCTGCTCCCCTGCTCACCTGCTCACCAACAGCCGGGGCTTCTTCCAAAATCACATGGGCATTAGTCCCACCAATTCCAAAAGAACTAACTCCGGCACGGCGAGGAATGCTGTTTGTTGCCCATTCGGTAAGTTTGGTGTTGACATAAAAAGGACTGTTAGCAAAATCAATTTGCGGTGATGGTTCTTGAAAGTGCAAACTAGGTGGTATCTGTTGATGTTTCAGGGCTAGGACGGTTTTGATCAGACCTGTTACCCCAGCAGCAGCGTCTAAATGTCCAATGTTGGTTTTCACCGAACCAATGGCACAAAAGCCTTTCTTCTCAGTGGTGGCTCGAAAAGCTTGTGTTAACGCCGCGATTTCAATCGGATCTCCTAGTGAGGTTCCTGTACCATGAGCTTCAATGTAGGTAATTGTTTCAGGTTCAACCTCGGCAACAACTTGAGCAGTTCTAATCACCTTGGCTTGACCATCTATACGCGGTGCTGTATAACTAACTTTGAAAGATCCATCGTTATTGACAGCAGAACCTTTAATGATGGCATGGATGGTATCTCCATCTGCTAGAGCATCGTCTAATCTCTTCAAAACCACAATGCCTACACCTTCGCCACCAACAGTTCCTTGTGCTTGAGCATCAAAGGCGCGGCAGTGTCCGTCGGGAGAACCAATTCCCCCTTCTTTGTAAAGATAGCCAGTTTTTCTAGAAGAATTTATGGAAACACCACCGGCCAAAGCCATATCACATTCTCCATTGAGTAAGCTTTGAGCAGCTAAATGCACAGCAACCAATGAAGTTGAGCAGGCGGTTTGAACAGTATAACTTGGCCCCTCTAGGTTAAGTTTGTAAGAAACGCGGGTAGTTAAATAGTCTTTGTCACCTGCGATCGCTAGTTGGTGATAATCTATAGATTTAATAATATCTTCGTTTAAATAAACATTGAGTAAGTAGCCACTGAAGCTAGCTCCGGCGTAAACTCCAATAGAACCTTGATAATTTTCTGAGTCATAGCCAGCATCTTCAAGGGCAATATATGCACATTCTAAAAATAGACGATGTTGTGGATCAGTAATATCAGCTTCTCTAGGATTGAAGCCAAAGAATGAAGCATCAAAAAGTTCTACATCTTCTAATACAGCTCGTGCTTTGACAAACTTTGGGTTATTGAGTGTCGCTGCGTCTATCCCAGAAGCTAATAGTTCTTCATCAGTAAAAACAGATATTGACTCTACACCTTTTTTGAGATTTTGCCAAAACTCGTCAGTATTTTTGGCTCCAGGAAATTTTCCGGCTATACCAATAATCGCTATTTCTGAGCCTGTTTTGGTGGTATCTGTTGTTGAATCATTCATGATTCTTTAAATCCTTTAGTATTTCTGAATAATCTATCGACAATTACTATTTATAAGCTAGTATTTGCAGGAACTTTTGAAGGATTATTCCTTAACTCCTAAACTTTTACTAATTGACTTTAGTTTTTGCAGACGTTTTTGTTGTTGAGTTTTACCATCTTTAATCGTCTCAATTTTTATATCAGTTTTCTGAAAGGATGATGTGTGATTTTTGATTGTGGCAAAGCATTCTGCTAGAGAGCTGATGGTTGGATATCTAAACATGTCGATCATTGATAAATCAGTTTGAAAGATTTCACGTAATTGGCTATGAACCTTAACCATAAGTAATGAATGCCCACCGAGTTCAAAAAAGTTGTCGTGAATGCCTATTTTCTCGATATTGAGAGCCTTTTGCCAAATAGTAGCGATAGTTTGTTCCATCTGTGTTTGGGGCATGACATAAGCATCTGACAAATTTGGGCGAATAGTTTCTGGTGCAGGTAGCGATCGCCGATCAAGCTTGCCGTTGGCCGTTAGCGGCATAGCAGGGAGTAAGATAAAGGCAGAAGGCACCATATATTCTGGTAGCTTTTCTTTCAGGAATCGCTGTAAATCACCGATTGTAACTGCCTGTTTCTCATGCAGCACTACATAGCCTACTAAACGCTTCTCACCATAACTCTCTTCAACAGCCTGGACTATTACTTCTCGGACTGCTACATGTTTTCTCAGTGCCGTTTCAATCTCTCCTAACTCAATGCGGAAACCTCGAATTTTAACTTGGTGGTCAATGCGTCCTAAGTACTCAAGTTCGCCATTGGGCAAGTAACGAGCCAAATCGCCAGATTTGTATAAATAAGCATCAGTTACTTCGCTAAAGGGGTTGACAATGAACCGTTCAGCTGTTAGCTCTGGGCGATTGAGATAACCACGAGTCACACCCGCACCACCAATGTAGAGTTCACCAGCAACCCCAATTGGAACTAGTTGCCGTTGTGAATCTAATAAGTATATTTGCAAGTCAGGAATACGATGCCCAATTAGGCTACCATTTCTTTGACTTAAATCTGCCATATTTATGGGGCGATAGGTTACATGTACGGTCGTTTCTGTAATACCGTACATATTGACTAGTTGCGGCACTGCGTAGCCATCACCGTGGCGCTCAAACCAGGGCTGCAAGCTATCGAGTTCCAGGGCTTCGCCCCCAAAAATCACGAGACGCAGAGCTAGGGTTCCAGTTTTGCCTGCCGCTTCCTCCTCTGCATTCATTAATTGACGGAAGGCGGATGGAGTTTGATTGAGTACTGTTACCTGCTGAGTGCATAACAATTTGTAGAAAGCCTCTGGCGACCTGCTAATCCAGTAAGGAACAACTACCAGCCGTCCCCCATAGAGGAGAGATCCCCAAATTTCCCAAACGGAGAAGTCAAATGCATAAGAGTGAAAATTTGTCCACACGTCGCGATCGCTAAAGTTAAACCATGACTGTGTGGCGGTAAACAGCCGAATCACGTTCTGATGATTGACTAAAACGCCTTTGGGTTTACCAGTCGAGCCGGAGGTGTAAATTACATAAGCTAGATTATTTGTAGTTACCTCCCTAACCGGATTATCTACCCTTTCTTGACGCCAAGCCTCACTGTTTTGGTTTAGGCAAACCACCTGCGCCTGATGCTCAGGTAAACCTTCGAGAAATTTATCCTCGGTTAACAATACCGAAACCTGGGCATCTTCCAGCATGAAGGCTAGACGCTCCTGAGGATAGGTAGGATCTAGAGGGACGTAAGCCCCACCAGCCTTGAGAATTCCCAAGATACTCACAACCATATCTGTTGAGCGCTCTACGCAAATTCCCACCAGTACCTCTGGGCCTACGCCGAGCGATCGCAAATAATGCGCGAGTTGATTTGCCCTGTGATTTAGCTCTCGATAGGTCAGGTGTTGGTCTTCAAAGATTACGGCAATGGCATCGGGCGATCGCTCCACTTGAACTTCAAATAACTCATGGATACAATACTCACCAGAATAGTTAGTTTGAGTATTATTCCATTCCACCAATAACTGTTGTTGTTCTGTTTTCGTCAATAGAGGCAATTCTGCAAGGGGCTGCTCCGGATTGGCGACAATACTTTCTAGTAAAGTTACGTAATGTCTGAGCCAACGTTGGATTGTTTGGGAGTCAAATAGATCAGTATTATATTCCAGTTCTACTAGTAGCTCATTATCTGTCTGAAAAATATTTAAATTAATATCAAGCTTAGTAGCACTGGTAGAATTTTTAGCAACCTCAAATTCTTGCTTTAAGGACTTTGACTCAAATTGAGCTTTGTCCAAATTAAACCCTGTGGTAAAGAGAGGGGTACGGCTAGGATCTCGTGGTAACTTTAAATTTTCAATTAGTTTAATAAATGGATAAATTTGATACTCATAAGCATCTAACAATACTTGCTGGATTGCACTCAAATACTCCGTGAATCCTGGGTTGCCAATAACTTGGCTACGTATAGGCAATAGATTAACACAGTGACCAACAAGAGATTCGCCTGCGATCGCTGACTGTCCGGCTGAAGCAATACCAACAACTATATCTTGTTGATTCGTCAATCGTTGTAATAAAGTTATAAATGCTGCTAAAAGAATCGTAAATAAAGTATAACCACGTTGTCCGCTTAAATTTTTTAGAGCGTTATACAATGTTGAATCAAGGATGAGATTTTCTCGCGCACCAGTGTACGAAAAGATTGGTGGTCGAGGACGGTCAGTTGGCAATTCCAACACAGGCACTGAACTCGCAAATTGACCTAACCAATAAGCTTCAGCTTTTGCCATCTCTGGACTCTGCTGCCTTTGTACTTGCCACAGAGCATAATCACTCCATTTCATCGGTTGCGGAAGATGGCTAGGAATGCCCTGGCACTCTGCTGAATAAATTGCTGCTAGTTCTCGTAGCAAAATACCAATCGACCAACCATCAGCAATAATGTGATGATTCGTCAGAACCACAAGATTATGATTTTCCTCTAACTTAACTATGTGGCAACCCAGTAATGGCCCTTTTTCCAGATGGAAAATTTGTTGAGCTTCTTGTGTTAACAACTCCGATAGCTGTGCTTCTCGTTGACTTTTATCTAAAGTTGAAAAGTCGCTCACAGGAATGTCTATAGTCAAAGTGGAATGAATCAATTGCTCATCTCCCTCTGGGCTAAAAGTAGTTCGCAGCGCTTCGTGACGATTGATAATTTCCTGAACCGCCTTACGTACTGCCAATAAATTGCAAGTTCCCCGCAGGTGAATAGTTCTCGATTCATTATAGGCGCGGGAGACCTCATCTCCCATTTGTGCTAAAAACCACAATTCTTTTTGTGCTGCCGTCAGAGGAATTTTGAGCGTTGTTGAAATCGGGGCAGATGGTAATAATTCCCCTTGTTGCATTTCTACTATGCTTTCCTTGACTGCTCGAATTATATGTTCAATATCTGCATCGGTATGAGCCGTAGACAGATAAAGGGTGCGTCCTTCCCAAACATAAACACCTTTTTCCAGCAGATGGTAGAAAAACAATTGACCAAACTTGAGAGGAGATGAGGCGATAAAACGAAACAGCGAACCAAAATGGACTACTTGAATAGGAATTTGCCTTTGTTCAAAGTAACTATTAAGTGTCTGAGCTAATTTCGTTGTTTTTTGAGATAACTCCTGCTGTAGCTTTGGGCCAATGTTCTTAATATGGTTGAGTGCAGCCCAAGCCGCAGCCATTACCAAAGGATGTTTAAAGAAAGTACCCGCAAACATCGTGGTTTCCGCTTGAGGATAAGATTCATCTCCATAGTTCCACATCCCACCATCTAGCGTATCCATCAAAGCTGCTTTGCCAGCTATCACCCCAATTGGCATCCCAGCAGCAACGGCTTTACCATAGGTGGTTAAATCTGCTTGAATATCCCATAATCCTTGAATACCACCTGGGTGCATCCGAAAGCCGGTAATCACTTCGTCAAAAATTAATACGGTTCCTGTTGCTTGAGTTAGTTGTCTGAGTTGGAGCAGGAATTCTTTGGGTTGCAAATCTGGCCGACTGCTTTGTATCGGCTCTACCAGAACTGCCGCCAGTTCGTGAGCATGAGTTTTTAAAATCTCTAGGGATTCAGGTTGGCCATAGTCGAGTACAATAACATCATCCGCAATGTAAGATGGAATACCTATAGCTCTAGGGATAGAATGCCGCGTTCCTTGGTTGGATGTTACTCCTCGCACCAATATCCCATCATATATACCGTGATAAGAGCCAGCGAATAAAGCAATCTTGGAGCGTCCTGTGGTAGCGCGTGCTAGGCGTATTGCTCCCATCACGGCTTCTGAACCATCGTTACAAAAAGCTGCCCGTTCTGCGCCTGTCAGTTGACAAATTAACTCCGCAACCTGACCGGCAAGACGCGATTGTGGGCCGTGCAGTATACCTTGGTTTATTTGTTCTTGAATTGCATCAATGACAAATGAAGGCGAATGGCCAAATAAAAGCGCACCAAACCCCATAGAAATGTCTACGTATTCGTTGCCATCAACATCCCAGAGCCTGGCTCCCTCTCCACGCTGTCCGTGGATGGGATATAACATCTCTTTAATTGAGGGCAGGAACCCTGTTACCGCCCTGCTATTAGCATGGTAAGACCGATAAACTTGTGAGAGTCGCTTAGATTCTGAAGTCCGCTTGACAAAACGTGCAATTAAATAATCTAAATGTTTTTGTTGATGGGGAGTTAACATCTTTGATTCTGACTCAAGCTGTTGGGCATTTGCCAGAATTTGAGGCTCAATTGTTTGGTTGATGAGTTGTTGATTAAACTCAGCTTGAATCGATGATTTCTTTTCTTGAAAACCAGATTTATTAATTAGGGATTGAGCAACTTGTTTTACTTCATGCTGAACAGGAGCAGATGGCATTGCTACTTGTAAAGGTAATATCTTCTTAGATGAACCTGCTTTTTGCAAAATATCTAGCTGTTTAGACATTAGCTGAAGCTGCTGTTCTATTACCTGTTCCACCATTGTACCTGTTACAGATTTTTCATCTTCTTGCTCAAACTCTTGTATATCTGAAGCCTTAACAGCAAGTGTTGGTTCTTCAAAATAAGTCTCTGTAATGATATCTTCTGAAGGTAGTTCTTGCGCTATGTGTGCTACTAAGGCATGAATTGTTGATAAATCTTCAAGTAATAAACGAAAAGGAATATTAATACTTAACTGTTTTTGAATGGCGCGGTTTATTTGCAGCAATATTAGAGAGTCAACACCCATCTCTAGAAAACGAGTATGAATATCTATTCCAGATGATTTGACACCCAAGGACTCACTAACAATGTTTTTAAGCCTTAATATTAATTTTTGATATTGCGAATCTTTATTCATAAGGTTATTTTTAAAATTTATTTATCACTAAATGTATTTAATAGCAGTCCTAAATAATTTATAAAATATTTACTTTTTTATTGACGCTCTTGGCGGTATTATAGAGAATTGCTACATATCTTTTTCTAACACCTCTAACTGCTGAAACATAACAGCAATTTGTTTATTGATGAGCTTTTCAAGAGAATTATTATATTTTTCACTTTTACTACTCAGTTGGAGGATATTATTTTGATGAGATTCAACAAACACATCTTGTGATTTATCTATCAAATGATTATTTTTTTCATTCCGCAGTTGATTCAACTCATTAACTTTAGTAGACTCAATCCAGTATCTTTTACGCTCAAATGGGTAAGTTGGTAAAGGTAGTCGATAAAGTTTTTCATGAGCATAAAAATCTGACCAATCAACTTGTACACCGTACAGCCACAAATTCCCCAAGGTATTCAGCAAGAAAGCAACATCAGATTGTTGATCATGAGGATGACCTATGGAGCAAAGCACCAATTGTCCCTGTGATTGTTGCTTAGTTAAAGTACTTAAAGTGCGACCAAACCCAACTTCTAAAAAAATCCGATTTGGCTGTTTGCACAATTCACTAATGCCATCGGAAAAGCGTACTGATGACCGCAAATGCTTAACCCAATAACTGTTATCGGTTGCTTCTCCTGTAGTAATCCAAGTGCCAGTTACGTTAGATAAAAACGGAATTTTTGGTGGATTAAGATTGACTTTTGCTAACAAATTCATAAATGGCTCAATGATCGAGTCCATCATTTGAGAATGAAAGGCATGGGAGGTACGAAGAAGACGACAGTCAACTCCTTGCTCAGTTAAGCGGTTTTGCAAATTTTCTATCTCTGAACTTAATCCTGAGACTACACAACGTTCTGGTGCGTTGATTGCTGCTAAGGAGAGTTTAGCACTTAGCATAGGTATAACTTTTGTCTCCGGTAGCGCCACAGCTAGCATTGCTCCTGAAGGTAGTTGCTGCATCAATTGCCCACGTCTGGCAACTAGCATCAATGCATGTTCTAGAGAAAATACCCCAGCTAAACAAGCGGCGACATATTCTCCTATACTATGACCAATCATTGCACTAGGACACACTCCCCTAGCCAACCACAACTGTGCTAGGGCATATTCAACCACGAATAGCGCCGGCTGGGTGATATGAGTTTGGGTCAACTGCTGTGTCGCCCATTGAGTTTGTTCTTCGCTGGGATACAGAATAGTCCGTAAGTCTAGCTCTAATATATGTTTGAGTTGTTCACAGCAATCATCAATTTGTTCCCGGAAAATTGGCTCAGTTTGGTACAGTTCTCGACCCATCCCTACAGACTGCGACCCCTGACCAGGAAACATAAACACAACCTCTGGCTCACCTGGTTCTTGATAGTGGGTGAGAACTCGTTGCGGGTCTTTTGTCTCTAAAACTTTGATTGCATCCTCAATATCTTGACAAACTACCATTCGACGATGATCAAAAGCTCGACGACCTATCCCCAGAGTGTAAGCAACATCAGCTAAGTTTAAATCAGGATGCTGTTTGAGGTAATTAGCCAGATTTGCTGTAGCTGATAAGAGTGCTGATTCCGTTTTCGCAGAAAGAACTAACAGCTGATATTTCCTCCCCTGCTGCCCCTGCTTCTCTACGGGAGCTTCTTCTAGAATCACATGAGCATTAGTGCCACCAATGCCGAAGGAACTGACTCCTGCGCGTCTAGGGTGTCCGTTTGACTTCCATTCTGATAGCTTGTCGTTAACATAAAAGGGGTTGTTCGCAAAATCAATCTGGGGATTGGGCTGTTCAAAGTGCAAACTGGGTGGTATTTGCTTGTGTTTGAGTGCAAGAACAGTTTTGATTAAACTAGCAACACCAGCTGCGGTATCTAGGTGTCCGATATTCGTCTTTACCGAACCAATGGCACAGAAATTCTTTTTCTGAGTTTTGGCACGAAAAGATTTAGTTAGTGCTGCAATTTCAATCGGATCTCCTAAAACTGTGCCGGTGCCATGAGCTTCTACATAACTGACCATATCGGGTTCGATTCTGCTGATGGCAAGAGCCTCTGCAATTACTTTGGCTTGGCCATCAATACTGGGAGCTGTATAGCCAATTTTGGCTGAACCATCATTATTAATTGCTGAACCTTTAATTACAGCATAGATATAATCTCGATCGGCGATCGCATCTGCTAATCGTTTTAAAATTACTATACCTACACCATTGCCGCCAACAGTTCCTTGTGCTTTGGCATCAAAGGCGCGGCAGTGTCCATCGGGAGACAAAATTCCCCCTTCTTGATAAGAATAGCCTGTCTTTTGTAAGGTAGTTACAGAAACTCCACCTGCTAAGACTAGATCACACTCACGATCTATTAAACTTTGACATGCTAAATGAACAGCAACTAAGGAACTTGAACATCCAGTTTGAACAGTGATAGCTGACCCTTTCAGGTCTAATTTATAGGCAACTCTTGTAGTTAGATTATCTGTACGATTGTTATGTCTAATTTGGTCAAGACCAACTAATTTTATAAGTTCACTGTTAGAAAAAAGATTAAATAAAAAGTAGCTACTAATACTGGCACTACCGTAAACACTAATCCGACCTTTATAGGTTTTAGAATCATAACCAGCACTTTCCAAAGCCTCCCATGCTGTTTCCAAAAACAGACGATGCTGTGGGTCCATTATTTCTGCTGTTTTGGGAGAGTAATCAAAGAATGAAGCATCAAATAATTCTACATCTTCCAGTACAGCATTTGCTTTCACATAATTGGGATCGTTTAGTGTACTTGTGTCTACCCCTATAGACTCCAGTTCCTGGTTTGAGAAAAATGAAATTGATTCTAAACCTTCTTGTAAATTCTGCCAAAAAATATCAAGATTTTTAGCTTGAGGAAATCGTCCAGACATACCAATAATAGCTATGTCTAAATCGCCTATTTTATTTTGTTGAAGGTTGTCATTTTTCATTTTTAATTAATAAAGGTTTAAGTTATTTTTAGAAATATTTATCTATATTGCGCTCTTGACTGTCTAGAAGCAGTACGGCTCTCAGCACGCTGAGTGCTTTCTTCAAAAGAGGATGTTTCAGTTGGTTCTTGTGTTAAATATTTAGCTAATGAGTTAATGGTTGGATATTCAAATAGGTTAATTACTGATATATCGGTGTGCAAAACTTCTCGTAGTTTGGCGTGAATTTGCACAAGAAGTAATGAATGACCACCGAGATCAAAGAAATTATCATAAATACCTACCTTTTCAACATGAAGCATCTGTTGCCAGATATTAGCGATCGCTTGCTCTACTTCAGTTTGCGGTGGCTGATAAGTTGCTGCCAATTCTGGGCGATCGCCATTTGATTCTGGGAGCTCTCTACGGTTCACTTTGCCATTGGGTGTCAGTGGCAGAGCTTTTAACATGATGAAAGTTGCAGGCATCATGTATTCCGGCAGTTTCTCTCTCAGAAATCTTTGTAATTCGCTAACACTGAGTGTTTGCTGTTGCTTAGGAACAACATAGGCTACCAAGGATTTGTTGCCATCCTCTTCTCGGATAGAAGCTACAGCCTGCTGCACTTGCGGGTGTTGACACAGTGTAGTTTCAATTTCTCCTAGTTCAATGCGGAAGCCTCTAATTTTTACTTGGTGATCGACTCGTCCAAGAAACTCAATATTACCGTCAGGTAAGTAGCGAGCTAAGTCACCAGTTTTGTATAATCGTGAACCTGAATTAGAAGCAATTAATCCCGTATCTGCAAAAGGATTGGGAATAAACTGTGCTGCTGTTAAATCAGATTGATTCAGATAACCCCTAGCTAATCCTGCACCGCCGATGTACAATTCACCCGGTACGCCAATGGGTACAGGTTGCAGTTGCTCATCTAGTAGATAAATCTGCGTATTGGCAAGTGGACGACCAAGGGGTACTGTCTGTGCATGACTAATTTGCCGATCAACCGCAAAGGTAGTAACCCCCACAGTGGCTTCTGTAGGGCCGTAGTGATTGAAAATTAAGCTAGATGGTGCTTGCTGCTGAATCTGTTCAATCAATTGCCAATTTGCAGCTTCGCCACCCAGAATTAATTGCTGGCGGGGCAAGATGGAATCCGATGGTGCAGCAGCGAGAAGCGTGGCAAGGTGAGAAGGGACAATTTTTAGACAGTCGATAGGATGTGTGCGGCAGTATTTTGCCAAGGCTGCTGAGTCAGTAGCACACTCAGCAGACAATACATGCAGACATCCACCAGTACAAAGAGCAGCAAAGATGCTAGTATTACCTAAGTCTGCGGCTAAGGTAGAAACAGTGGCGAAGTTGGTTGTGGTTGATAGGTCTAACCTTTGGGTAATTCCGTTAAGGTAATTTAGAAGTTGTTGATGTTCGATCGCGACTCCTTTTGGTCTACCAGTAGAGCCGGAGGTGAACAAAACATAAGCTAAATTCTCAGTTGTCACTTCACTGCTGAGATTTTGATCTTTGTGTTGAGCAATGGTATCCCAATCTGTGTCTAAACAGACTATCTGTGCTGTATGCGTTGGTAGGGCATTTACTAATCGCTGTTGTGTCAAGATTACTGGTATTTGGGTATTTTGCAATCGGCTGGCAAAACCATCTTTGGGTAAAGTTGGATCTAGCGGTAAATAGGCTCCACCAGCTTTGAGGATGCCCAAAAGTCCAATAATCATCAACAGCGATCGCTCTGTACAAAGTCCCACTAAAACTTCTGGCTTAACTCCTTGCTGCTGTAAATAGTCAGCAAGTTGATTGGCTTTGCTGTTCAACTGTGCATAGGTTAATTGCTGGTTTTCAAAGACAACGGCAATTTTATTCGGTGTTTTTTGTACTTGTGCTTCAAATATTTGATGAATGCACTTATCTTGTATCTTGTCAAGATGTGTTTGATTAAATTCGACTAATAATTGTTGGCGATCGCTTGGACTGAGAATCTCTAATTGGCTAATTTTCTCTTCTGGATTAGCAGTTACACTAGTTAAGAAAATTTGAAATTGTCTGGCTATATGTTCAATAGTCTCATCTGAGAAATAATTGATATCGTAGTAAAATTCTGTAGTTAAAGAATGCTCGCGTTGAGTACAAGTAAGTTTGACTTTAAACTGTTCAATACAACTGTAATATTGCTCCAGAGAAAATGATACGTCGCCAGCAACGAGTTCTTCTGGTAGCTGCTCAAACTCGAAACCGATGGGAAAAGCCAGTTGATGATTTTCTATGGGTTCTGGCACAAAATAATCTTGCCATTCTGCACTAGCTTCTATAGTCTGATCAGCTAGTTTTACAACTTCTTTAAAACGTAAATCTGATGTCAAATAACTTTTAATTGGCAACCAAGTAGCAACAAGTCCTAGTAAGTTATGTAGTTCTTCATAATCTCGGCGATCGCTAGCCATACCGATGAGGATATCTGGCTGTCTTGTAAGTCGCCAAATCAGCGTTTGCCAGCAAGCTAGTAAAACCACAGCAACGGAAGTATTATACTTTTGAGCTAAGGTGGCAATTTTGGCTGTTATGTTAGGAATAATATCTAACCGATAACAGTCTATTTCAAACTTTGATGGCTGTAATAGTTTGTTCTCAAAAGGCAATTTTAAAGAGGCAAGTGTCGAAATATTTTGCTCATGCCAGTATTTCTTAGCTGATTCTGCATCTTCATCTTCGAGTAATTGATTCTGCCATTCTGAAAATTGGAGATATTGTACAACTTCTTCTGATACTGTTTTTTGTTCTAAGCAAACAGAATAGGAATTGCTGATTTCAGTTACAAAATTTTTGAGTGTCCATGTATCAGCACAAAGTGAAGGCAGACTGATAAGTAAAATGTACTTGTTTCCTGATAGCGTAAGTAGAGATACATGCAACACCGGCCCTTGCTCAAAATCGAGAGAAAAACTGCGTGCTTCTTGGAAAGAATATTCTATTTTGCTTGAGAGTTCTTTTGGTTTGCAATGACTCAAGTCAATGTCACGCCACGATAAAACATTCCTATTTCCTAAAACCATCACAGGAATTTTCATTCCAGGTAGATAGTGAAAAGTTGTACGCAGAATTCCATGTCCAATTACGACTTGCTCTAAAGCAGTTTTTAATGCTTCTGGTTTGAGATTGCCTTTAAGAAGAATAGTACATTGAGCAAAGTAAGCTAAACTATGCTGCTGTAATGACCAAAGATGCTTTTGTTGAGGAGAAAGCCGAAACCCCTGAGTTATTTGATTTGGCATATTATCTACTCACTTAACGGTTTATGACATACAAAGACGGCAGTATCAGACCCTTGCTCTACTCCCAAATCACGCTTTAGATCATATATGGTAATTTCTCGAAATCCTACCTCTTTTAGAGCCGATTTAACCTCTGTTGTTGAATAAGCTTTTAAGAAAAAACTCCTGTCTGAACGTTGCCAAAGACCATTTAGTAATTGGAATCTAGTCGTATCCTTTCGACCAATTTTCTTTTCTGTATCGTAACTCCAAATATCCACCCAGACATTATTATCTTTGACACCACCACCAGAATCACTATTTTTCCAATCTAATTCACACAATTCTTCCAGATACAATTCAAAAGCAAAAATCCCATTTCCCAACAGTGCATTATACACATTTTGCAATGTATCTTTCAATTCTTCAATGCTGAGGATATAGTTGAGGACAACATCTGTCGAAATAGCTGCATGGAAAGTTGGTGGTAATGTAAAAAATCGGGCATCATCTAAAATAAATTTACCATCGGGTGCATTCTCCCTTGCAACCTTAAGCATTCCTTCAGAACTATCAAGTCCTGTTACCTGATACCCTCTTTTCAGCAATCGTTGTGTAATTTGCCCTGTACCGCAACCAAGGTCAAAAATGTGTGCTTCTTCAGGAATATTTTTTAGGATTAAGCTATCTATACAATTTAATGTAATCTCATGATGTTCTATACCTTTCAAGTCATACATAGAAGCTATAGTATCATGATTGGTATTGCGTTGTTTTGAATGCATCATAATGTTTATCCTTTTTAGATAGCGATTAATAAGCTGAAAATTCCTCTCAATTGCATAATCAAATTTAAAATAATTATTATATGGTAGATATAGTGGATTAACAGAGTCGTAACAACTGGTCTTAAGTATTTTGGATGCTTAAATACATCTCAACTAATTTTACCCTTTTAATTAATTCATTAATTATGTTTCTTTAATCATTTCGCCCATTGCAACAACAATTTTACGAAAACCTACATAAGGATTCCGTCCGTGGGCAATCAGCATATTGTCTAACATCAAAATATCGCCTTGCTGCCAAGTAAAGCTCGTTTGAGATTGCTGATAAACTTCATTAATTTCTGCAATAACTGAGTCTTCTATAGGAGTGCCGTCTCCGTAATAAACATTACGTGGTAACTGTTTATCTCCAAATGTAGACAATAGAGATTCTCTAACTTCTGCGTCTAAATATGCTATATGGTGTAACTGAATTTGATTAAAAAATACAGATTCACTAGTTTTTGGATGTACTGCTAAAGCTGGACGAACTTGGCGAGTAATTAAACTATTATCATCATACCATTCAAAATCAATCCTAACTTGACGGCAATAATTTTCTACAACTAATTTATCATTGGTACGAAAGAAGTTTTGCCAGCTTACATCCAGACATTTGGTATAGTGACGGACGTACATTAATTGTTTTTGAGCTAATCTTTCTCTCAATTTTGGATTGATTATTTTGTAAGCTTTTCGACAGTCTATAATCGGTGTTTCTCCCCCTTTTTGTGCTACTTGGATGCAGAAAAACCAAATTTTTAGAGGCCACTGATGTAAGTGAGAACTTTCGTTATGAAAGAGGATGGCTTTTTCAGGCGGGTAAGGAGTAGAACCATAAACTTTACCACCCTCTCCAGTCCGGGGTAAATCACCATATTCATCAAATAAGTCTGGAGAAATTACCTGGGCAAAACTTTCAAAATTTAATACTGATTTTACATTGAAACCTCTAAACAAAATTGCACCATGTTTTAACAATTCTCTCTCTAAAAATTCCTGGTTAATTTTAGACCAAGCAATCAAATCAATATCGTTACTAGCAGGCTTAATTACTAGAGGAAATGTTTGTCCTGTTTGAAAGTAATCAGTTTTGACTAATCTTTCTGGCAACGAGCTAACAGCCTTAGGAGTAATGCCGATTAACTTTTCCTGATTAAATGCTTTGCGCTCTCTTTTTTGCCTAACTTGTTGTTTTCTTTCAGCTTTAGTCAGCATTTCTAAATTGCCAATCCGCACATCAGGTTGGGACACAATGCTGTTGAGCAGTGTCTGGAAGTGGTTTGTCATCCGAGTGATGGTAGCAGCATCAAAAAGTTCAGAGTTATACTGCCACTTACCCAAGATTCCCTGCTCTGTTTCTGTTAAAAATAGTGCTAAATCAAACCTGGCTATTTTGTTTTCAATTTCCAACAAACTTAAGGTCAGTCCTGGCAATTCTAAGGTTGGCATTGGGGCATTCTGAAGGACAAACAACACCTGAAATAGTGGCGATGTGTTACTCAAATTTCGCTCAGGTTGCAAAACCTCTACTAATTTCTCGAAGGGCAAATCTTGATGAGCATAGGCTCCTAATGCTACCTCGCGGACTCGCCCAAGTAACTCACGGAAACTGGGGTTTCCGCTCAGATCGGTGCGTAAGACCAGCAGATTCACAAAAAAGCCAATTAATGATTCAATTTCGGCTCGATTACGATTAGCAACATCAGTACCAACAATGATGTCATCCTGCTGGGTATAACGTTGTAGTAATATTTGAAAACTTGCCAATAGGGTCATGAATAAAGTGGCACCCTCTTGGCGCGATCGCACTTGCAGTTCTTGAGATAGGTTAAAGGGAATGTCGAAGAATTGAGTTACACAAGGGCTAGTTTTAACTTCTGCCCGTGGGCGAACTGTAGGTAATTGCAGTACAGGAAGGTTGCTTCCTAATTGCTTTTTCCAGTAGCTAAGTTGTTTTTCTAATACTTCCCCCTGCAACCACTGTTTTTGCCAGATTGCAAAGTCTACATACTGTATGGGTAGTTCTAAAAGTGGAGAAGGTTTTCCGGCACAGAAGACTTGGTACAATGTTGCTAATTCTTCAACAAACACACCCATTGACCAGCCATCTGAGACAATATGGTGGATTGTAAACAATACAATATGTTCTTGCTCGTGGATATGCAGGAGAGTACATCTTAGTAATGGCCCTTGCACTAGGTCAAAACAGCGTTGCGATTCTTCTGTAATCAGTTGTTGAACAAGACCTTCTTGCTGTGCTTCTGGTAACTCCCGCAAGTCTACTATTGGTATTCTAATAGTTAGGCTGGGAGCGATCGCCTGAAATGGTTGCCCATTTACTATATAGAAGGTAGTACGCAACGCTTCATGACGACGGATTATTTCCTGCAAACTCTGCTCCAGCACAGCTAAATTTAGGGAACCAACAAGGTGTAAGCCAGATAGATCGTTGTAGGTTAAGCTGCCAGGGTATAGTTGCTCCAGCAACCACAATCTAGCTTGAGCAAAAGACAGTGGTAAATTGCCATCTCGGAAAACGCGTGTGATGGCAGGAGTTTCTAGCTTCTGTTCCAGTTTCATCACGATTTCAATCTGTTTAGCTAGGCTAGCTATAGTAGGTGATTCAAATAAGTGACGCAGTGGTAGTTCAAGCTGAAAAGCATCGCGTATGCGGGACATAACTTGGGTGGCAAGTAAAGAATGTCCACCCAATTCAAAAAAGTTGTCGTCAACTCCCACTTGCTCAACACCAAGAATTTGCTTCCAAATTCCGGCTAGGACTTCCTCAACAGGATTACGCGGTGCCACAAAGACATGACCAAAATTGTCTGGCTCATGTTTTGGAAGCAACCTGATTTTCGGGATTTGACTGACTGGAATTTTATCTAAAAGTGTTGTTATCTGTTGTTCTTCTGGAGCGGTAACTATGCTTTTAAGTAAGGTGAGGAAATGGTCTTGAATGCAGGTGATGTCGGCTCTGTTGAAGCGACGTGTATCGTAGATCAGATCAAATCTGAGTTCTGAATCTGGAACTACAAGCAACGTCAGGGCATATTTAGTTTGTGCCCCTTTAAAATGAGTTTGACTGATATTGATACTTAAAACTGATGATTGCTGTCTTGATATATCTGGAAAGTTCTCGAAAACTAGAAGACTTTCGTAAAGAGGCAACGCTCCCGGAACTTCACTCCATTGATGAATTTGACCAGCAGGGCTATATTCATACTGCTGTAGCTCTATATTATAGGTCTGGATGTCTTTGAGCCAAAACCAGAAAGATGCTCTAGGGGAAACCTTTACCCGTATAGGTAAGCTATTGATGAACATTCCAGTCATTGATTCAACCCCCTCTAAGTCTGACTGACGACCAGAGACGGTGATGCCAAAGACGACATCTTCTTGCTGACTATAATGACTCAAAAGCAATGCCCAAACTCCCTGAATAACCGTATTCAGGGTTAAGCGATATTGCCTTGCCAAAGATTGCAAGGTAGCTGTAGCAGCTGCTGACAAGTAAACTTTCTGTTCCCCGTAAATCTCTTCTGGGTCAGAGACACTTGGCGACTCTACTGTTGTTCCGAGTGGAGTTGGTCTGGTAAAACCCTGTAGAGTTTTGCGCCAGAATGCTTCTGGTTTGGACAAATCTTGTTTTTTCAGCCAAGCGATGTAGTCTCTGTAGGGACGAGGTTTTTCTAAATGTAGGTCTTGACCTCGACAGAACGCTTCGTAAAAAGCAAAAAATTCTTGAAAGATTGAAGAGACAGACCATCCATCCATCAAAATATGGTGATGACTGCAAATAAATTGATAATTTTCTTCACCCAAATGGATCAGAGCTAGGCGAATCAGTGGTGCTTTGGAAAGGTTTATACCCTGATGACGCTCTCTCTGAAGAAAAGCTTCTAGTTGCTCTTTCACTTCAGATGATGAAAGCTGACCCCAGTCTAGTTGTTCTAGCGGTACTTTCACCTGTCGAAGTACTACCTGAAGCGGCTCGTCCTGTTCTTTCCAGATGAAACATGTTCTCAAGACTGAGTGGCGGTCTATAACCCGCTGCCATGCTCGCTCAAAGGCAGAAATATCTAAATTTCCCTGAAAAACACCGGTCAATTGCTCAATATGGATGCCTGATGGGGCATACAGCGTCTCGAACAGCATACCTTGCTGTGGAGCCGAAAGGGGATAAATTGCTTCAATATTTTTCTTGTTCATTTTATCCTCCACTTAAGAAAAGTCTATTTCGGCAAAAGCCTTTTCTAATTTTTCTTGGCTTAGTTCAACATCAGGAAAGTCAGAAGGAGTATAGCCAAATGCATCAGGAGACTGACTGCGGACAATAAGAGCACGTAGCACTTCTACACAACCTTGAGCTAGACCCTCAATTGTGGCCCGTTGATAAATGTTCTTGCTGTAGATCCAATCTAGTTGCAACTGACCACCCATAACAAAGCCAATACACTCCAGTAAATGGCTCATGCTTCCTCGTGGACTACGGTTTAGTCCGGGGATCAAGTGGGATAATCGAAACTCAGAATTCTCTGGAATAATTCGATCTAACTGACCCAAATAGTTGAAAATAACTTGAGCTTGAGGAAGGGCTTGTAATTGCTCAACTATTTCTACATCCTCGCTCATATAGCGCAGTACGCCATAGCCAATGCCCTGGTTGGGAATTTTGCGAAGCTGCTCTTTGACTGATTTTAAGGTATTTTCTGGATAGATTTCCTCACCCAGTTCTAAGACAACTGGGAAGATGGTTGTGAACCAACCTACGGTAAGCGATAAATCCATATCGTCGAATATGTCTTCTCGCCCGTGACCCTCTAAGTCGATTAATAGCGATCGCGAAGCGTCTCCTGTGGAGATTCGCTCTCCATTCCATTGTGCCAAAGTTTGTGCAACTGCGGTTATTAACAGGTCATTAATTTGGGTTAGATAAACCTGAGGAAGTTCTTGGAGCAATGCTTTGGTTTCTTCTGCACTGAGTTTGACTGACACAGTTTCGGCAGAAGCCATCAGGTTGTCCCCTTGATCATTATCCATTGGCACAGAAGAAATATATTTCCGCGATTCTGAGAGCCAATAGGGTAATTCTTGCTTTAATTCTGCTGACTGCGCGTATTGCTCTAGTCGTTGCGACCACCGTTGAAACGAAGTAGTTTTTAGTGGAAGCTTAATTGCTTCACCCTGAGAAAGCTGTTGACAAACTGTATATAGAGCGTCCAACAAAATTCGCCAAGAGACGCCATCAACTACCAAGTGGTGCATAACAACCAACATTCGAGCTGACTTTTGCACACCTAGTTCAAAAAAGGCCACCTTCAAAAGCGGCCCGGACGATAGGTTCAGGCTCGCCTGTACTATTTCCGTTGCTTCTTCAATGGCAGATTCTTGTTTTTCTGGTGACAGCACCGACAAATCCAGTCTAATAAAAGATAAAATCTCGTCTGGGCTAGCGTTGAACTGTTGCCAACCGGATTCCGTCTGCATAAAACGCAGGCGGAGCGCATCATGGTGGATGAGCAATTGCTGTAGCGCCTGCTCTATAATCAATGGGTCGAGTTCTTGATTCACTTCCAGTTGGATTGACTGGTTCCAGTGGTGCGAATCAGGCTGATTTTGTGCTAAAAACCACGCTTGGATCGGCGTCACGGGTAATGAACCAACGATCGCTTCCTGTTGCGCCTGGATTGTTGGAGTGTTTCCTGCCACTGCGGCTAATTCAGCGATCGTTTGGTGATCGAAAATTTGACTGGTAGTTAGCTGTATACCAGCCTGCTTGGCTTTGGCGATCACCTGAATGCTGAGAATAGAATCTCCGCCTAAGTCGAAGAAGTTATCGTAAATGCCCACTTGATCAACACCAAGTACCTGGCTCCAGATTTGGGCTAATATCTCCTCGACAGCAGTGTGCGGTGCAGCGTAAGTTGCTTCTAGTTCAGGTCTGGTTGTGTCTGGTGTTGGTAGTGCGCGTCGATCTACTTTGCCATTAGAAGTTAATGGCAGTGCCTTCAGCGATATCAAGGCTGAGGGCATCATGTATTCAGGTAGCTTCTGTTTGAGGAAACTTCGCAGATCACTAAGCGAGGGTGATTCATGGTTCCATACAATGTATGCCACTAAACGCTGATTACCTGGAACATCCTCCCGCGCTATGACTACTGTTTCTTGTACTCCCGAATACTCAGAGAGTACAGACTCAATTTCCCCTAGCTCAATGCGGAAGCCTCGAATCTTCACCTGGTCATCGCGACGTCCCAGGAACTCCAGCGTTCCATCTGCTCGGTAACGAACTAGGTCGCCAGTTTTATAAAGACGTTCCCCAGGTTCATTGCTAAAAGGGTTGGGGACAAACTTTTCTGCGGTCAGATCAGGGCGATGCAGATAGCCTCGGGCGATTCCCAGACCGCCAATGTACAGTTCACCCGCCATGCCAATGGGCACTAACTGACAGTGTTGGTTAAGTACATACAGCTTGGTATTGGCGATTGGATGACCAATTGGAACCGACCCTGATAGCTGTTCGCTACTTGGCACTTTATAAATGCAGCATCCCACAACTGTCTCTGTTGGGCCATACTCATTGACAAGCATGGTGTCAGGAGCAGCCTTTTGCCAAAAGGTAATGCTGTTGGCTAATAAATTTTCACCCCCAATAATGAAAGCGCGAGTTCGTCCACCAGCTTCTTTTGGTGATATTTGCTGGTTGAGCAATTCCAGATGAACAGGTGTAATTTTAACCAGGCTTAAGTTTGAGTGGTGACGTAGCGAGTTGCTCAGGGTTTCGATGCCTTGATCTTCTGGTAACAAGTCTACCCGACACCCTACCAGTAAAGGTGAAAACAGACTAGTTATCGTCAGGTCAAATGCTAGGGAAGAGTGAACTAGCGTCCCGTCTCCTTGCTCGACTGCATAAGCTTGCGTACACCAGTTGAGATAGTTTACCAAACCTTGATGGGGAATTAACGTTCCTTTGGGTTTACCAGTGGAGCCGGAGGTGTAGATGACGTAGGCTAGATTGAGAGCAGTTGTCTGACTGGTTGGGTTTTCTGCACATTCGTCAGCTATAACTTCCCAGTCGGTGTCTAGGCAAATGACTTTGATTCCCTCTGTTGGTATTTCGGCTACTAAACTTTGCTGGGTAAGCAGCACAGGAGCTTGAGTATCCCCAAGAATGAAGGCTTGGCGTTCCTTGGGATAGATTGGATCGATGGGCACGTATGCTCCACCTGCTTTGAGGATACCTAAGACTCCGATGACCATTTCTAGAGACCTCTCTACGCAAATGCCCACTAGCACATCGGAACCAACACCCTGTTTTTGTAAGTAGTGAGCTAGCTGATTGGCGCGAGTATTGAGTTCGGCGTAGGTTAATTGCTGGGTTTGAAATCTGACGGCGATATTTTCTGGTGTGTGATCGCTCTGTAACTCAAACCAATGATGGATGCACTGGTAGGGTAAGATAGTGGTTTGGCTGTTGTTAAATTCGGCTAAGAGTTGCTGACGCTCGATAGGACTGATGATATTGAAAGTAGCGATCGCTCCTTCGGGATTGTTAACCACACTAGCTAACAATGTCTCAAATTGATTCGCTAGACGCTGAATATCTTCTAAAGCCAAAACATTCGCATCGTAGTGAAATTCAGCGGCTATACTATCATCCCGACTAACACAGGTTAGTTTAACCTGAAACTTATCAACACAAGTGTACTGCTGATAAATTGAAAAGTAGACATCGCCAGCCAAATGTTTAGCCGAGAGAGATTCAAAATCGAAACAGAATGGGAAGAATAACTGCTCTGGACTATTACCTAATTCAACACTTTTTTCCCAACAAAAACTTTCTTGCCATTCAGATATTTCCTCTGTAGCTTCTGCAACCTGAACCAAGAGATCATTGAATTTGTAGTCATCTTCCAGATGACACCGCAGAGGTAAATATTTAACAATTAGTCCCAACGATTCTTGCAATTCTTCGTAGCCGCGACCATCACAAGCTGTTCCAATAACTATGTCTGATTGTTCGGTGAGTCGCCATAACAGAATTTGCCAACAAGTTATAAAAAATGTATCTTTATTAATTTTTTTACCCGGAGTGATAGCATTTATTTTTGCTACCAAATCAGGCGCAATTTTCCTGCTGAACCATTGGGGTTGAAATTCCGAGTTTTCAGTTTGCTGATTTGCAAAAGTAAGCCGTAAACCACTAAGACTAGAAATATCTAGCTTTCCCCAGTAATCTGTTTCTAATTCCAAATATCCTGCTTTCAGCAATTCATTTTGCCATTCAGCAATTTCGGCATATTGTAAAGGTTGCTCAATAACTGTTTCGCTCCGTAAGCAAGCCGCGTAGCATTTGCTCAGTTCACAAACTAAATTCTTCAGAGTAGGTGTATCCGCACACAAAGCAGGCAAACTGACAAGTAATAAATGTTTTTGTGGTGAGATAGTAGCAAGCGTTGTTTGTAAAAGGGGTGCTTTCTCCCAATCAAAACTCCGCTGACTTTCTGATTGAAACAGCTGCTCTATCTCTACTCCTAAAGCCTCTTGATTTTCCCACGAATATTCATTTAAGGATAGGAAGGTAGGCTGATTAATTACTTGAATAGGAATTTTTATACCACGGCTACGATGAAAAGTCGTTCGTAAAATTTCATGTCGATTTACTACTTGGTGTAAAGCTGCTTTTAAAACCTCATATTGCAAATTCCCTTCTAGGAGAATAGCACAATACGCCTGATAAGATTGACTGTCTTGTTGTAATAACCACAACCGTCTTTGTTGCGGGGAAAGTTGAAATCCATGAATTTGTTTTTGCATTTATCCTGCTCAAGCTTGATAGCGTATTTATTTACTTTAGGTACTCCTAATAATGTTAAATATCATCAAATTTTGCCATTTCGCCCATTGCAACTAAGAGTTGCCTTTCTCCCACATAGGAATTCCTTCCATGAGCAGTTAATAGATTATCTAGTATTAATAAATCTCCACTTTGCCAAGGAAAGCTAACTTCTGAGTGCTGATATACTGCACAGATTTCTTGCATCACCGAATCTTCAATAGGAGAGCCGTCACCGTAATAGCAATTTCGTGGCAAATCCTCTTGCTTAAACATTGACAAAAGCGACTCACGAGTTTGTGAATCTAAGCAAGCTGGATGCCAATGTTGCGCCTGATTAAACCAAGACATTTCCTCAGTTTGAGGGTGTTTGACAACTGCTGGTCGAACAACACGAGTCCTCAGTCGATTGCCTGTTTTCCATTCAAAATCAATTCCTGCGTTTGTACATGCAGCTTCTACTTCTAAGCGATCACTAGTTTGAAAAACTGTTTCCCAGTTTAATCCTAATCCATCCCCGTAGTTTCGGATATACATAACTTTCTTATCAATAAATCGCTCTCTAATTTGAGGATCGATTAGCTGAAAAACTATCCGACTATCAACAATTGGTGTTTCTCCTCCCTGCTGTGCAGGCTGAAGACAACCAAACAATATTTTCCTTGGCCAACAATAATTAAATGAATTTTCGTTATGCCACAAGAGCTTTTTATCAGCAGGGTAAGATACTGGAGTATAAACGTTACCGCTAACAGTTTTCCGGGGATGTTCACCATTCTCATTAAACAAGTCTGAACAAAGAGTCAAGCAAACTCGCTCAAATGCTGGTGCAGTATCTACATTGAATCCCCGGAATAATATCGCACCATATTTTAGTAAATTTGTTTCTATAAAATTTTGGCTGCTCTCAATCCAATCGGCTAAATCGAGATAGTCAATATTAGGTTTTAGGATGATCGGAAGTGTTTGCCAAGGGGTAAGAAAATCTATCTTGATAAATTCTGCCTCTGACAAATTAATTGTCTTTCGTCGCACTGTCTCTAATTTTATAGAGCTAGATTTTTTATTTTTTAAGTTTTTCATAAAACCCACTTTATTAATTTTTTTTATAATTTCTCACTAATAACCTTCCTTTGAACATTTTTTAATTTTTGGTAAGACACCTCTTTTTGTTTGATTTTATGGAGCATCTGCTGTTGTTTATCTGTTTTGTTAAAAATTTCTTCTAGTTCATTTAGTTTCGCATCTGGCTGTGTAACAACACTCGCTAAAATTATTTCAAAATGCTTCAGCATCCGGGTAATACTACTAGCATCAAATAGGTCTGTATCGTACTCTAATAATCCTTTCAATCCTTGCTCTGTCTCTCTTAGTTCCAAGAACAAATCAAGTTTGGTTTCCTCTGTTTCTACCTGATCCAAAATATTTACCGTTAAACCCGAAATCTCAAAAGGTGGTAATGGAGCATTTTGGAGAACAAGTTTGACTTGAAACAGTGGCATCCGGCTTCGGGTTCGCTCCAGTTTCAGGGCGTTCAGCAGTTTCTCAAACGGTAAATCCTGATGGGCGTATGCTGACAAAGTACAATCGCGCACCCGTCCAAGCAACTCTCGAAAGGTAGGATTTCCTGAGAGGTTTGTCCGCAATACCAGTTGATTCACAAAGAACCCAATTAGCCCTTCAACCTCTGGTCGGTTGCGGTTGGCGACATCAGTACCCACAACTATGTCGTCTTGGTCTGTGTACCAGTGCAACAGAGTCTTAAAGGTCGCTAGCAGTAGCATAAATAGCGTTATCCCTGACTGCTGGCTCAGGACTTTTAGCTCCTCTGATAAAGCCTTTGGTAACATTAGAGTTTGTCTAGCCCCTCGGAAGGCTTGAACTGTAGGTCGAGGGCGGTCGGTAGGCAACTGCAATGTCGGAAGATTATGCAGCTGCTGCTTCCAGTAAGCGACTTGAGTCTTTAATACCTCTCCCGCCAGCCACTGCCGCTGCCAAACAGCAAAGTCTGCGTACTGAATAGAGAGTTCAGGCAGCGTAGAGGGCTTACCAATACTGAAAGCCTCGTAAAGCGCTACCAGTTCACGAACGAGTACGCCCCATGTCCAACCGTCGGTGATGATGTGGTGCATAGTGACTTGCAGCAAATACTCTGTCTCGGTCAGATGCAGTATCATGCTCCGCAGCAATGGGCCTTGTTCTAAGTCAAAAAGCTGTTGGACTTCCTGAGTAGTTTGTCGCTGAACCTCCTGCTCACGCTTAACTTCCGGCAACTTCCTCAGGTCTACTCTCGGCAGAGTTATGGTCAAGACTGGAGCAATGATTTGAACCGATTCTCCTTCTGCGATCGCAAACGTGGTGCGTAGAGCTTCGTGACGGCGTATTATTTCATTTAGGCTCTGCTCCAGCACTGCTAGGTCGAGTGAACCCGTTATGTGTATAGATGCAACTTGATTATAGGCAGCGCTGTTTGGCTCCAATTGGTAGAGAAACCACATCCGCTGTTGAGCAAAGGATAGAGGTGCTGATTCGCGCTGGGAACGTCGAGGAATAAGTTGTAATTGAGCATTAGATTCAAATCCGCACAACCGCTTTTTCAGCAGCGTTTGCTTAACAACGGAAAGCTGAGAACGTCGCTGGGAAAGTTCATCTTTTTTCTGCTCAAAGCTTATACTATCGTTCCGAAAAGTCATTTGTTTAACTCTATATCCTATTGAGCAATATCTACCTAGAAATTTAAACTCTTTCTAATTCAGTATCTGTACTTTTATATAGTCTGGAAAAGCTTGAATCCGCGTTAAATCATTTTCAATAGTCACCAGTTCACCCCGCTTTTCAATTTCTTTGAAACCTGCAAATTTATAAGCGATATACATCATCCGGTTGCGATTATTGGAAACAAACTCAGCACACAGCCGAACTTTGTTGTTTTTAGCTAGATTCATAATATAGTTAAGCATAATTGTGCCGATCCCTCTGGACATGACGCGACAGGACATCAGCAGAAGTTTTATTGTCCAGACGCTTTCTTGGCACTCTATCAGAACTAACCCAATTTTACCGTAACTTCCATATTTATCATCTAAACTAGCAATAAACAGTTTGTGATTTTCTGATTGACGAAAATGATTGAGTTCATCATAAGAGTATGTATAACCAGTTGTATTCAATTGGTTAGTACGTACTGTTAATTCTTCTGCCCGTTGTAAATCTTCTTCTTTTGCTGAAGAGATGGTAAAACTCATCTTAAGGGTGGCTAAAAACTCTTCGGGTGTCCCAACGAATTCTTTTTCAGTATTTTGACGCTTTATATCACTAATGTACATTAACCTTCTAATTTTGGAATCTTCTGTAATAAAACGCGGATTCATTTCTGGCATATCTAATAGATCCGCCAGTTGAGATGCGTTGATACAGAGGACTTCCGGCAGGGAAAAGTTAACTTCTTCCAGTTCAAATGGCTGATCGTCAATAAAGGCGATCGCATCACTCCCAATATTAATTAATTTAGCGATTTCTTGAAGAGAAGCAGCTTTGGAATTCCAATTAATTTGAGGATACAGAAAATATTCTTGCAAACCAAACTCTTGAAGTTTGTTCATGGCAAGAACACAATCATTTTTACTTGCAATAGATTGTAATATCCCGCGACTATCCAAAGTTTTGATGATATCTAGAATATCATCTCGCAAGTAAACAGAGTTATCCTCCAATAACACACCATGCCATAGCGTGTTATCTAAATCCCAAACGACGCACTTAATGATTTTTTTGTCTTCTTGCTTGTTATTTGAAGATTCAATTTGAGTGCTAATCATGTATTTATATCCTTGCTGCTAAGTTTTGCACCATCACAGCGCCAGTGCGTGGTGATAAGTACTCCTGATAACCGTACTCAGCAATAGTAATTTGTTGAATTTGAGTGCTACCTTCAATGATTTCCATGATTTTGGCATCTCGCAAATATCTTTCAACCGGGTATTCGCTACTGCAACCATTACCACCATGAATTTGTACGGCATCACTTGCTACTTGAGAAGCAATTGTGGATGTAAAATACTTGGCAATTGAAGTCTCTATAATGGAGCTAGGATCGCCAATATCTTTGAGATAGCCAGCTTGATAGCATAGCAATCTTGCTGCTTTGACATTGGCAATCATGTTAGTAATCATTTGGCGAATTAATTGATGTTCTTTTAAATAAACGCCAAACTGCTTGCGATCGCTTGTATAACGAATGCAAGCCGACAAACAAGCTTGTGCAATGCCTACAGACCCCCATGCTACACTGTATCTGCCATAATCCAGTGCAGAGGATGCTACATAAGAGAAACCAGAACCCAGCCTACCCACAAGATTTTCTTGGGGAATGCGACAGTTATCTAGGTGCAATTCTGCTAACATCGAAGCCCTGACACCTAGCATCCCAAAAATTGGTTTGATCGAGAGTCCAGGGCTATTCTTTTCAACTAAGAAAGCAGAAGGTTTTTCTTCACATTGAGCAAACACTAAAAAGACATCTGCAATTTGTCCATAGGTAATCCATTTTTTGTGTCCATTTAAGATGTAAGCATCCCCAGAAAGTGTTGCCGTAGTTTCCACACTTTTGGCATCACTACCCACGTTAGGTTCACTCAAAGCGAAAGCAGCAATTATTTCACCAGAGGCTAATTTAGGAAGCCAATAGTTTTTTTGAGACTTATTGCCCCACTTGCAAAGAGCATGACAAACCATGCAATGAACTGTCAGCAAACTCCGCAGCGAAGAACACCCGCGTCCAATTTCTTCGTTCAGCAAGCCATAGGTGATCATATCCATAGCTTCGCCACCGAACTCTTTAGGTAAAACAGCACCTAAATATCGTTTTTGAGCGAATTTTTTAACTAGGTCTGGAGGGGTACGTTCTTGTTGATCGTATTGATTTGCCTGAGGTACAACCTCTGCATCTACAAATTCTCTAAATTCAACCTGAGCGTTTTTTTGCTGAGGAGTTAATTCTAGTTTCATCACATCACTGAGGTAGATAAATACCGTCAATTTTTGGTTTATTTGTAGGTAAGCAAAGCTGTTTTACGTTGTACTAAATTGCTCATAGCATTTATTGTCTTAAAGTTATCAAACTCCAGATCCTCGTTTTCAATAGTAATTTGAAATTCTTGTTCTAAAAATAAGACTAGTTGCATGGCAAACATTGAATTAACAAAACCGAGACTAAATATATCTTCATCTAACTGCAAGTCATGGTCACCAAAAAATCGGCAAAGGAAGGTTTTAATTCTTGTTGTGGTTTCTTTCATAATTTAACACTATTTATGTGACTTTTTATTCATAGTAATATTCTAATTTATTGATATCTAATCAGAAAAAATAAAAAATAATTTTACAAATCATTTAGGATTGCTATATGCATAAAACCCTTTGCCACTTTTACGACCATGCAATCCCGCATCTACCATTTTCTTAAGCAATGGACATGGCCTGTATTTACTGTCGTTGAAACTTTCATACAAAACTTCGATGGAAAATAAAATCGTATCTAGACCAATTAAATCGGCTGTTTCCAGTGGGCCCATTTTGTGACCAAAGCAGGTTTTAAAGATTTTATCCACCTCTTCTATTGAAGCAACTTGGTCTTGCAGGATAAAAATAGCTTCGTTAATAGTCAACATCAACACGCGGTTGGAAACAAAACCCGGTGAGTCATTAACGATGATGCATTCCTTGCCCATCTGAGCCAACAATTTTTTTGCTGTCTCGATTGTTTCATCAGATGTATGATGCCCACGAATCATTTCAACCATCGGTTTCATTGGCACGGGGTTCATAAAATGCATACCAATGACTCGTGGTGTTCGCTTGGTCACTGAAGCAATGCGGGTAATTGAGATAGCTGATGTATTAGCTGCAAATACTGTTTTCTCTGGACAAATGGCATCAAGCTGCGCGTAGACCTCCTTTTTAATATCCCACTTTTCCGTGACATTTTCAATCACAAATTCTGCATCTTCAAGGAATTTATAGTTACTTGAAAACTTAATTCGATGCAGTATGTCGTTAGGACTCTCTGCTTCACTGTTTTTCTGGAAAAAACCCTGAAAACGGACATTATTTCTAATTTCTTGTTTAGCATGATCCAGAATATCTTCTGAAATATCTACTAAAATCACCTGATGACCTGTTTGAGCGAGGTTTTGTGAAACCCCGATTCCCATAACACCCGCTCCGACAACACCAACTGTCTGAATTTCTCTCATTGCTACCTATTTTTAGAATTTCATTGTTCATTTTCGTTTAGCGTAAACATAGTACATCGCTGACTTTTCATACAAGTTTTCTTTTTCTATTACGACGTTATAATTTTTGATTTTAAGCAAGTCAGTAATTTGCTCTAGCCGCCCCTGTTTATCGCCTACTCCTATGACAATCTGCTTGATTTTTTTCCAATTTTCATTCTTGATACCTTTGATGACATCAAGTTCGCTTTTATACGCATCAATTTTTAGTAAGTCTATGCGTTCGACGTTTTGTTCGCCAAGGACATCAGAGAGGGTTCTCAGTTGGCAAGAAAAAGACTGACTTTTAAATCTTTCTTCTAGCAATTCACCAGAATATTGTATCAGGTTTTCCCAACTCTTGAGATTATTTTGCAATTGATTGAGGACGATCGCTTTTAAAACTGATTTTTCTTCTTCTCCATTAGCATAGAATGACGACATTCCAGAACTATTGGGATAAAACGTTAATGTTGCGGCTTTTGACTCGTCAGACAATCCGCAATTGAACAGTTTGGCATTCATCCCATAGCGTTTTGTATTCGCGCGTAAAATTTCCAACAGAGGCAAAGCCGGCTCAAATGCATAATATTCTGGGATTTTTGCATTGCTGATTGACAAACAGCGTAAACAAACCGATGTGAGAGCCGACATCAAAAATCCAGTCCCGATTGTTGAGAGTAATTCCGTGCTTGAGATAGACTTAATTTTCCAAAATGTCCTTGTAGAAGTAATCAGTTTCTGCTTTGCCCAGATGCACAATCTCTAGATTGTTCGGCAATCTGTAGCTTTGCTCGGCTGACTGTTAGTTATCGGTGCTTGTTGCTTTTTAGTAACAACAGATACAAGTTCCTGAGCTTCGTCTTCAGTTAATTCTTCTAACTCCGCTATAATCATTTCTTCAATAAATAAACCCAACTCAGCTACAGAGGGTGCTTCAAAGAGGGCACGAAGGGATAGTTCTAATTGGAAGTTTTTGCGAAGTTGGGCAATCACCTGAATACCGATTAGGGAATTTCCTCCCAATTCAAAGAAGTTGTCATATATACCTACTTGCTCGATGCCCAACAATTGTTGGTAGAAGTTAGCAATTTTGTGTTCGAGTTCACTGCTAGGAGCAACATACGAATTCCGTAAATGTGGGCGCGAGTGTAGCGAAAGCTCTGATACTGTTTCGCTATTCGTTGGTAATTGATATTCCTGGGCTTCGCCGCCTTGAAAGTTTTCTGGTGAGCATGTCTGCGAGATGGCGACAACTTGTGTTTGTTTGTGTGGTTCAATCCAATAACGCTGACGCTCAAACGGATAGGTTGGTAAGGGCAAACGATCGCGACGCTGATGAGAATAAAATCCTGCCCAATCTATCTGCACTCCTGCAAGCCAAAGCTGACCTAGTGTATTCAGCAAAAAGGCAATATCTGATTGACGTTCGTAAGCATGCCGCAGCGATGGCAGCACAACTCGATCTGCTAGGCGATCGCTCTGTAAAATACTGAGTGCTAAACTGCTCAATGTCTGTCCAGAACCAACTTCTAACAGAACCGGATTGTGTTTTTTGGACAATTCTTGCACTGCCGAAGCAAACTGCACAGCTTGGCACATATGCTTAACCCAGTAGTTGGGATCTGTTGCTTGCTCTGCTGTAATCCAAGTTCCTGTGACATTGGATAAATAGGGAATTTTAGGTGGTTGGAGATTGAATGTTTTAACTAGATCGTGTAAGTTGGGTGCGATCGCCTCCATCATTTTTGAATGAAAAGCATGGGAAGTAAAAATCCGCCGACACGCCAAACCCTTTTGGGTTAGGTGGCGTTCCAATTCATCCACAGCCTCGGTGTAACCCGAAATTACACAAAGAGATGAGCCGTTGATTGCTGAGAGGGAAAGTTTCTCACTTAGGAAAGGCTGTACCTCTTGTTCTGTCAGGGGAACAGCAAGCATTGCCCCTGCTGGCAACTCTTGAATCATTTGCGCTCTTTTGGCAACAAGAGTCAGAGCGTCTTCCAGAGACAAAACTCCTGCTAAAGTTGCCGCTACAAATTCACCGATGCTGTAGCCAATCATGGCAACAGGACGAATTCCCCACTCGATCCACAACTGAGCCAAAGCGTACTCGATGACAAAGATGGCTGGTTGGGCGAGAAAGGTTTGATTTAGTTTTTGTGTGGCTTCATCTGCTGGTTCTTCACCACGACCAAGCATCTTTCGCAAATCCAGACCTGGTTTAGGTGGGTTATGTTTTTGAGAACTATTTTTGGGATACAGCACATCCCGCAGATCCAGACCAAGGAGAGGTTTTAGCAATAGGCAACATCTGTCAACTGCTTGTTGAAACGTCGGCTCAACTTGGTAAAGTTCAAGAGCCATGTTAATATAATGAGTTCCCAGCCCAGGAAACATCAAAGCGATGGGGCGATCGCGATCGTGCAACCCGTCCGCAGGGCTGGGAGTGTATGCAGTGTATTCACTTGTCTCTTGAATACTGGTCAAAACTCGTTTTGGATCTTGCAGTGCATTCATTGCATCATCAACATCCTGACAAACAACCACCCGTCGATAGCCCATAGCCCTGCGACCCACCTTCAGGGTATAAGCCACATCAGCTAAGTTTAAATTGGGATGCTGTTTCAGGTGATTAACCAGATTTGCCGTAGCTGATAAGAGTGCTGATTCCGTTTTCGCAGAAAGAACCAACACCTGATATTTCCTCCCCTGCTCCCCTGCTCCCCTGCTCCTCTGCTCCCTAACCGGGGCTTCCTCCAGAATTATATGTGCATTAGTTCCCCCAATACCGAAGGAACTAACTCCAGCACGGCGGGGGATGCCATTGGTTTTCCATTCAGACAACTTGGTGTTTACATAGAAAGGACTATTGTTGAAATCAATCTCAGGGTTGGGTTGCTCAAAGTGTAAGCTAGGTGGAATCAACTTGTGTTTTAGAGCCAGAACCGTCTTAATGAAGCCAGCTATACCTGCCGCTGCATCTAGATGTCCAACATTTGTTTTTACCGAACCAATGGCACAGAAGTTTTTTTTCTGAGTACTTGTACCGAAGGCTTTTGTTAAAGCCTTGATTTCCACAGGATCTCCTAGAACTGTACCGCTACCGTGACACTCTACATAGTTGACTGTCTCAGCCTCAATGTCGGCTACAGCAAGAGCTTGTGCGATCACCTGGGCTTGCCTAACCAAGCTAGGTGCTGTGTAACCCACTTTCAAAGCTCCATCATTATTGATAGCAGAACCTTTGATAACAGCATGAATGCAGTCACCATCGGCTAGAGCATCTTCCAAGCGTTTGAGAACTACTACTCCAACTCCGCTGCCACCCACAGTTCCCCTAGCTTTGGCATCAAAGGTACGACAGTGCCCATCGGGAGACATTATTCCCCCTTCTTGATGTAAATAACCAGCTTTTTGTAAGACATTTATACTCACACCACCAGCTAGAGCCATATCGCATTGGTAACTGACCAAGCTTTGGCTTGCCAAATAGATTGCAACTAATGATGTGGAGCAGCCAGTTTGAACATTAATACTTGGGCCTTTTAGATTTAATTTATAGGAGGTGCGTGTAGTTAGGAAATCTTTTTCATTACCGAGTAGCGTTTGTTGACCAATTTCTAAGCTGAGTAAGTTGCGGTTGGAAGCAATGTTGAACAACAAATAGCTGTTCCAAGCCATACCCCCATAAATGCCAATTTCGCCTGCAAAGTTTTCAGAATCGTAGCCAGCATCTTCCAGAGCCTGCCACGAACACTCCAAAAAAAAGCGGTGTTGGGGGTCCATAATTGCTGCTTCTCTTGGGTTAAAACCAAAGAATGCAGCGTCAAATAATTCTATATCTTCTAATACTGCCCCAGCTTTTACATGGCGAGGATTATTCAGTATAGCTGGATCAATTGCTGAATTTAATATATCTTCATCCGTTAAGACAGAAATTGACTCCACACCATCTTTGAGGTTTTGCCAAAAATCATTAATACTTTTGGCTCCAGGAAAACGACCAGCCATGCCAATCACAGCTATCCCTTCCATATTCTCATTTATGAAAGTATCATTAACGGACATCGGCTATCTGCTCCCTCGTTTCCAATGATAATTCTTTCACCAAATTTTGTGGAGCAGTAGGAGGTAAAAAACCTCCTTTACGTAGTTCCCTAACGCTAGCTTTAAAAGCCTGAATTATATAATTAATATCTTCATCTGTATGAGCTGTAGAAAGGTAGCCTCCAGGTCCTCCCAACATAACTCCCTGATTTAGAAGGTGATAATATAAAAGTTCTCGCAACTCGGATGGAGTAGCATATTCTAAAAGTGAAAATTTCTCTAAAAAAGCAGGACTAAACCACGAGCTAAAATTCCTCAGACGTAAAGGAACTTCTTCTTCTTCAAAGTAAGCATTTAATGTTTCAACTAGTTGTGACATCCGTTGATTCAACTGCTGTTGTAACTGTGATCCTTGCATTTTTAGATGTTTAAGCACAGCTAGTGCCGCAGCCATAGCTAGTGGATGCCTACGAAATGTACCTGCAAAATATGTTGTTTCGACTTGAGGTTGAGATGCATCACCATAATTCCACATCCCGCCATCAATTCTATCCATGTAGGTAGCCTTGCCAGCAATAATTCCAATCGGCATTCCGCCACCAACAATCTTTCCATAGGTAGCTATGTCTGCTTCAACACCAAACCACGCCTGTGCGCCACCTGGATGAACACGAAAGCCAGTTATCACTTCATCAAAAATTAATGCTATCCCTAATTCTTTGGTCAATTGTCTCAGCTGCAAGAGAAAATCTTTAGGCTGCAAGTCTGGTCGGCGACTTTGTACAGGTTCAACTAAAACAGCAGCCAATTCGTGCTTATTAGCTCTGATTGCATCTAGTGATTGAGGATTTCCATAATCTAAAACTAAATAATCTTCAACAATATTTTGCGGTATTCCTGGAGTTATTGGTACAGTACGTGAAATTCCGTCTAGCGTTTCTGTCTTAACTAGCGTTCCATCAAAATGACCGTGATAGGAGCCAGAGAATAGCACAATCTTGTTACGTCCTGTTGTTGTTCGTGCTAAACGTATTGCTGCCATCACTGCTTCTGTGCCTGTATTGCTAAAGGCAACTCTCTCCATTCCTGTCAGTTCACAAATTAATTCACCTACCTCGCCAGTAAGTTCTGATTGCGGGCCAATTTGTATTCCTTTTTCAAGTTGTTCTTTGAGGGCTGCTTGGATAAAAGGTGGATTGTGGCCAAAAAGATTGACTCCCAATCCCATCATGAAGTCTATATATTCATTGCCATCAACATCCCATATCCTGGAACCCAGAGAGCGCTTGACAGCAATAGGGTAGCACATTTCTTTACAAGACAAACTAAAACCTACTGGCCCCATATTGCTAGTAATAATCGGGCGATAAGCTTGAGCAAGTTGTTTTGATTTTTTTGTCCGCTCGTTGTAGCGTGCAGTGAACGCTTCTAAATATCTCTGTTGTAACTGATTTTTTTGTTCATTCATGATATTTACATTTTGTTATAAAAAACCTTATCTATGCACTGATAGATATCAAAAGTTAAGGTAACTTAGCAGAGCAAACAAACGCCGACGACTATCGTTAAATGCTCTGCGACCATGCAAAAATCTAGAATTATCAATCATTACTAAATCACCCGCTTGCCACTGGATCTCTTCAGTTAAGCTGTACATGACTTTCTCAATTTTCTCTATAACTACATCAGGGATTAACGAACCATCTTCAAAAGTTAGTGCTGATTCTAATTCCAAATTTGCACAGCCTTTCAGGTTACTATTACCTGTGATAATGTCGTTGACAAAGGCATTTTGATTACTATATTTTGTTTGAATCACAGCTGAACAAATATATTCTGTATATATAGACTCCTCCTCGTCGATTTGGTATTTTACACTATTAAAACCATCTAACACTTGTTTGGCATCAGATATAGTAGCATCTGATCCCAAAAAATGCTTCCATTTATCAGCAGGAAATTTATGAACAAACTTGATTTTTTTAGAAATAAATAACTCTTTTAACTCTTCACTGAATTTCTGCCAGACTTGAATACCATCCCAGAACAAAGTTTCGCCCCCTTGTGCTGCTGGTATGGTGCAGCAAAACCAAACAGCATCAGGTGAAAAGGGAGAACTACCGTTTTCACGATGAGGGAGAATTTCATGCATTCCTATATCTACTGAACTGACAAACCCGTTTGGATCAACCAGAGGTTTATCATCATCTCGCGTAAATCTAGAACTAAATTGTTCTGCAAATACTTGCATCAATTCATGAGTTACCTCAAACCCTCGAAACAGAATAATCCCAGATGACTTGAACATCTCCTGAATTTTCGCAACAGAGAGGTTAAGAATCTCTTTGCATTCATTGCTATAGATAATTTTTTTGGTGCTGGTTTCTAGTGAATCGATTTGAATTGTCATAGTTGTACTGCAAAACTGCTAAAACTTAATGATTAAAAATAGTGTGCATTTATTATGTTCATTGTATTGATTTATCAACAATGGGAAATTCTATACCAAGTTCTTCTACTGATTTTATGCTCAGATAATTCAAGAAGTATGGCTTAATTGTGTTATTTTCTAGATAATATCCATCTTCATTATTGTTTCCTTTATAGATAAAAATTAGATTATGGTAAAAGTGCATAGCAACAATATGCTGATCAAAATAAGAGGAAGAGTAACCTGGTCTCAAAATTTCCTGATAATTCAAGCAATCAACCAGTTTTTTAAAAAAATTCATCGTGGTTTTAGGGTCATTTAGCTCTAAGCTACCACCAACTCTTGGCCAATTTTCTAAAACACCTCTGCTGCCAGTATTTAATCGTTTTTCTTCAAGATTTGGTATATAAGAAGTCAATGTATCTTCCACTGCGTATATACCACTATTTTTGAGTGCAGAAAAAAGTATATTAAATGATTTTATTACATGTTCATTAACATGACTACCATCATCAATGATAATGTCTAATTCTCCAGTCTCTGCTACAACTTTATTTAAAAAATCTTCGTCATCTTGACTACCCTGAAATATTCTTATGCGATGTTCTTCAAGATAAGTTTTATCTACAATATCTATACCATAAATCATACTATTAGGAAAATATGACTTCCACATTCTTAAAGATTCCCCACCAGATTTGCGGTCGTCATAACCGCCTACACCAATTTCAAGAATCTTCAGTTTTTTGAGTCTTAACGGAGCAAAATGCCTTGCATAATGTTGAGCATACCAATGAGAATTCCATTTATCAGTACCATAAAAAGTCGCCAATTTCATTAAGTTATTGCGGTAGACGAATGGCACAACTTGACGCTGTAATTTTTTGAAGAAGTTTTCTTGATTACTGTTTAGGTTCATTGTTATTACTCCTCTAAAAATTATCTGTAGGAAAAGTTGATTCCTATACTTTGTTTGGCAAATGGCGATGAAAAGCCTCGATTGCTCGAACCACTCCATTTTCTGCTTGGATCTTTCGCCCCATTGCAGATGCACGGGCTTGCATTGACTGATCATTAGTGGCTAGTCGAATCGCATCTGCTAACCGCTGGGCAGATAATTGGTGTGGCAAAATCGGCTTTGGGCCTAGACCTAACTCTGCTACACGATGCGCCCAAAAAAATCGGTCATCTCCGCTGGGTATGGTTATAGAAGGGACACCCGATCGCACGCCATAAGCTAATGTACCAGCACCTCCATGATGCACAAGTGCTGCCATTTGCGGGAATAGCCAATCAAATGGCACCCATTCGGAAAGTTTAAAGACTTTATCTGATAAATCAAAATCCTCACTGAGGCTGTTTTCGCCAGTAAGTTCTCCTGGTACTTGTAAGATACACCTTTGACCTGTCTGAGCGATCGCTGACAAGACCAATTTCAGTTCCTCTTCTGTTAAACCACGACCAGCAACGTACACTGGCGGCGACCCAATTGCAATAAAATCTACTAGGTCTATAGGTGGCTGCCAACTTTCCGGACAATCCATAAACCAGTAGCCAGTAACGTGCAACCAATCAGGCCAATCAGACGGTTTAGGTAGTAAAGATGGGCTGTAGCCATAAAGAAAAGGTACTTTTTGCTGGTGTAGACGATGAACTGGGCTTAACCACCAAGCGGTAGGAGTTAATTTTAGGACTTCCTGTCGCCACCGGTTTATTGGCTGTCTAACAGATCGCCATAAGAGTTGATCGAATAAGAAATAGGTTAGCCTGTTGTAGATTCCACCTAAACGCAATTCAATTGGTGCAGCAGGGTGAGGAAAAGCCTGTGTTGGACTAATCGGTGGGATACAGGCTGCATAGCAAGGTACACCCAGTTTTTCTATGGTGTCATAACCCAGCAATGAAAATTGACTCAAGATAATTGCCTCTGCTCCCTGGCAAAGATCGAGGAGTTTAAACAGGTAGCTATCTTCTAGAGGTTGCAAAACACTCCTAATATTATTAAAGATGTAAAAGGGGTTGGGATGGAACCATTTCCAGAATGGCTTTGTGGAAAATTCTTCTGCATGTAGATCCATGCAAACACATTCCAGACCCCATCGGCTGATAAATTCCTGACGAGCCTGATTAGTAAAAACAACTAGCTTTACTACATGTCCTGCTTGTTGCAATCCCAGTCCTAAAGCAACATAAGGTTGAAGATCGCCAAGGGAACCACCTGTAACAATAGTGATACGCATATTTCTAAATAATCTTTATCTCTTGGTGCGAAGTTGTTTTTGGCGATTTATCACCTCTTTTTGCTTCCCAGCGCGATCGCGAACTTGCTTGATTTCTAGCTGTGCGTCTTTTCCCTCATTTAAATATTTCGCCAACGAATCTATAGTTGGATGCTCAAGCAGTTCAATAATTGATAAGTCTTGCTCCAACAGTTCCTTAAGTTGGCTATGAACTTGAGCAATTAATAACGAATGACCACCTATGTCAAAAAAGTTGTCATGAATACCCACCTTTTCTAGGTGAAGTACCTCTTGCCAAACAGCAGCAATTGTTTGTTCCACCTCAGTAGTGGGTGGTAAATAAGTAACTTTCAACTCTGGTCGAAACTTTTCCACGACCAAGAGGGATTTCCTATCTATTTTACCATTAGAGGTTAATGGCAATGCATCAAGTTGTAAATAAACTGAGGGAACCATGTACTCAGGTAGCTTTTGTTTGAGAAATTGACTCAGTTCGCTGATGGAAGTCGATAATGCCCTCAAAACAATGTATGCAACTAAACGTTGGTTGCCTGAGGCATCTTCATGCACCACAACTACAGACTCTTGTACACCCGGATGCTTTAAAAGAGCCGCCTCAATTTCTCCTAGTTCAATGCGGAAACCTCGAAGCTTGACTTGGTTATCAATCCGTCCCAGAAACTCAAGAGTCCCATCACAACGATAACGAGCCAGGTCGCCTGTTTTGTACAAACGCTCCCCTGGTTTGTTGCTGAAGGAGTTGGGAATAAACTTTTCGGCTGTCAGTTCCGGCAGGTTCAGATAACCTCGTGCCATTCCTTGGCCGCCAATGTGCAATTCACCCACAAGGCCGATTGGCACTGGTTGCAAGTGTCGATCTAACACGTAAAGCTGGGTGTTGGCAATTGGACGACCAATGGCAATTGAGCCTGACTGCTCCTTGTCATTTACCTGGTGAATGCAGCAGCCAACTACAGTTTCGGTTGGCCCGTATTCATTCACTAGTATCGTATCAGGAGCAAACTTCTGCCAGAAAGCAATGTTCTGTGCCAACAGGTTTTCGCCCCCGATGATGAAAGCTCGCGTCCGACCTGCTGCTTCTTGAGGAGAGAACTGCTGACCAAGCAACTCCAAGTGAGCAGGTGTAAGTTTGACCAAGCTTAAATTAGAGCTTTCCCTCAGAGCAGTGTAAAGCGTCTCGATGCCTTGGTTTTCTGGCAGCAACTTGACCTGACAACCCACTAGTAAGGGTGAAAATAGACTCGTAATTGTGAGGTCAAATCCTAAAGGTGAGTGAACTAGCGTCCCTGTTCCTTGCTCAACTGTGTAAGCTTGCGTACACCAACTTAGGTAGTTAACTACCCCTCGGTGGGGAATCAATGTTCCCTTGGGCTTGCCAGTGGAGCCAGAGGTGTAGATGACATAGGCCAAGTTTTCAGGGGTTGTTTGACTGACCGGGTTGGCTATATTTTCCTGGGCTATGTCTTCCCAATTAGTATCTAGGCAAATGACTTTGGTTCCATTTGTGGGTAAGCTAGCTGCTAGACGCTGCTGGGTCAACAGTATCGGTACATTACTATCTGCTATGATGTAGGCTTGTCGTTCCAGTGGATAGGTTGCTTCAATCGGCACGTAGGCTCCACCGGCTTTGAGAATTCCCAACACTGCAACCATCATCAGTGGCGTTAGCGAAGCGGCTTCGGAGGAGCTTCGCTCTATACAAATCCCCACCAGTACATCTGGCCCAACTCCCAGTCGCTGTAGGTAGTGCGCGAGTTGATTTGCTCTGGCGTTGAGCGAAGTATAGCTTAGTTGCTCCTTCCCAAATATCACGGCGATGTTATCTGGGGTTCGCTCTACTTGTTGTTGTAACAGATGGTGGATACACTTGTCATTTGGGTAAGTGGTTTTTGTATTGTTGAACTCAATCAGCAATTGCTGCCTCTGGCGATCGCTCAGAATCTCTAAGCAACTAATTACTGCTTGAGGATTGTTGGCGACGCTTTCTAACAAAGTCTGAAATTGCTCCGCCAAATATTTGATATCCTCAGTTGGGAATAGATTGGAATCATAGTGAAATTCGTAACCCAAAGAATCTTCCTGACACAGACAAGAGAGTTTTACTTTAAATCTGTCAATATATGCGGACTGCTGATAAATAGAAAGTGATAAATTGTTGTCTACAGAATACTTTGGTTGTCTGTGTTCAAACTCGAAACAAAAGGGGAAGAAGGAAGTAGCTTCCGCAGTCTGTTCTGGGGTAAAATACTCCTGCCATTCAGCATTCTGACGGCTAAATTCGTTAACTTGCTGCAAAATCTCGCTAAATGTCCGGTTTTCTTCGAGATGACAAACAAGCGGTAAATATTTTGCAAATAGCCCGAAAGCTGACTCTAACCCCTCATAGTTTCGACCGTCACAGGCAGTACCAATCAGAATTTTTGGCTGTTGTGTGAGTCGCCAGAGCAAAATTGCCAAGCAAGTTAGTAAAACGACTTCTGTAGTAGTTTCATACTTCTGGGCGATCGCTTTAATCTCTGCTGCTAACTGATCAGCGATCGCACCGACGACAAACTGAGGCGAGAATCCTGGTTCGACCGGAGGCTGATTCTCGCTTGTGAGCTTTAAAGTAAAAAGATCAGCAAAATCTAGCTGACACCAATACTCTCTTCCGGCTTTTGTCTCCTCTGACTCAAGTAAGTCATTGAGAATTTCGGATACATCAGCATACTGTATCGGTTCATCAAATAGCTGTTCGCCATGCAAGCAAGCTGCGTATGAAACACTGATTTCATGTACTAAATTTTTCAGCGTTTCTGCATCCGCATAGACAGCAGGCAAACTGATTAGCAACGTATGTCTATCATCGGACAATTCAACCAAGTCCAGATGCAAAAGTGAACCTTGCTCAAAATTGCCAGGTAGCTGACTTACTTCCTGAAAAAGTGCCTGAATTTTAACTTCTTGTGCTTGCGGAGTCAGACCCCTAAAATTATGCTCATGAATTGATGGAAATATGCGATCGCGATCGTTACCAACAGTTCCCACAGGTAGCGGATCACTAATAATTTGCAGGGGGATATCCATACCCGGCAAACAACGAAAAGTAGTACGCAAAATTTCATGTCGGTTTAAGACATTCTCTAAAGCCCTCTCGAAAATTTTTCTGTTGAAATTTCCCTCAATTTGGATAGCACACTGAGCACGATAAGGTAGCGTTGCCTCTCCTTGCTGTAACAACCATAGATGCTTCTGCTGTGGTGAAAGTCGAAAACCTCTGATAACTTTCTTTTGCATATCTCTAGCCTGTATTTTTTGCCCTAAATGGCTCTATGACTATAGGGTTCAGCCATTCCCACCACAATTTTTCGACAACCGACAAATGGTGCACGTCCATGAGCCACTAGCATATTATCTAGCATTAAAATATCTCCCTCCTGCCACGGGAAAGTCACCGTTTCTTGTTGATAGCAAGAGCGAATCTCGTCTAACACAGAAGATTCAATGGTCGAGCCATCACCATAATAAGTATTTTGGGGAAGGTCTGACTCTCGAAACTCTGCTAAAAGAGACTCACGCATTGTTGATTCTAAGCTGGATATGTGAAAAAAAGCAGCGTGATTAAACCAGAGCATTTCATTAGTTTTTGGATGCTTTTTAACAGCCTGTCGAACTTGTTTTGTTCTCAAGCAATTACCGTCTTTCCATTCAGTCTCAATGCCATTTTTGCGACAGTATTCTTCGACTTCTAGCTTGTTCGTAGTTTGAAAAACCGTTTGCCAGGGAAGGCCAAATCCGTTGCCAAAATTGCGAACATACATCACCTGCTTTTGGATAAATAATTCTCTAATTTTTGGGTTGATGTGTTGAAAAACTTTTCTCACGTCGGCAATTGGTGTTTCTCCTCCCTGCTGCGGCGCTGTGATGCAGAAAAAGAAGATTTTTAAAGGCCATGTATGCTGGTAAGAATTTTCATTGTGTAGGAAGATACTTTGATTCGCAGGGTAATCAGTTGACGTATAAATATTACCATTTACGTGACTGCGAGGCGAGGAACGTTCTTGATACTTTAGTAACTCTCCCGATATAGATCCGATAAACTCCTCAAACTCAGCCACTCCATTTACCTTGAAGTTCCGAAAAAGTATTCCTCCATATTTCAGCAATTCTGTTTCGATAAAAGACCAATTGCGTGTAGCCCAAACTGCCAGATTGACTCCTTCAACAGTAGGCTGGACTATTAAAGGCAAAAACTTTTCAATATGAAGAAATTCTGTTTTGATTAATCCTTCTTGGGACAAACTCATAGCATGCCGTTTTAGGCTTGGCAACTTTTTGATCTCAAACTTGTCGGTTGGATATTTTTTCATAATTACTGACTGCTGGGAATTAATACTATAATTAATTAGCTGGTAACTCTTTGACCTCAAACTTTTGAGATTCAATTTTTCTCTAATACCAACTCTTCTTCAATCGCTTTCCGCTTCACATTCTTAAATTTTTGAAGACCAGCTTGTTTGATTTCTCGTTCTTTGGCAATTTGTTTTTCTCTGTCTGCTGCAACTAAAATTTCTTTGAGGGCATTCAACCTGATCTTGGGTTTAACTACAACGGTACGTAAAAGTGTTTTAAAATGTGACAATAACTGTGTGATAGTAACAGCCTCAAACAAATCTGTGCTGTACTCCATCCAACCCATCAAACCTTGCTCTGTCTCCGTCAGATTCAGCAGCAAGTCATACTTTGCAGTTTGACTATCAACCTCCGTGACACTCGCAGTTAAACCCGAAAGCGCTAAAGGCGGCATGGGTACATTTTGCAGCACAAGCTTGACTTGAAATAGGGGTGTACTACTTAAAGTCCGTTGTGGGTTCAATGCCTCCACTAACTTGTCAAAGGGCATCTCCTGATGTGTGTAAGCCCCTATAGTTACCTGGCGCACTCGCTCTAATAACTCCTCAAAAGTGGGGTTCCCAGACAGGTTAATATGTAATACCAGTTGGTTGACAAAAAACCCGATCAGTGGTTCAGTCTTCGCTTGATTACGGTTTGCAATATCTGTACCGACCACAATTTCTTCCTGATCTGTGTACCAATGCAGCAGCATTTTAAAGCTTGCTAGCAATGTCATAAATAGCGTCACTTCCTGCTGCTGACTCAGCACCTTGAGAGCATCCGTCAACGACTTAGACAGCACTAAAGATTGTCGTCTACCTTGGAAAGTTTGAACTGCTGGTCGGGGATGGTCAGTGGGCAGTTGTAGTATCGGGAGATTGTTCAGTTGTTTTTTCCAGTAAGTTAGTTGTGACTCTAATACTTCCCCTTCTAACCACTGACGTTGCCAGATTGTATAATCTGCATACTGAATGGGCAACTCAGGTAAAGGCGTGGGCTGTCCGTTAGAATAAACTTCATAGAGTATTGTCAGTTCCCGAAAGAGGACTCCCATAGACCAGCCGTCACAGACAATATGGTGCATTGTCAACAACATCATATGTTCTTGTTCACCGCACTGTAGAAGAGTCACTCGTAGCAATGATCCCTGAGTCAAATCAAAAGGCTGCCGAGCCTCCTGAGTAGCTAGCCAATGTACCTCGGCTGCACGGTGAATTTCAGGAAGATCCCGCAGATTTACCACAGGCAAGGTTAAGGTGAAATCTGAGCAAATTACTTGCATTGGCTTCCTCTCTACAGTAGTAAACGCCGTTCGTAAGGCTTCATGTCGTCGGACGATTTCATTGAAGCTTTGCTCTAGCGCTGTTACATTGAGTACACCTTGGAAGTGGATGACAACAGAAATGTTATAGAAAGGGTTGCCTGGTTGCAATTGGTCAAGAAACCACAGTCGCTGTTGGGCAAAAGATAGAGGGTGAAAGTCTGTGGGTTTTCGGATTTGGGTAAGGGTTACTGACGGTAAACAAGCTGCCGTTGTCAGTTTGGCCAGTATCTTTGTCGCTAGTTGAGTGATGTGAATACCTTCAAAAAAGTCTGCTATGGGTACGCTAACTTCCAGATCATCCTCAATCCTGTTTTTTAACTCAATGACTCTTAAAGAATCGAGTCCTAAGGAGGTTAGTGGCTGTTGAAGGTTGATTTCATGCAGTGGAATTGCAAGTACCCGTGCTATCTGTTCTTGAAGATAAGACTCTAACAGTGGCTGTTGCTTGTGTGGAGTGAGGGCTAAAAGAGCTTCACGCTGTAACCTATTTTCGTTTCCATCAATATTAATAGTTTTCTGAATGCTACTACCAACGACTTCTAGTTTGCTTCCCAGAAAGTCGGCTTTTGTGGCACGACGTTGAATCTTACCACTAGAGGTTTTGGAAATAGTGCCTGGTTTAATCAGCACCACTGCGTATAGTTGTATCTCATGCTCCTCAGCCACAGCTTGACGAATTGCTGCAATGACTTCTTCAATATTTGGTTTGGCGCGAAACTCCAACTCTTGTACCACAATTAAGCGTTCTTCATTCTCTGCCTCAATTGAGAAAGCTGCATTACTACCTGAACGCAATGATGAATGGCTACGTTCCACAGTCAACTCTAAGTCTTGCGGATAAAGGTTGCGACCACGGATAATGATTAAATCTTTGGCTCGACCTGTGATAAATAGTTCTCCGTTGTCCAAAAAACCTAAGTCACCTGTGCGTAAAAATAGCTTAGAATCTGGGCCTTCGAGGGAGGCGTGGAATGTTTGCTCTGTCTCCTGAGGACGATTCCAATAACCTTGACCAATACTGGGCCCTGATACCCAGATTTCGCCCACTTCGTCGGGTTGACAACGCTTAAAAGTTTCTGGGTGTGCAATGACAATTTGCTGTTGTGGAACACTTTGACCACAACTGACAAAGGTCTGGATATCGTCACTAGTGGCTGCTTCAATGACTTGATGCTTCTCCAATGCAGATTTTGCAACTGTTTTGCAAGGAGGTAAAGCTTTCTTGATCCCACCGGAAACCATCAGAGTTGCTTCTGCCATACCATAACAAGGATAGAACCCTTCTGGACGAAAGCCACACTCAGCAAAAGTTGCTGAAAATCGCTCTAGAGTTTCTATTCTGATGGGTTCAGCACCATTAAAGGCGACCCTCCAACTACTTAAGTCAAGAGTAGACCTTTGCTCAGGAGTAATTCTCTGAATACACAACTCATAGGCAAAGTTGGGGCCACCACTAGTTGTGCCACGATAGTGAGAAATTGCCTGCAACCATCGATATGGACGTTGTAAAAATGAGGTAGGAGACATCAAGACGCAAGGAAACCCTCCATATAAGGGTTGCAGTATTCCACCAATCAGCCCCATGTCATGGTAAACAGGTAGCCAAGAGACAAACTGACTCTCAGGCGAATGTTCCATGATTTGATAAGTCACGGCAGCATTATGTAGCAGGTTGCCATGACTAAGCATGACACCTTTAGGGGTGCCTGTAGAACCAGATGTATATTGCAGAAACGCTAGTATCTGCGCGTCAATTGCAGGTTGTTGCCAAGAATCTTCTATGCCTTGTGCTAGGTTGTCAGTAGTCAGCCAACGTAAATTTCCCTGGTGTGTGTGTTTTGTCAGTAAAGACTTTACGTTAGGGAGGAGCGCTGTTGTCGTTAAAATAATTGCTGCTTGTGCATCTGCGATAATTGCCTGAATTCTGGGCGTATTACGTTGATTGCGCGGCGGGTAAGCCGGAACTGCCACAACTCCAGCATATAGGCAACCGAAAAATGCTGTTAAGTAATCCAGTCCCGCAGGATAGAGCAATATAGCACGTTCCCCACTTAAACCAAGGGCTTGGAGTTGAGATGCTATAGCCCGACTGCGACGATCCAACTCATAGTAAGTTAGCGTTGATTCCTGAGTTTCTCCATCTTCGAGAAAGGTGAACGCTTGTATGTGCGGCTGTGTGGAACTGCGATCGCGCAAAAGATCAACGACTGTCGCACACTGATGGGAAATTTGTAGAAATCTATTGAGAATTGAAGACATTTTCCGCCTCAAGCAATTCAGATGCACGTAAACAATGGTGGAATCAGGGAAGTGAAATCAGAGCAGGGGGGAGAACGCCATTGATAAATCTAGGCGGCTCAGTAAAAAGACATTAAGAAAGCTTGTTGCAAGCAATCTTGGTTCAAATCTTTTTCCTTTTTCCATAAATAAAGTTAGTTGCTCTGTGACCATCTACGGAGAGTTTTCTCTCCCAGCCTTCCCAACCGACCCAGCTTCAAGTGCCCTCCTTTTCGGTCACTCACGTAAATCTTGGCTCAGGTATATTGAGAGTTATTTTTAATTAGCACTAGCACTATATAGCAACTTTGCTGCCTTTAGCAACTTTATATTAATAGAGAATACTTATCAATAATAGTTAATATAATAACTGCAACTATTCGATAAAATTCTTTGTGTATATGGTGAGCAGAAATGAAGGTGTATGATAAAAGCTTTCTTAATACTGCCATTTTACCCAAAATATTACATAATTTAATCACTCAGTATTAAGCTATAAACCTCTAATTTATCAAGAAAATTCCCAAAAATTAATCTAACTCGATCGCTCTGCTTTTAGCCTAGTCTAGTTTATACACTCAGGTACAAGATATCAGAATATCGACTTGACACTATAAATGTTAGTATTAATTATTACTTAATATAGGCAGTAGTATGTTTGAATTTTTTTTTCGATTGTGTAAATTATTATTTGTTTTTATTTCATTAAGCTTGCTTTTTTAATGCAAATAGATTTCAATACTCTTGAAATGCTAGTATTTGTCAACTATATATTGAGTGGTGTAACGGAGTCAGAAAACAATAATGAAGTCTAAACAGTTTGTTCTTGGTCTATTGCTGATAGGTGCGCTCGTGGTGTTGGTGACAGAACCTACTAAAAGTGAGGAAATATCATCACTTAGAGTTCATAAGAGTACAGTGTCCACCGACGCTAAGGAAGACTTTACTCAACAAACACGCCTGATTATCAAAGGACAGACTGTTGATGCAATCCGACAAATTCGGCAAGTAAGTCAGATAGAGAATCCAGCCAAGAGTACTCAATAGTTGTTGGTGCAGTCGCCAACACAATAAACAGCGCCTTCTGAAGAAATCGTGCAAGTTTAGGATTATCGGATTCAGTAACCGTGCAGTTTTGATCACCTTGATTTCTGCTGCTTAATCTGCTGTTATTTTTGCTTAAGTAGTCTCTACCATGTCCGCGAAAAAGCTCCGTCATCTGACCTTTATTCTGCATCGCATCCTGGGTTTTGCGATCGGATTGATTGCCATCCTACTTAGCTTAACTGGGAGCCTTATCGTCTTCCAAGGTGAAATCAACGAGTTTCAATTGCATCAGCAGTTTGATGCTATCCTACCCCAAGGCGATGCCTACGGCAACCTGAAGCAGGAACGCTTATCGCTGGAAGTCGTTCTGGATATTGTCAAAACTGCCTATGCCAATCTGCCAGAAATGGCATTGCAAAGGGTTTCTTTCCCAACTAAACCGGATGATTTCTTTAGTGTCGTCATCTCAATTCCGGGCAACGATTGGGTACAAGTCTATGTCAACCCTTATACGGGGGCAATTTTGGGCAACAGTCTGCATCCCAATGCAGTACAGCACTTTCTCCAGATTGTTTATGAACTCCACACGTCGTTAAAATTGGGCGATCTGGGTTTACAGATTCTCGGTGTTGTGGGTTTGGTGATGTGCATCGTTGTGATCACGGGAATTATCCTGTGGCCAGGTTGGCGCAAGCTGATGGCAGGTTTCAAAATTAAGTGGGATGCCCACCCCAAGCGGCTTAACTTCGATCTACACAAGGTATCTGGTATTACTACCGCCATATTTTTACTGTTCACATTTTTCACTGGATTTGCCTGGAATTTGGGCTATGTTGACCCTCTAATTCGCGCCATTACCTTCAGTCCTTCGCTGCCTGAACTTGTCTCTGTGCCGTTAGCAGGTCAATCTCCTCTACCTTTGAGCCAGCAGATGAAAACGGCTCAACTTGCCCTACCTGACGGAGCATTGCGGAGCATTGACTTAACTACAGATCCGAAAGCGCCTCTGCGATTGCGGATGAAGCTGCCCCAAGAGCGGGAGGAATACGGCAAGAGCAATGTCTATCTGGATCAATACGGTGGTCAGGTTTTACGAGTTGATAATTCGTTAAAGGCATCGTTAGGCGATAAGATTCTCAATTCCTTCGAGCCACTGCACTACGGCACTTTCGGCGGCTTACCCACCCGCATTCTCTATGTCTTCGTTGGTCTGGCTCCGTTAATTCTATTTATTACTGGCTTTGTGATGTGGTGGTATCGCAAACCCAAGCAGAAAGATGATTATTCTCATAAACAGAGTTATATAAAATAATTCTCAAATAATCGGCTTTGTTTTAAGAAGTACTTTTCGGTGTGTGGAGTATGAAACTGTTGCGATCGCTGTTTATTTCCTGTTTTTTTATTGCTGTGATTATACAACCAACTCAGGCAAAGGAAGTAACTGAAATTTCTCGTGTACAGGAACTAAACCGTTCCGCAAGAACAGTCAAAGAATGGTTAGCTCAGATAGAACAACAGAACCCCCCTGACCAAGGAGGGAAACAGGAGAGTCAAGTTGTACAAGTTACCTCAGTGAAGGCAAATCCCACCGATAAAGGTGTGGAGGTGATTTTACAAACTTCCATTGGGCAACAATTGCAAGTAGTGAATCGCAGTTCGGGCGATAACTTTATTGCTGACATTCCCAATGCTCAATTGCGTTTACCCAATGGTGACGCTTTTACATTTCGCTCTACTAAACCAATTGCAGGTGTTAGCGAAATAACGGTAACGAACTTTGATGCTCAGACTATCCGGGTGAGTGTGACGGGTGAGGCGGGTGCACCCATTGTTGAGTTGTTTGACAGTCCAGATGAGGGTATTATCTTCTCTGTGGCTAGTTCTGCATCTTCTGCACAACAGCCGCAGCAACAGCCTCAAACGCAAAACCCCACCCCTCCGGGACAGAGTGAGGGGTCACAACAGACACAGCCTAGTCTTCCATCAACAGAGGGTGATGAACCGATTGAACTGGTGGTGACGGGTGAGCAAGATGGATATACTGTGCCAGATGCAAGTACTGCAACTAAAACTGATACACCTTTACGTGATATTCCCCAGTCGATTCAGGTGATTCCCCAACAGGTGATCAGGGATCAAGGAATCACACGAATTACCGATGCGACTCGCAACGTTTCAGGCACAACGATCGCATCTGGCTACGGCAACCTGATCGGAGATGTCCGTGTTCGTGGCTTCTCTAGTGGTTTCTTAAGAGATGGATTTGCCACTCAGCCTTTCTTCGTCGATGGCGGCAATATTGAACAAGTAGAGGTGCTAAAGGGGCCTGCTTCCGTGCTATACGGGGCATTAGAGCCAGGTGGAATCGTGAATTATGTCACCAAGAAACCCTTGAGCACTCCTTTCTATGCAGTAGATTTAACTGCCGGAAGCTACGATTTTTACAAAAGTACGATCGATTTGACTGGGCCCCTTAGCAATGACAAACGATTGCTGTACCGCTTGAATGTTTCCTATGAAAACTCCGGTAGCTACCGAGATTTCATTGACAATGATATCGTTTTTATCGCTCCCGTTGTCACCTATCAGGTTAGCGACTCAACCGACATCACCTTAGCCTATGAATATCTAAACGCGAAACTAGGGTTTGATCGCGGCTTCCAACCTGTCTCTGCTTTTTTAAAAGTGCCCATAAATCTGAATATCGGCGAACCTGATGATTTTCAAGACAACGAGGAGCATCGCCTCAATTTAACGCTGAATCATCGGTTTAATCAGAATCTACGCCTGAGAAGCGGCTTTCTCTACCTCTCTGAGAAGTACAACAGTCTTGTAACTCAACCTGGAGAACTGGCCGCAGACGGTCGCACGTTAACAGATCGATCGTACTTTGGCGGTGCGACTGACGTTGACAACTATGCGTTGCAAACGGATTTGATTGGTGACTTCAAAACCGGTTCGATCGCCCATCAAGTGCTGTTGGGGTTGGAATGGCGCAAAAGGTATCAGGCTGATCAGGGTATCGGTGGGGTTTATGAAGGGTCATTCGATATTTTAAATCCAGCCTATGGCTTACCACGCATAGCAAATCCCAATAGTTTCTTCGAGCAAACTACTACCACCACCGGCATCTACCTACAAGATCAGGTGACATTGCTCCCAAATCTCAAATTACTAGCAGGCGGTAGATATGATTTTGTCGAATACGGTAGTGGCGACGGTCAATCCGCACCGACTGAATTTTATGATAGTGCTTTTTCACCCCGCGTTGGTATTGTCTATCAACCGATTGAACCGATTTCGCTCTATGCCAGCTACAGTAGTTCCTTTGTTCCCAATAATTCTAGAACTATCAGTGGACAACTGCTAGAGCCTTCGCGCGGGATTCAGTATGAAGTAGGCATTAAAGCTGAACTTTTTGATAAACGATTGTCAGCCACGCTTGCAGCATATGACATCAGCAAAACCAACATTCCGACTACAGACCTTGAGAATACCACTGATAATCAGGAATACTTTATCGCAGTTGGAGAAGTGAAAAGCCGAGGGATTGAATTGGATATTGCAGGGGAAATTTCATCAGGCTGGAGAGTTATTGCTTCTGGCTACTTAAATGATGCGTTTGTGAGCAAAGATAACCGTCTTCCCGAAGGTCGCCGCTTGACAAATGCACCAACTCAGGGAGCGAGTTTGTGGACAACCTATGAATTTCCAAAGGGTGACTTGAGAGGGTTGGGAATTGGGGCAGGGATGTTTTTTGTAGGCGATCGCATTGCCAACATTGACGATCCATTAACCCTTCCCTCTTATGTCAGAACCGACGCTTCTATCTCTTATAAACGTGATAATTGGCGGGCTGCACTCAACTTTAAAAACATCTTCAATGTCAAATATTACGAATCAAACGACTACCTCACCTTCCCCCAAGCACCATTTACTTTACAAGGAACCATTTCTGTAGAGTTTTGACCCAACCCTAACGCTCTCCTTATAAAGCCACAGTGTACATACAAGCCTTTTCTAAGGGGGGATTAAGGGGGTAAAAATCCAACTTAGGAGCTGCGATCGTGAATAATATGAGAATGAAATAAACGTTTGTAACGAAATAAACGTTTGTACAGTAAGCTTTTTAACCTTTTTGAACTGGATAGTTATTTCCGCCTTGCTGCACTAGTGGTCTGTCCCATTAATTCTCATAGGTGAATCAAATTTCAATTTCTCTTCTTTTCTTCTTTTTTCTCTGTGAGACGCTACACGTAGCTTGCTTCCCCGCAGAGGTACGTGCTCTTTGCGTCCAACTCTTAGAGACGCACTCGCGTTCGCGGTTCGTTCTTTTATCGCTCAAATTTAATGAGATAGACCACTAGTAGTCTGTCAAGCTAGTAATGAAAAGTTTGTAGGAAGTGCAAAGCGTGCTTAGAAAATCAAGGACTAAAGTCCTTACTACCAACTTCTTTACGCCTCAATTTAAAGCTGACAGACTACTAGTAGAAGAGTTCCTGTCTTAGAACTATCAAAGAAGCTTTGAAATTAACTGATAGCTAATCACCGCAAATTTATAATCTAAAATTGATACAAGTGCGTACTCTCATTATCATCTGGCTTAGTCAAATAGTTTCCATCATTGGTAGTGGCATGACCGGATTTGCTTTCAGTATCTGGGTGTGGGAACTGACGGGTCAAGCTACGTCTTTAGCTTTGTTTGGTTTCTTTGGACAAGTGCCGCAAATTTTAATTATTCCTATAGCTGGGGTGATTGTAGATCGCTGGAACCGTAAATACTTAATGATGGTTGGTGACACGGTGAGCGGGCTGTTGACCATAACTGTATTACTGCTTTACATAACTCATAATTTGCAATTATGGCATTTATACTTGGCTGTAGGTGTCAAGGGGACTTTTCAGCAATTACAAGAACTAGCATTCGTGGCATCAGTATCCATAATGGTGCCAAAGCAGCAGTACAGTCGTGCTAGCAGCATCAGCTTTCTGGCAACTTCCAGTTCTATTATCATCACACCAGCATTGGCAGGTGCCCTCTACCTAGTCATTGGTCTTGTTGGCATCTTAATTATCGATATCATTACTTTTGCGATCGCTTTACTCACACTGCTGCTAGTACATATCCCACAACCTACTATTACAAAACTGGGTATGCACAGTAACACAAACCTGAAGGAGGATCTCTACTTTGGCTGGCGCTATGTTGCCCTACGCCCTAGCCTACTTGCTATGCTAATATTAATGTTGTTGTTCTCCTTTGCCTATCAATTTAGCGGTTCGCTTGCTACTCCCTTAATTCTGGCACGCACTGGTAATGATACTAAAGTATTAGGTGCTGTATTTTCAGCAGAAGGGTTGGGCGGCATTATTGGGGCTTTGATTATGGTCACTTGGGGTAGTTCCAAGCAGCGAATACATGGAGTACTGCTGGGTATGGTAGGTGCTGGTTTGAGCCAAACAGTGTTTGGTCTTGGGATAACACCGTTGATTTGGATTCCTGCCCAATTGTGTTCATCTCTCAATTTCCCAATAATGGGAAGTGCTAATGACGCTATATGGCTGAATAAGGTAAAACCTGAGATCCAGGGGCGTGTTTTTGCGATGCGCTCTATGGTGATGTCAGTAAGTTCGGCTTTAGCAAACTTAATAGCTGGACCATTAGCTGATCGTGTTTTTGTACCTGCAATGAAGCCTGATGGTACTCTTGCCCCCATGTTGGGTTGGATATTTGGCACTAAAGGTGGTGCAGGCATAGCACTCCTGTATGTCATTTCTTCGCTATGCATGTTAGTTGTTGGCTTAGGTGGATATGCCTTTAGTGTGTTGCGTAACGTAGAAAAAATTCTGCCAGACCATGATGCCAGTACAGAGTAGTCAGTGGTGGGGTGTAACATAAACTTAAAATCTTTGCTCCCAGAAGTGAACATGATGAGGCAAGATTCTCTAAGTAATAGCCGTTTTTGCTGTGTTGTCTCTAGAGCTAATGGTGAAGACCCTATTGGCTCAACTTCCAAAAAGCGGGGTCTAAGCTTTTGTCAAAACAATTCAAAATTCAAAATTATTAATTCAAAATTGCAATCAGTGGGGGCTTGAAACCTGCCACTGATTGTAGACCACTGATTTAAAAAATCAGTATTGGCTCTGACTTGAAGGATAATTAATTCAAAATTTTTATTTATTCTTAGAGACCATTTATAAAGTAAATCTTTAGACAGCTAAACGACGTAACATAATCCCTGTCATCACAGCATAGATAGCAGCCTCGCTCATTTCAGGAAGTCGTTGATAATCCTTGCTAAGACGATACTGGTTGAAGCATCCGAAAGTTCGTTTTACAACCCAACGCTTAGGCAAGACCTCAAACTCAGATCCTAAACGATGCATTACTTCAACGCGAGCTTGAATCATCAGCCAGACAGAAAGTGCAAACCGATCACCGTCATAGCCTGCATCAACCCACATCACCTCAACTTGTTCCAAAATCTCTGGACGTTCTTCCAACAGTTCCATTAGTGCATAGGTGGCACAATCGTTGGCACTAGCATAACCGGATTTACTTTCACTATCTGGGTATGGTATCTGACGGGTCAGGCTACGTCTTTAGCGTTGTTTGGGTTCTTTGGACAAGTGCCACAAATTTTAATTATTCCCATCGCTGGGGTGATTGTAGATCGCTGGAACCGTAAATACTTAATGATGGTTGGTGACACAGTAAGCGGGCTATTGACCATAACAGTCTTACTACTTTACATAACTCATAATTTGCAATTATGGCATTTATACTTAGCTGTAGGTGTCAAAGGGACTTTTCAACAATTTCAAACACAAGCATTCTCAGCCTCAGTATCAATGATGGTGCCAAAGCAGCAGTATAGTCGCGCTAGCAGCATCAGCTTTCTGGCAACTTCTAGTTCTATTATCATCGCACCAGCATTGGCAGGTGTCCTCTATGTAGTCATTGGTATTGTTGGCATCTTAATTATTGATATCATTACTTTTGCGATCGCTTTACTCACATTGTGGCTAGTACGTATCCCACAACCTACGATTACAAAAGCGGGTACGCGTGATAGCACAAACCTGAAGCAGGATCTCTATTTTGGCTGGCGCTATGTTGCCGTACGCCCAGGACTATATATTGACGCTGGTGTAAATGTCATTCAACCCAATGGGTTGAGTCATATCTAGCACCCGCATTGTGCCGCAGCGCTCTTGAATCAAAGGTTTTATCTTTTTCGCGTACCACTTGCACGATCGCATCAATATCAATGCTGTTGTCTTGATTGACCTCTGCTTCACTAACTGGTTCAGCAACAATCTCTTCCCACTCTAAATCTAGCCTGTCGCAAATCTGGACAAACAGATTGCAGTCAACAGGTTTACCTCTAAAGAATTTTCCGATCGGCTGGCGAGTTACTTCTAAATTTTCAGCTAATGGCTTTTGAGTTAAGGAACAGCAAATTAAAGCTCTTTTGGCTTTTTGGATACCTTCTGGACAACAGGAAAGCGATCGCCCTGACATCAGCTAACCACTACACTTTTGCTGATTCTAACTGCCAATTTGGCAATTCATCCCCATCGCATACACAAGTTATTCATATCACAAGCCTGTATTTAAGCCTACAACAAGCACTCGCCTGTAAAGTAGGGATGTAGTGATTCAAACGATTTGGCAGTGGGTCAATGTTATCCAAGAAATTTCCTTCAAGAGATGAAGTGCTGGCTGTCGTAACGCTGATTATGGTGATTGGTTCTCTCACTCTTGCAGTTATCGACGAGACAAGTCGTCCTCCATTTCTAGATTTCACAAAATTTGCTGTCGGTACATATATTGGATTGTTGATACCTTGGTCTAGGTCAAACGATGTCTACGACGGGCTATTCGGCGTCGCAATTAGCCAATGACAAATTCTGTCTTGGCCACTATAGCAATGCTAAATCATTCGTAAGAGATAAGATCCTCCACTTCTTTGAAAAGTCAGGGATCTGTAACTTTCAATTCTCACAAATCAAATAAGAATGTTTTCTTCTCAGACAACAAAAAGAAATAACTAAAAGCCTCCAGATGAGTTTCATTTTTCTCCGAAGACAGCAAAATTTTTTCATCCAACAAGAAAAATTTACTCAACCTATTGTTAATTTTTGTAAATTTGATGTCTTCAAGACTAGAAACCTGATATTTAGATAGCTAAACTAACAAACAGTGCATCTGTACTGTTAATTATTAAAAGTAGATGTGGCGCTATAGCGTGAATGATCCCAGTACAACTTATCCTCAAAAACTTTCTTAGTTACCGTGATGCAACTTTAGATTTTCGTGGTTTGCATACGGCTTGTATTTCGGGTTCCAATGGTGCGGGTAAATCTTCACTTTTGGAAGCAATCACTTGGGCAATTTGGGGTGAAAGCCGCGCCACTGCTGAAGATGATGTGATCTATTCTGGGGCGAAAGAAGTTCGAGTTGATTTTACTTTCAAAAGCAACCAGCAAAAATATCGGGTGATTCGTACCCGAATTCGGGGAGGTACTAGCGTTCTTGAATTTCAAATAGAAATACCATCTGGGTTTCGCTCACTCACTGGCAAAGGGGTAAGAGCAACCCAAGATTTGATTTTAGAACATATCAAGCTCGATTACGATACATTTATTAATTCTGCCTACTTACGTCAAGGCCGTGCAGATGAGTTCATGCTCAAACGCCCCACGGAACGCAAAGAAATTTTAGCGGAGTTGTTAAAACTCAATCAGTATGATGATTTGGAAGAACGGGCAAAGGAATCTTCTCGTCAGTTAAAAGCAAGGGCAGTAGAGCTAGAGCGTTCTTTAGAGTCGATCAAAATTCAGTTGCAACAACGCGAGACAACCCAAGCGCAAAGAGTCGAGTTAGAAGCCGAACTCAACCAACTGCAACAGGTACAAGCTTTTGATAATATTCAATTACAAAGTTTGCAAGTTGTCCAGCACCAGCGCCAAAATTGGGAACAACAACTCAGCTTTGTAAAGCAGCAATACCAAAATCTTACCCAAGATTGCGATCGCCTCCAACAAGAACAATCAGCTATTGGCTCTCAGCTATCAGATTTAGAAAAAATATTACACCAAGAAGCTGAAATTAAAGCTGGATACGCCCAATATCAAAGTCTACAATCTCAAGAAGAAGCCTTTGCTACCAAATTTGAAGAATATACCCGCGCTGGGCAGACTCGCCAACAAAAGCAACAACAGCTTACCAAACAAATTCACGAAATCGAACGGCAACTGCAACAAGCCCAAGCCCAAATCGAAGCTTTGCAGCAACAAGAGCGAGAAATTCAGCAAACTCTGACTAAATCAGGTGAAGTAGAAGCTGCTTTGTCACAACTAGCCGCAGCCCGTCACCATGTTGCTCGCCTAGATCAACTGCAAATGCAAGTTACTCCCTTGTTGCAACAACGAGCAACTTTACAAAGCCAACTCGATCGCACTCATGCTGGTTTAGTAGCGCGACTCGAACAACTCCAAAGTACTGAGAACCAATTACAACGCCAGCACCGCCGCCAACCGCAACTACAACAAGCGGTGATGGATGTAGCAATCCAGATTGAGGAACTGGAGAAAAAGCGGGTTTATTTGCAACGAGTCCAAGAAAAAGGGCAAGAAAGGCGTCACTTTATCGAACGTCTGCAAGCTCATCAACGCGACTATGAAAAACTCCTGGGAGAATTAGAGCAAAAATTGCAAATGCTCCAAAATCCTGAAGCACTTTGTCCATTATGTGAGCGTCCCCTAAATGAACATCACTGGAGTCGTGTGGTGGAAAAAACTCAGGCTGAGATAGAGGATACTCAAGGGCAGTTTTGGGTAGTGCGGGAACAAATGGCTGTGTCAGACAGAGAAATTCAGGTACTTAGGCAGGAATATCGGGAAATTTCCCAACAATTAGCGAGTTACGATGGTTTACGCGAACAACGGGGACAGTTGGCAGCACAGTTAGAAGCTACAACTGATGTGCAACAACAGTTACAACAAATTGCTGCCGAAAAACAACATTTAGAGCGATCGCTCCAAGCTGGTGATTACGCTCCTGATAAACAAGCCGAACTACGGCAGCTAGACCAATATCTGCAACAAGTTAATTATAATGAACAAGACCACTCCCTCGCCCGGAGCGAAGTTGAGCGGTGGCGATGGGCAGAAATTAAACTCCAGCAGATTAAAGATGCGACTAAGCGACAAGCGCAACTATTAGCCCGAAAACCAGAACTTCAGTCCCAAATTGCTCAATTACAAGCCAAAATCCAGCAGGATCAGACTGATTCTGAATGTGCTAAACAAATCGCGGCTCTTGAGCGTCACATTGCCGAAATTGGCTATAGTTCCGAGCAGCACAACAATCTGCGGATGGCTGTACGCCAAGCTCAATCTTGGCATTTGCGGTATCAACAACTGCTATCAGCCCAGCAGCAGTATCCCCAACTCCAGACGAGATTGCAAGAGTTAGAGGAATCCAGAAGCGCCAGAATAACGGAGCGGCAAAAACTCGGCGGACAAATCGAAAGTATTATCCAGCAACTACAAGCCACAGCTAACCCATCTGCCCAAATTCCAGATCTAGAGCAGCAGCTAGCAATACGCAGACGGCAACTTGATGAGCAAATAGCCAAGTTGGGGCGTTTAGAACAGCTGGCGCATCAACTGGAAACGCTGCAAATTCAGTACGAACAACAGCAGCAGCAACTACAATCTTGCAAGCAAGAATATCGTATTTATCAGGAATTAGCGCAAGCTTTTGGTAAAAATGGTATCCAAGCACTGATGATTGAAAATGTGTTGCCGCAACTGGAAGCCGAGACAAATCAATTACTTTCGCGGCTGAGTGGTAACCAGTTTCATGTACAATTTATTACTCAAAAAGCTGGACGTAGTGCTAAATCAACCAAGAAAAATGCCAAGCTGATAGACACCCTAGATATTTTAATCGCCGATTCAAGAGGAACGCGAGCTTATGAAACTTACTCTGGTGGGGAAGCCTTTAGAATTAACTTTGCCATCCGTTTAGCCTTGGCAAAATTATTAGCGCAACGGGCGGGGGCGGCGTTGCAATTGTTGATTGTGGATGAGGGTTTTGGCACACAGGACGCTGAAGGATGCGATCGCTTGATTGCAGCGATTAATGCGATCGCTTCCGATTTCGCTTGCATCCTCACTGTTACTCACATGCCCCACCTCAAAGAAGCTTTCCAAGCCAGGATTGAAGTGAATAAAACTCAGGAAGGTTCGCAGTTGAGTTTGTCAATTTAATTACAAATTACGAACTTGTACTGAGCGACTTGCCCTGAGCGTAGTCAAAGTAAGTCGAAGGGAGCCGAAGTATTACGAATTACGAATTAGTTAATTGTATTTTACCCGTGCATCCAGACCATAAGAGCGGAGCATTTTTGATAGCGTTTCTGCTTGTGCGCGATCGCTAAATGCCCCAGCATTCACATAATCACCTAGATGGGATTGCTCCGTGACAGCATTAGGTATATATTGTTGCACTTTACTCAGAGTATCATTATTGGAAATTGGCACTATTACTCTGTAGGGATTATTAGCAACTAATGTGTTGCCATTGGTAACAGGCACTACGTTATTAGTAGGAGGTAAATAGCGATTATTTTGAGGTGCTACATAGTCATTAGTCTCAGCGAATACATAACCATTAGCCTCAGCAGAATTCCCCACATTCGAGCTATTCAACCCTAATGCTTCCCAAGTTTGCCAATCTACATTTCCAGTAGAATTAAGTCGAGAAGATTGCTGGAATGCAATCACAGATTCTCTGGTGTAATCGTTGAAAAAGCCATCAGGATTAGTATTAGAGAAACCCAACTGCGACAAACGCTCTTGAACTAATCTGACATTTTCTCCTTGATCGCCTACAGTCAGATAATTTCTGCTTGGTTGTTGAGTAGTATATCCACCAGTGGAGGCTCTACGCACTGACTCCAAAAGTTGGGCATTGGCGATGCCATCAACAGGTAGGCGATAACTTCGCTGGAATGCAATTACAGCATCTCT
>NZ_CAXTNP010000001.1:0-16168 GCF_964245575.1 uncultured Nostoc sp. | reverse complement strand
TTCGCTGGAATGCAATTACAGCATCTCTGGTCATTGGGCCAAAGTTCCCAGTGGGATTAGCATTCAAGTAGCCTAACTGCCGCAAACGCTGTTGTAACCTTGTCACGGCTGCACCAGTTTTACCTTGAGAGAGAACAGGATATTGACCACTTGACCGCAATCCAGTATTGGTATTCCTGCTAGAAGTTCTACTTTGACATGCTCGTTGCAAGGCTCTTTGAGTACTAGCACCCACAACACCATCAGCAGGGATTCTATTGGCTTGCTGGAATTTGATCACAGCATTCTGAGTCAAGCTAGCAAACTTGCCACTCACCGGGCCGTTAAAGTAGCCTAACTTTTTTAAACACCTTTGGCTACTGCTAACTTCAGCGCCATTACTTCCTATTTTCTGAAGTGCTAAAGCTTGCCCAGCGATACTCACAAGCCCCATAGTCAGTGCCATAGACAAAAAACGCATCACCGCACCGCTAGAAAACTTTTTCCAATTCAAAAATTTGAAATTAGCTACGGTAGGAACAACCTTGACGCTTTCGGATGCCTCGTAGACTGAGGCAAGCTTGGTTAAATAGCTATCTACCTCTGTTTTCACTTGCTTTTTTGAAGTTATGGCTAATACAAAATTATACCATTTGCTCTGTATTATATTTGTTTTTAGTATGATTATTTACAATAAATTCCCCAGACTGATATGATACGCAAGCTTCTGTAGGGGGAATAATAAGCAATGTAAAGCTTTGGAGGCTTGTTTTCTATTTGCCTGACAAAATTTTTGCTATACCCATTTGGGTTTCGAGCATGAGCAACGCAGACAAATAGTGGGTCTAGTCTTCCATTGAATTGCGAATAATATTCAACCTAATGCTCCACGGGATCTACGATATTCGTTTAACTTTATTCTCCGTTGCCATTGCCATACTTACGGCTTACACCACACTTGATCTAGCTATAAGAGTCACAGAGGCTAAATCGCAGTCAAGGTGGCGGTGGCTGCTAGGGGGAGCGATCGCAATGGGAATCGGCATTTGGGCAATGCATTTTATTGCTATGCTGGCGTTCAGTCTGCCGATTCCGATTGACTATGACTGGTTAACAGTTTTGATTTCGGTGCTACCTGCAATTTTGGCCTCTGGATTAGCCCTGTACCTAGTTAGCCAGCCAGAATTTGGTATTTTGCGGTTGTTGAGTGGTAGCCTCCTGATGGGCATAGGGATTAGTGCAATGCACTACATCGGTATGGCTGCGATTCGTTTACCAGCCAAAATGTCTTATGACTTGAGTGTGGTTGTACTCTCGATTGCGATCGCTATTCTGATCTCACTGGTTGCCCTCTGGCTGGGGTTTAACCTCAGAGCTAATAGTACAGTAACAGGACGCTTTTTGAGGATTGGCAGTGCTATTCTCATGGGTACTGCCATTCCCTCAATGCACTACACAGGCATGATGGCTACTCATTTTTCAGTCGTCGAATCGGTCGAGTTTTCGGCAGTTGATACCGCAGCAACCTATTGGATAGCTGCGATTATTGGCTTATTCACATTACTCCTTCTAGGATGGACGCTACTCACATCTTTTTTCAACGAACAATTGAGTGTTCAACTAGTCAAAACAGCTGATCTCAAAGAAAACGAAGAACGTCTCAAACAAGCCTTACAAAACCAAGAAGCACTAGCTGCTCTAGCTAAGTCTCGGTCTGAAGAATTAGAGACAGCTATGTTGGCACTTCAGAAAGCTCAATTGCAATTTCTTCAAACAGAAAAAATGTCTTCTTTAGGACAAATGGTAGCGGGAGTTGCTCATGAGATTAACAATCCTGCTAACTTCATTTATGGAAACCTGTTTCATACGGAAACTTATCTGCGGGAACTTTTAGAATTAATCAACACTTATCAGCAACATTATCCGGAACCAGAGCTTGCGGTTCAAGCGAAATTAGAGTCTATTGATTTCCCATTCTTGCTAGAAGATTTACCTAAACTACTCAACTCAATGCAAGCTGGAGCAGAACGTATTAAGCATATTGTGGAATCCTTACGTAACTTCTCTCGTCTAGACGAGGCACAATTGAAAGCTGTGGATATCCACGAAGGGCTTAATTCGACACTGCTGATTCTTCAGAACCGTATTAGTTACCCACCGAACAATCGCCCAGAAATTATTGTAATTAAAGAATATGGTAATTTACCCTTAGTAAATTGCTATCCAGGACAGTTAAACCAAGTATTTTTCAACATCATTACAAATGCTATTGATGTGTTAGAAGAAAAGCTGAGTAGCTTAAAATCAAAGTCCAGTTTTACACCTTTAATTCGGATTAAAACAACCGTTTATCAAATTGGTTGGGTCAACATTCAGATTTTAGATAATGGTTCTGGCATTAGTGAAGATGTACAAAATAAAATCTATGATCCCTTTTTCACAACTAAACCAGTTGGACAAGGAACTGGATTGGGGTTATCAATTAGCTATCAGATTGTCGTTAAAACACATGGTGGTAAGCTCAACTGTATTTCTGCCAAGGGGCAAGAAACTACTTTTAAAATTGAGCTTCCAATTGATACATTGATACATACTTCCTGTTTTCTAGGAAAGCAATCTCAAGTAGCTCCACATGTTATTGAGTAGATACATCTGATTTTCTGATTTTTTAAGCTATTGTTGATCAACTTTTTGAGTATTACCTGCTTTCACCCAACCTTCTTGTTCGCTACCTTCCAAACGAATCTTTTGCCAGGATTTATCTTGGTTTTCTTCCAAGATAATAATTTTTTGATTAAAAGCAACCCCACCAATCTTTTCAGCTTCTTGATTTGGTTGCGATCGCAAACTCAAGCCTTCAGCCCAACTAACACGCCCTCGGTAAGCTCCTGATGGCAATGGTTTTGGTGATGGGGTAGCTTTTGGTGATGCTGTGGAAGTGGAGGTTGGGTTTGGAGACGATTGAGCCTTTGTCCCAGGTGTAAGAGTGGGTTTAGCTCCTCCAGGCTCAGTTGCTTTGGGAGCTTGGGCTTTCACCGAGGGACTATCATTAGAAAAAACGGGTTTGGCAGGGGGTATACCTGTGCGATTCATGAAATAGAGTCCAATTGCAACGCCGCCACCTATTAGCACAGCGATCGCTAAGAAAAACCCAAGTATAAACTTTATAAAGCCAGACAACATAGTTAAAACCTGATCACCAGTGGTCAATAGTCAATAGTAATTCATGATTAACTGTTGACTATTGACTAGTAATTATTAACTAACCAATTATTGTAGCTACTGCTGAATGCGTTCACGTAGTGCGCCGGAGGCGTTCGCTTAAAGGATTGTGTTTAGATGCTAAACGCGCTCTCCCAGCAGCAGCCCATTCTTGGAGTTGCTGAATTTGCTCTACAGCAGTTCGCGCCAAGGGGATGATCTGACTGGCTGCTTCTAAAATATCATCAGTAGCAAAGTCGCGGTTTTGGCTAAATCCAATGTGCATTGCTTCAATTAAAGTTTGTTCAATCTCTGCCCCAGAAAAATCGGGCGTTTCATAAGCTAACCTGTCGATGTCATAACTTTTTAAGTTATGCGGGCGCAATCGGGATAAATGAACATCATAAATTGCTTTTCTCTCTTCTTGGGTGGGCAAACCCACAAAGAAAATTTCATCAAATCGCCCCTTACGAAGCATTTCCGGCGGTAAAGCTTGGATGTCGTTGGCGGTGGCGACGACAAAAACGGGTGAGCTTTTTTCGGCTAGCCAGGTAATAAAAGTGCCAAACACACGGCTGGCTGTTCCTGCATCACCTTTGCTACCAAGTCCGGCAAAGGCTTTATCTATTTCATCAATCCACAAAATACAGGGAGCGAGGGCTTCAGCTACTTGGATCATTTGCCGAGTCCGAGATTCTGATTCACCCACCAAGCCACCAAATAACCTTCCCACATCCAAACGTAGCAAGGGTAAATGCCAGTGATGAGCGATCGCTTTTGCCGTTAACGATTTACCAGTTCCCTGAATACCCACTAACATTAAACCACGAGGGTGCGGTAATCCGTACTGTCGCGCCTTATCAGTAAATGAACCTCCCCGGCGAATCAGCCAGTCTTTCAAGTTATCTAGTCCGCCGATATCAGAAATTTGCTCAGTGGCGGGGTAGAAGTCCAGGATTTGGGTTTGACGGATAGTTTGGCGCTTTTCTTCCAAAACTAGATCCACGTCTTCTGGTTGCAATTCACCGTGGGTAGCGATCGCTTTTGCCAAAACCCGGCGAATCCGTTCCATTGAAAGCCCTTGACAAGAGCGCACCAAATCATCTAAAACTTTGCCATAAAGTGAGTTACTAGTACTTTGTAGTAAGCGTTCCACCTCAGTTTTAATTTCTGGGGCGGCGGGTAAGGGAAACTCGACGACTGTCAGCACTTCGGTTAAGTCATCAGGAATGGCGATGCGTGGCGACAATAGGACAATATTTTTTGGTTGCGACTTGAGAAGTCTGGACAGGTTGCGGAGTTTGCGGGCGATCGCTACGTCATCTAAAAAGCGATGATAATCTCGGAGAATCAATACCGCAGGTGCGGAAGCTGGTAATTTTTCGATAAATTCTAAAGCTTGTAACGGGTTACGTCGCCCAAACCCGACATCATTGGGGTTTCCTTGGTAGCCATCGACAAAATCCCAAGTATACACTGGGCGATTACCCTGGTTGCTTGCTTCTTCACGGATAGCTGCTTCTACCCGTTCTTCCTCATAAGTGGGAATATAAATTAAAGGGTAGCGGGCGCGTAGCAGCAGTTTAAACTCTTCACGGAAGTTCATATTTGGCTATCGTTATTAGTTCTTCTCTCATTGTTCAGGTTTGTATCACCTCTAACAACTAAAAAACCAACATCGACCAGTTCATAAGCGGTTGCGAGTGCGATCGCTCGATGTAAGATATTCCTCAAGGGTGAGCGATCACTCTTTTGTGGTGAGTATAGTTAAATGATCTGTCAGGATAATCAGGTGCTTAAAACTACTCAATTTTTTACAGACTCTTGCCAGAAAATGCTTAAAAATTGGATGTAAACATTGTTTATCGTTAGCAAATTCAGCCTAATTTCGCTAAATAAAATTTATAAATATTGACTATTCTAAGAGTTAAGGAAAATATATGTCTAAATGTTACATCTGTGAATACGAAATTAGTTCAGACAATATTTACAAAGAACATATAATACTCAATTCCATAGGAGGCAGGCTCAAATCATCATCTTTGATTTGTAACAAATGTGGCCCGCACTTGGATGGCATAGATGCTGCTCTTGGTAAGCAGCTAAATATTATAGGTTTAATTCTTGATATCAAGCGCGATAGAGGTAAGAATCCGCACACCAAAGCAGAAATAATTAGCACATCTGAAAAAGTTTTTCTACTTCATGGCGGCAAAATAGCACGAATAGAACCAAACATTGATGTGAGAGTCGATGGAGATAATGTCTATCTTTCTGTGTCTACTAGAGATGAAAATCAGATGAAAGTGGCGCTTAACGGGCTTAAACGTAATCACCCCTGGATTGACGTTCAAGAACTTATGAGTAATGCAATCAAGCGACAAGAATTCATTGATAGTCCTATTAAGTATCAACTCACCTTTGGAGGAGATGAAGCATTTCGAGCTATCTGTAAAATGGCAACCAGTTTCTATATTTACAAAGGAGGAGAGCGAAATCACATATCGCACTTAATTCCTTATATAAAAGATGGTCAGCTAAATAATACTGTTTGGCACTATTATCCAGAAACTATTACTAATTCCAATTCAGAAATTATAGAAGTTTTGCATACTTTATTTGTTGTAGGCAATCCTAGTGAAAAAATACTGTATGCTTATATTGAGTTTTTTAGTACCTTCAAATTTATAGTATTACTATCAGATACTTACACAGGGAAAGAATATAAAGAATTCTATTCTTTTGATATTATAGCTCAAAAAATTAGAGAAAAAGCTGTTAATATTAATCTCTCTAGAGATGAAGTTTTAAAAGTTATACAACTTCGAGAGAATAACTTACAGCAAATTCAGAATTCCTTAAGTTGCCTATTTAAGGTTATAAATGATAAGCAAATTTATCAAAGCTTCAGCAAGCAAGGTGAAAATGTTATAGAAAATTACTTCAAAGATATTCCAGAAAATACAGTTTTTACTAAAGAAATGGCATCAGAATTAGCTAAAGAATATACTGATAAAATTGCGGCTTTGCTGCACGACAAAAGATTTTTTAATCAGGAGTAGAGTTTATAAGGCGCGTTAGGTATTCTAGGCAACTCATACTTATAAATAGATAATTTATTGCGCCGTAATACAGCAAACGGCGCATTAAATATCTACCCCGGAAGTTGCTTTTTCAGGGCTTCCAGAGAAGCCCAACGGTTATCAACTGGAGTTTCAGAACTATCAGAAGTATCAGAACTATCAACAGTAGTACTTACAGGAATACCTGGACAATTCCTACTGCACAGCTGGCGCTGGGGAATTGCCAAGCACATCTGCTCATACAACCATTCGTTGGGATAAAAATAACCATCGGGCGGTAGGGTTTCCAGCAAATCTTCCATAGTCACTTCCCGCTCTAGGGGCAAGTCATTTGCCTGATTTGCAGTTTCGTCTAACCAGATGATTTCCTTTGTATTAAGCCCTAAACGTCGATTGTATTGCTGCAAACAGCGATTGCAGGTACAAGTAATAATTGTTTCTGCCTGAGCGGACACTTCCAGATAATTGCCATGATGCTGCACGCGCACATGACCGCGAACTGGTGTCAACGTTTCCAGACCAGGCAGAAATTCCTGAACCTGAACTTCCTCTGTCCGCTCCGGGGCTTTAGTTAGCTGCGGAATAAAAATTGCGTCCATAGGATTTGTGAGACATCCTCACTAAAAATTTATCTTCATTACCAGCAATAATACTGATACTACATCTTTAATTTTATCTCTTAAGAACAAGAGAAATTTTGAAAGAAATTATATTGTTAAGAGTTTCAATTAACTCCTAACTCCTAATTCCTAACTCCTAACTCCTTACTCCTTCCAACGAAGCTGGTCGCACAACCAGATGACGATGCGGCTCTTTACCGCGACTGAAGGTTTCTAAATCTCCAAACTCCTTCAAGAAGGTATGGATTTGACGCCTTTCAGCAGAACTGAGGGATTTGATTTCCACTTCTCTACCAGAAAAGCGCACTTCATCGGCTGCTGCTTCTGCTAATGCGCGAATTTCGGCTTCTCTTTTGACCCGGTAGCCATTTAACTCAATGGTGTAAGAGGCTTGTTCCTCCGGGGGTTGGCTCAGGTTTAAAACCGAATTTGCTAGATACTGAATCGCATCTAATACAGAACCATCAGCACCAGTTAATACCTGGATTTGTTCTGTCGTCAAATTAGTTTGGTCAATTGTTAACCAGTAGTTATCTGGTTCTGGAGAATCGCCGTCTTGAGATTGGGCAGTTTCTAAATGACCCTGAATTTCAGCAGGTGTTCCAGTGAGTTCCAGCAGGGTTTTTAACCACTGCTGACCTCGCTGCATGGGAATATTGCTCATGATCCCCCTGTCGCCTTTTTCTTGGCACTTTTTGGTTCAAATGGCAATGCCTTTTGTTCTGCAACTACTGCTTCTTTCTCCTGAGTTGCTACAATTTTTTGCAGTTCTTCTGGTAGAGGTTCGCGGGAGAGAAGATAAGTTTGTGCAGTTTGAAAAATATTACCAATCACCATATACATCAGCACCCCAGCTGGTAAGGGGAAGAACAAAAACATCCCAGAAAAAATAACTGGAGTGATTTTGTTAACTGTATCTTGCTGCGGATTGCCACCACTGGAATTTTGCCCAGAAAGCATTTGGCTAACATAAAGGCTGATTCCAAAGGAGACGATCATGGCGACAATATCCCAGTGGATTGTGCCATCTGGATCAGTTGCGCCAACCCTGCCTAAGGCATCAATAAATAGAAAACCTTTGTCTGCTGCTAGTCCAGGAATTGTTCCTTGAATAGTGACTTCTCCAGGCTGCAATGCTTCTACATTGCCTTGGGCATCAATTTTTACCCTATCTTCACCTTTGGTGACTTTCCAATCAGGAATGAGCTTATTTTCTGGGTGTTCTGCTAAGAGTACTTGAAATGGTTTGCCCTCAATGGTCTGATATTGGATCTTAGTTTGTTCTCCCACCGCTAGTTTGTTACCACTAGGAAGGATGGCAGCTACTTTAACGTGTTCTCCATCAGCAACGTAAATATTTTGAGGAGCAGTGGCAAAGGCTTGCGGTTGAATTTGTTCGATTTGTTCTGCGGGAAAGATTTGCAGGTTAACGCTGTAGTTCGCACTTGAAAAAGGCGAACCCCGCAAAGTGGCAAACAGCGCTAATAAGACCGGCATTTGCACTAGTAATGGAAAACAGCCTGCCAAGGGGTTGCCAAATTCTTTTTGAACATTGACCATTTCCTCCTGCTGCTTTTGCGGTTCATCCTTATAGCGCTCTTTGATTTCTGCCATCCGCTTCTGCATCAGAGGTTGTACAATTCGCATTTTCCGCATGTTGCGAATTGAGCCAGCACTCAGGGGATAGAGCGCGAAGCGGACTATCAGGGTCAAAGCAACGATCGCCAATCCGTAGCTAGGCACAATACCATAGAAGAAATCTATGATTGGCAGCATCACGTTGTTCGAGAGAAAGCCGATACCAAAATCCATTATTCTGAATTCAACCTGAGGTACTGTAAACTAACTGAATCTAATTTATCTAAATCATAAATTATGTGCGACTACCCTTCGCTACGGATAGCCGCACATCCAAAAAAAGGGAGTGGGGAGTGGGGAGTGGGGAGTGGTATGTAGTTTTTACTGGTAATGTAGGAAGTTCTGAATTTTGGATTTTATCTGAGGAAATTTTGCATTTAGTACTCCCTACTTCCGTTCGGCTACGCTCACGGCAAGCCTACTCCCTACTCTCATCACTTGTTAGCAGCAGCGCTATATTCGGGATTTTTTGCAGCAATTCTTTCGTTGATGTAGTCATAGACTTCCCGAAACTTGGGAATTGCCCGCAATTCGAGACGACTGCCGTTTTTTAGGGTTAGTACCATATCTCCCCACAAGCCAATGCCACGGGGGACTGTAACGACTTTGACAATTTCTGAGTAAATTATGTCAGTGCGATCGCGTCCCTGCCAACCTCCCGTCACGGTAATTCGGCGATCGGTGATGCGGAAACGCAGCCACAATGCTCTGACGATTGCCCCAACTGTTAATGGTATCCCGACAATGGTTAGCCCAATCAACAGGTTGACAATTAAATCCCCAATATGGGGGCCACCTTCATAATAAACATCTTCACGAATTCCCATCGAACACCTCAGCTTGTGCCAACAACTGCTCTAATTCTTGCAGAAATTGTGGGCTTACGCACTTAGATTCTGCTGTTGTGGGTTTGACAATGAACACTAGCCGCCATCCTGGTGATAATTTGGGCAGCAAGTTATATAAAGCAGAAGTAATTTGCCGTTTGATTCGGTTGCGAACCACTGCCCTTTTGCTTACTTTTGTACTTATGGAAATGCCAATCCGCGTGCTAGCAAGATGTACTGAGTCAGTTGCTTGTGTTGTCTGGGTGGCAGTGGACAAAGAAGGTTTTGTTGAACATAACGGCTTTAAGGCTCTCAATGTTAAATAAGAGCCATGACGCCGAATCCCTTCCCGGAAAACTGCCTGGAAATCTTTGCGGGATTTTAGCCGATTTGCTTTAGGCAAAGCCACAGATGCTCTTTTAGCTTAGATACGCCCTAAACACTTAAACGGTGACGCCCCTTTCTTCTTCTAGCGCTAATCACGTTTCTGCCATCTGGTGTCCGCATTCTGGCGCGAAAACCAGAGGTTCTTTTTCTCTTACGGCTAGTGCCGCCTAGTGTTCTTTTCATACTCTTCTCCTTTTAGGTGATTTTTATAAAAACTCACAATCTCTAATTGTATTACGTTATTAGGGAATAGGGAATAGGGGATTGGCAAAGAGGAGGCAGAAGTTCTAAAATGTTTGAATTTTGAATTTTGAATTTTGAATTGATTTCTCCCTCATCTCCCCACTCCCCACTCCCCAAAGTTAATTGATGCTCAAAATCCATGTTCCCATGTAGCGCAATAGTGGCACATCGCCAGGGGAGAGAACTTGACAGCGAAAATAGTAAACTCCGCCGAAGGCTGGGTTTTTCACGTTAGATAAGACTACTTCAACTGCACTACCTGCTGGTACTGGCTCTTGGGGAAAAATATTAATCAGCTTACCTTCTTTGTCCCACTTCACCTCAGAAAGCGGAACTGCTTTGCCTTTGACTCGGACTTCAATTTTTCTCTGGTCAAAAGTTCCTTTGTAATAATCAGGGTAAGTAATGGCAAATTGACCAACAGCCAATTTCATTTTTTGGGCTGGAATCCTTAATATGTATCGATCCCAACCATTGGCTTGTCCACCAAAATCTAACCTAAAGGGCAGCTGATTTTCTTGTTTTACGCCACTAAATAGCGTAAATCCAGGTAAACTTTGTGCCCAAGTTAAGGCTGGTAATCCAGTAACCAGAAAGCTAGTAACGGCTAAAGCAGAAAGTAAACGTCGCATAATCAGGCTTCCTCTACCAAAATATAAATCTGTTATCTAAAATAACTGTCTGTTAGTATTCGTTACTAAACTTTACTACTGACTTCCTGACAATTGACGTTCAATAACAAAAAAAAGTGCCATCTTCACTGAGCTTTAGGCGACAGCAAAATTACTTAGTTATAAATTTATCATATACTTTATTTACTTCATTACCCTTACAGAGTGGTGATTTGATGATTAGGTTGGTCAAATTTTGAACTCAATATAAACACAGTCAGGATTGGGTTGTGTTTCAAAATATGTACAAGTGTATCTAAATTTGAGAATTTTGTTATAAAAATTGAGGCGTGCCATCAGCGATCGCTAGTTAAGTTGGGCTAAATTGATTAAAATAAGTTGGAATCAGAGTCGTAATTATTAAAATTTGATTGGGAAATTATAAAGCTTTCAAAATTTGGTCAATATTACTCTATAAGAAAGGAATACCAAAATTTCTCAATCCCGAAAATAAGCTGAAGATAAAGATGCAAAATTTGGGAATCAATTTAGGATGTGCAATACGTAACCCTGTTTGCAACTATCTGAGAATATGACATTTGCCAACGGCAAAGTCAGGCTTTGCCTGGACAGCGAAGAGTGGGAGAGGAAAGTTTCAAGGTTCAATCTACAAGTAAAATTCATGGGTGATGTTCCTGCCTAAGTACTATGAGTGCGGGACACGCCTCATCTAGACAATCGCTTACTTGGCAGAGATTAGGTATTTATCTTCAGGAGATTTCATGAGAATAGCAGTTGCTAAAGAAATTGAAGTTTGTGAACGTCGTGTGGCATTAATTCCTGACACCGTTGCTCGATTGGTAAAACAAGGTTTGGAAGTTTGGATAGAAACAGGTGCAGGAGAACGATCATTTTTCAGCGATTCTGACTATGAAGCCGCAGGAGCCACAATAATCAGCGATACTGCCAAACTATGGGGCGAAACAGATATTCTGCTGAAAGTCAGCCCCCCACAAGAACGAGAAGATGGACGCTCAGAAATTGACTTGTTAAAGGAAGGGGCTGTTTTAGTCAGTTTCCTCAATCCCTTGGGAAACCCCGTTGTAGCACAGCAACTAGCAAATCGTAAAGTCACAGCCTTGAGTATGGAGATGATTCCCCGTACTACCAGGGCGCAAAGTATGGATGCTTTGTCCTCGCAAGCTTCATTAGCAGGTTACAAGGCTGTATTAATTGCCGCAGCTGCATTACCGAAATACTTCCCGATGTTAACCACAGCCGCAGGTACGATCGCTCCAGCGAAAGTCTTTATTATGGGCGCTGGTGTAGCGGGATTGCAAGCGATCGCCACCGCCAGACGCTTGGGAGCAGTGGTAGAAGCCTTTGATATTCGTCCGGCCGTCAAAGAAGAAGTGCAAAGCTTAGGGGCAAAATTCGTTGAAGTCAAATTAGACGAAGAAACCGTCGCCGCAGGTGGCTACGCCAAGGAAATTTCTGAGGCTAGCAAACAACGTACCCAAGAAGTTGTCGCCGAACACGTCAAAAATTCTGATGTCGTGATTACCACCGCCCAAGTTCCAGGGAGACAAGCACCACGGCTGGTTACAGAAGATATGGTGGCACAAATGAAACCCGGTTCAGTGATTGTGGATTTGGCTGCCGATCAGGGTGGTAACTGCGCCTGCACAGAACCCGGTAAAGATATTGTGTGGAACGGCGTGACAATTATCGGCCCCATTAATCTCCCATCATCGATGCCAATTCACGCCAGCCAATTGTATGCCAAGAACGTAACATCGTTGATGCAATTGCTAATTAAAGACAAAGCTTTACAGGTAGACTTTAGCGACGACATCGTTGATGCAGCTTGCGTTACCCACGCTGGTGAAATTCGCAATCAACGAGTGCGGGATGCGCTACAAGCATCGAATACTCAACAACCGGCGGTTAATTAGGGACTGGGGACTAGGGACTGGGGATTAGGGACTAGGGAAGATTTTTCCCAATGCCCCATGTCTATTTACACAAGGAGTTTGATTTCATGACAGAGGCATTACTTGCTGCTTTGTTTGTATTTGTTTTGGCATCTTTTATCGGCTTTGAAGTTATCAACAAAATACCACCGACTCTACACACGCCTTTAATGTCAGGCTCAAACGCGATTTCTGGCATTTCGGTACTTGGGGCAATAGTGGCCTCAGGTGCTAGAGACACAAGTGTGTCAGTAATTCTCGGTTTAATTGCCGTAGTACTAGCTACAGTCAACGTTGTAGGTGGCTTTCTAGTCACAGATAGAATGCTGCAAATGTTCAAGAAGAAGGAGATTAAGGCGTGAGCGACTTTTTACCAACTGGCATTCAGCTGACATATTTAGTCGCTGCATCCTTATTCATTTTTGGTTTGAAAAAGCTGGGTTCACCAGCTACAGCGCGAAACGGTAATGTGGTTGCATCTGTGGGGATGCTGCTGGCAATTGTAGCGACAATGCTGGATCGGCATGTGTTGAACTACGAGATGATATTGTTGGCCTTGGCGATTGGATCGGGAATTGGGGCGATCGTTGCCTATAAAGTCCAAATGACGGAAATGCCCCAAATGGTGGGTTTACTCAACGGTTTAGGTGGTGCGGCTTCAGCATTAGTCGCCGTTGCCGAATTTTGGCGATTATTAGATTCTGGCGCACCCGTACCCCTAGATGTGAACATTTCCATGCTATTGGACGTGTTAATCGGTGGCGTTACCTTCACAGGTAGTTTTTTAGCCTTTGCTAAATTGCAAGGTTTAATTAGCGGTTCCCCGATTACATTTCCTTTCCAGCAGCCATTTAACCTGTTGCTTCTGGGTGCTTATTTGGTAGGTAGTGCCTATTTAATCATCACACCAGATAGCTTACCCATATTCTTGGGAGTGGTAGCTGTTTCCTTAGTGCTGGGTGTAATGTTCGTCATCCCCATTGGTGGCGGCGATATGCCAGTGGTAATCTCGCTGTTGAACTCCTTGTCAGGTGTGGCGGCGGCGGCGGCTGGTTTCGTGGTGATGAACAATATGTTAATCATCGCTGGGGCTTTGGTAGGAGCATCTGGCTTAATCCTCACCGAGATTATGTGTAAGGCGATGAACCGCTCTCTCTTCAGTGTGCTGTTCAGTGCTTTTGGTACAGGATCTACTTCTGGTGGTGGTGCTGCTGGTGGTGGTGCAACCGATCAAACTGTCCGCAGTATCGATCCCGAAGAAGGGGCGATGATGTTGGGTTATGCCCGTTCTGTGGTAATTGTGCCTGGTTATGGTATGGCAGTTGCCCAAGCGCAACATAGCGTCCGGGAATTGTCAGATCAGTTAGAAAAAATGGGCGTTGATGTCAAGTATGCCATTCACCCTGTTGCTGGGAGAATGCCGGGACACATGAATGTGTTGCTAGCAGAGGCAAATGTGGCTTATACCCAGTTGTACGACATGGATGATATTAATCCCCAGTTTGAACAAGCGGATGTAGCTTTGGTAATTGGGGCAAATGATGTGGTAAATCCGGCGGCGCGAAGTGATGTAAATAGCCCGATTTATGGTATGCCGATTTTGGAAGTAGATCGGGCGAAGCAGACGATTGTGATTAAGCGCGGGATGAGTACGGGTTTTGCCGGTGTAGATAATGAGTTGTTCTACAAGGATAAAACTACGATGCTTTTTGGTAGCGCTAAGGATATGGTGGCGAAGTTGGTTTCGGAAGTGAAGCAACTTTAAGAGAAACGAACCGCGAAGGGCGCAAAGGGCGCGAAGTAAAGAAAGAATGTAGAGACTTTGCTTGCTTTGAGAGCTTGATGTTCCTGAAGCAAGTTTTTTTGTTTTGTTGGTAAATATAAATAGGCAGATTGGATTGAAAAATTTCTTATTAAGAAATAAATTAAAATAACTTAAATGGAAATTGCCAAGATTTTTCTACCTCTTGAAGTTTCCAATAAGGGGTATAATACATCACCATTTATTTTAATTCAAGTTTAGGTAGTAGATATTGGTAAATAAACAATTGATTAACTACGGATAGAATAAGTTTAATATCTAGTTTTAATAGATTTGGTATTAAATCAATAAAATCTTCTTGTGTAAAATTTGCTTTATAATCACGTTTAAGAATAAGATTATAAATTTTAGAGGTTCTAAGCTTTTTCGCTTGATAAAGAACAGGACTATAATAGACATTTATAATTGCTTTAATAGGAATGTTTTCTCTATAATTTTGTTCTGCATATTTTTGTGTCTCTCTTTGAGCGAATAATCTACCCTTAAAAATAATAAATTCCTGGGAATATTCTGTAAATTTTAATTCGGCTTTTGGTTCTAAATTATCAAATTTAGTTGAACTTCGATTTAACCAACAAGATTGCCAAATTTTATACTTCCTTTTTAAGGAGTATATCTTGACTTCAATCTTAATATCAACAGCTTTTTTATCACTTATATTAATGACTTTATAATTAGGGTAGATAGGAAATAGTTTGTTCTGGTCTCTAAATGTTGGTAATTCTAATTCTGTTTTTAATACAGGATAATTTAATGAAGCAAATTTTTTCTCTGTATTCCAATAGTTCCATAAGGTAAATAGTAAAGCTAAAGCACTTATATAGTCTCTAAGCTCTAAATTTTTAAATAAATAAATGATATAGATAAAATTTTGAGGCATGTTTCAAGCCAATAGTACAAGCTACACTACTCATTTTTCCTACAGACTAAAGTCTGTTACGTAAGCGCAACTACCTGCATTGCATGATTGTAACTTCTGTTGAAAGTTTTCTCCTAACATAAGGTAAACTGGAAAATCCTGCCCACTGCTAGCGTTATAGACTACTATTAAATGAGTTGCATTTATCCTTTGTCCTTCTGAAATCCAGTCAGGAATATGATTTTGATTTACTTTCATCTTTATTGAAATTGTAATTTGAGTGTACTTGTACTACAAAAAATATACAGAAAAAAGTAATCTGTCAAGTAAGATAATAGACAAATATAAACCTAATCGCGTGATTCTAATCCGAAAACAAAAAGCGATCGCCCTCTCCTTCCTGTGTGTACTCTGTGCCTCTGCGGTTCGTTAAAAAAGCGTAGGCGAAGCCCGCTGAAGGCATCGCCTGCAAAATCTTCACCGTGGAATCGCTCTCTTCCTCCTCTGTATTCTCTGCGCCTCTGTGGTTCGTTAAAAAAAGCGATCACCTGCAAAATCTTCAGCGTGCGATCACTCTCTTCCTCTGTGTCCTCTGCGGTTTGTTAAAAAGAGCGATCGCCTGCAAAATCTCCAGCGTGCAATTACTCCCCTTCTTCCTCTGTGTTCTCTGCGCCTCTGTAGTTCGTTAAAAAGAGCGATCGCACCTCCAAATCTCCACTAAATGATTCTAAATTGACAATCAGCAAGATAGAAGATATTATAGTAATTAGGCACAGCCTGGGGGTAGTCGTATGACTGCCGCATCATAAACCGCTAATAAGGCGGTTTTGTTGTTTTTAGGGGTTGTCAAAGCAATAGTACTTAATTCCTAAAGGATTCGTAACAAGTTAAGGATTTTTGCAGTCTGTCAATAGTCAAAGAGCGG